>CAMDKS010000001.1 GCA_945900755.1 Bdellovibrio sp. ZAP7
TTATTGCTTGTGCCATCTCAGTCCACAAAGAGCTTGGCCCTGGTTTTCTCGAATCAGTATACGAAGAAGCGGTCTCCCTTGAGCTGAACGACCAAAAAATTCAATTTCATCGTCAGCTACCTGTTCATATCCGCTACAAAGGGACTCTCGTTGGAATGCATCGCATGGACCTTGTCGTTGACAATAAAGTTGTCGTGGAACTCAAGGCGGTCAAAGATATCGACGATGCGCATCTAGCAACATGCTTGTCCTACTTAAAGGCAACTCGTCTGGAAGTTGGACTCATTATTAATTTTTCTGCGGCAAAAATTCGCATCCGACGGGTGATCCGCAGCACCGAATTGAACGCGGAAGAACGGAAGAGCGGAAATGATCTTCCCTGCCAAAAATGGACACGAGCCATTTCTATGCCGCTCGTGTCCATAAAATAGGGCCATCCCCAACTATCCGACTCCAGCTAAAGGTCATTGAAAGCAGAGAAAGCAGGAGGGCAAACAGTGCGGCCATCATTGGCCCTTTTTGACGCAGAGGGTTCTCCGAAACTAAATTTCAAGATTCACCGTCGCATCTTTCGAGCCATAGATTCACTTCTTCGAAAAGTGAATTCAAATCCTTAGGTAAGTCTTCATATTCCGATGCGTGAACTCTCCAAAGTTCTCGCATTGAGTCTGTGATCCAGTCTTTATTGAGTGACACTTTGATCATACGATCTGTCAGAAGTTTTTTAAGTTTCTGCCAGTTGATCGGCTTGTTTTTTGATTTGCTGATCCTCCAAAGATCGTCGAAGTCCTTCATGCGCGTGTTGCCTGCAACGTACGAATGCGACGCGTCCAGCTTGTCGGCAATAATGTTCTCCATAGCCGCTGCCTGAATGCTGTGCCCGTCAATCGGAGATGACACGATCTCTGTCAAAGTATTTACTGCGTAGACAACGTCGATATCAAAGGTGTTTTCTTGCCCTTGTTCCGTCCGGTATTTCATTCTAACTGCAGCGCCACGACCGTTCTCTCGCTCAATGGCTTTAAAACTCTTAAGCGAAAACTTTATGCCATCAGTTGCTTGTGAGCATACTGCTTCCAAATGACTTTTGACGTCTTCGTGCTCATACAGCGTATTTGTGACAAAATCTAAATCAACCGTAACGCGCGGGGTGCCAATGTATACCCAAAGAAGATTGCCTCCTTTAAATACAAATTCATTGGATTCTGAACACAAGTGCTCCATATACGTGAGCATGCCGTATTTAGAAAATGCCGCGCTTCCGTGTAGACCGTTTCGAGCAGCCCAAGATTTTGCCTTTGCAAGGTATGTTTTTGCGCCTTTAGCCATCCGCGAACTCCTGCGCCACTCTTCCAAGTACATCGGTCCTTAGAATGCGGTCTAATCTGGCGATCTCAACTGTGTCTTTGTCCTTTCTTGCCATATACCTTTTGAGTGCTTTATAAAAGATTTCTCCCTTTCCAAATAACTTTATCGCATCGCAAAGGGCGCGTTCAGGGCTATAGATTTTGACTGTGTAACTTTCTACCGAAACTTCATCAATTCCAATCATCAGGTTTGCGTTCACTCGGTGGGGCTTTATGAGCTCGTTTCGGATCGACGTTGTTCGAGGGATATCGACATCGATGTAATTTATACTTTGATCTGTAAGCTCATAAAAATGCAATGCAGATAGACCTGATATGACAGCTTTCGGGTAGAAGCGCGCAACGACTGCAAAGCCTCCGAGAACTGAGTCAACTGATGCGTGGGCGTAGAAACCGCCGCCCAACGAATTGATATAACCAGCCTCGTCCATTCGTCGTAGCTCGAATGGATGGTCAATAAATGGCAGTAGCTCTTTCGCTCGAGCAACCCGCTTTTCTTTTAGATATTGAACAACGCCGTCTTTATTCATTTCGATTCCCAATGTGTATATTCTATCACACATATAAATATAAGTGGTAACTTTTACACGCGCAATGTGTATATATCACCACAAATTCTATAAAAGTGATAAGAAATACACGATGCCTGCCTTTATGAAAGCATTTTGTCGTTCCTAAAAACTCGATCGTAAGGCATTCAACGCCTATTTGCAAATATCGGGCAGCATATTTTCTGCCACTTTTTTGAACATGCCGTGCTGGCTGTTGAGCTGGTGATCATACATTTCAAGATGTTTTCTGTATCAAGATCACTTAGCGTTGGAACATTACGAAACTTGACGGCTGTTAGCAGCCGCCTGAAACCTACAGTAGTTGCACTACAATGCGTTAATTCCAGGATTATGCCCTTGCACCAATACGGGGAACCGTGCAATGTGCTGGCCGGTAAATGGAAAAACGAACTTCCTAGAGGAACTCCGTTATGTCACATAAGTCCTTACTCACTTTAACTTTTCTCCTTGTAAGTTGCGGAGAAACCCGTCCGTCCCTTACCCTAGACGCCTCCCCGAGCGGCTGGCAAAACGACGAAGTCGAACGAGTGCTGTCCGACCCAAATCTGGATGAAAGTGCTAAGTCTTATTTCCAAGACCTTAAATTACTCTGCAATTCGCAAAGCGTCTCACGGGTTGAGGGTGTACCGATTTATCACGACCGTTCGGACAGCCAAATTTTTTCATTCTACTACGAAGCCAAGATCTCTCGTCCATCCGAACCGACGATAATTTACCTCCCTGGAGGCCCGGGATTGCCAAGTATAGGAAACCGCAGTCACTGGACCACTGGCAACTTCGTTAATATTGATCAGCGAGGCGTTGGCTGTAACTTTGCAACCAGACATAGTCATACTGACGATGCCATAACCACTTGGCAGGCAGTGCGAGATATAGGTTACGTGATAAAGCACCTGGGCCTGAAGGATTTTATAATTTTCGGACATTCCTACGGAACAGTCAGTGCGACACAGCTAGCGTTTCACCTTGAAAACGATCTCAGCATGAGACCACGTGCTGTGGTGCTGATGGGGACGGTTGGACATAAATTTGGTGCGATGCGAGATTGGCATGTAAGTCACATTGATCAGTGGCAACGCTTAAAGTCCGAGTATCCCAAGGCAGGTCTTTTGTTTGCCAATGGCAGCCTGCCAGATTTAGGGGGAACTAGGGCCGAATGGGGTCGTTATCTGTTTAACGTTGGAAATCATTACCGTGCGTCCGGCGAGCAACTAGAGGCACTCAATGATGAGCTCAGTGCAAGCGGTGGAGGTGAGGGACCAATCATGCGATCGATTCGTAAAAAGTTTTACGGCCGGGATCCCTCGTACCAGACTCTGTTTCCATCTTACTTACGTTTCGTTTTTACAAGAATCTCGTGCCAAGAGATATTTAATCCTCTCGACTCCTACGGATCATCGATTGATCGCAACGGCAATATGGAATTGATTATTTCACCGAATACACCGCAAAATAACGATATGTGTGAAGGGATTGCGGAACGATTTCCGTACGATTCGAAGAATTTTCAACTTCAATCGCCACTTATTTATCTCCATGGCGAGACAGACCCACAGGTTCCGCTCTCTCAGGGTTATTACCATTTCTTAAATCAGAATCTGTCCCGCCGTAAGGAGTGGATATTAGTCGAGAGGGGCTCCCATAGCCCGCTCGACGATGCCCTCAATCCTTGCACTGAACAAATAGACAATCCTCACTGCAAATTCTATGAAAAAATGGGTGGGGAAATTGTTGGTGAGAATCTGTCTGATATTGGTGGTGCAAGATTGGCGGAATTTGGTTATGGCTTTAAGTTAATTCCAAATAGTTTTCGTTGATTACATTCTTAAGCCAAGATTTTCTGTGTACTACCGCTTTATTATGCTGCCAGTTTAAAACTGGTGATAAGACCCAACTCTGTTTAACACCTCTGATTTGAGACTTCGATGAAACCTCTCGCGAATTCCGTCCAGAGATAAATAAAATCGCCAATGAAATCATGAACATTGATTATTGCGGCACTACAGCCGCAAGAAGCCAGGACTTCATCACAGATGCGTAACAAGACATTCGGGAAATTGGTCGCCCATCATTGGCTGCACTATGCAACCATCTAATATCTATAGCTTTTGAAGCACCATGATGCCGAAAACATTACGAAAAGAATTTTCTATGATGCCATGAAACCCGCGTCAAACCGTCAAAGAAATCTTGGGCGGGAATTGCTGACCTGTGACCCCTAAGAATTGGTTTCAAGCTGCCCGTGACACTTTTTGAATTTCTTTGCGGAGCCACAAGGGCACAGATCGTTTCTACCAACTTTTGCGGCACTACGCATCGGAGCTTGGGCCGTTGGAGCCCTCTTTTGAGGTGCTTCCTGATCGGCCCGCGAGCCGTGATAGATCATTCCATCTTCACTCGCCGGGGATCGCGTTATGCCTTGCGGAGCCGCGGAGGCTGGAAGCTCCCGCGCCGGAGCGGCAGGATGTTTAAAGCTGAGGGTGTCCTCATCAGGTTCGTCGGCCTCTGGAATCTTGGTAGATACCTGTGGAGCCTCCATGTGGAGCATGGCCTGGGTCGTTTCACTATAGATGCGGCCCATCATGGCCTCAAACAAGCGAAACGCTTCCTTCTTATATTCCTGAAGGGGATCTCGCTGCCCGTAGCTGCGAAGGCTTACGGAATCGCGAAGGTTGTCCATTCCCTGCAAGTTGTTTTTCCAGGCGCGATCAATGACTTGTAAAAACACGTAGCTTTCAAGTTGGCCAAGATTTTCCTTGCCGAGATGCTTAAATTTTTGATCATAAAAAGCCAGTACTTGATCAGCAATTTTTTCAACCAGGACATCTTCAGAGACGTCGTTTCCCTTCACATCAGTTAGCGCCAACACGGTTCCAAGCTCTGTTTTGGACTGCTCCGAAATAGCCTCCATAGCAAACCCGCCACCTTTTTCAAGCGACGCATTGCGGCCAACAATTTCTGCCGCCAGCTTTCCGACCCCGTCTGGAATAAAGTCTAGCGACTGTCCCGTCGAATTGTTGAGCGCCTCATTTCTCAGGCCATAGATCACTTGTCGTTGTTGATTCATGACGTCGTCGTACTCGAGCAAATGCTTTCGGCTAGAAAAGTTTTGTTCTTCGACCCTTCGTTGAGCTCGTTCAATGGCTTTAGAGACCATCGGAGAAACGATCGCCTCGCCCTCTTCCATGCCAAGACGCTGCATGATAGAACTCAGGCGATCACTAGCAAAAATACGCATCAAATCATCTTCAAGGCTTAGAAAGAATTTAGATTCTCCCGAGTCACCTTGGCGACCAGAGCGGCCGCGCAACTGGTTGTCGATACGACGCGATTCGTGGCGTTCAGTCCCAATGACGTACAGGCCGCCGCCCTCCCTAGATCCTGGTCCTAGGATAATATCCGTGCCTCGACCTGCCATGTTGGTTGAAATGGTCACACGGCCAGAAAGCCCAGCCTCTTTAATGATGATAGCTTCGCGGGCATGGTTTTTTGCGTTCAAAATTTCATGCTCGACGCCGCGTTTTTTCAACAGGGCTGATAGCAGTTCACTTTTCTCAACAGAGACGGTTCCGACGAGTACAGGTTGGCCACGCTTTTGAGCTTTTTCTACTTCGTCGGCGATGACGTTGAATTTTTCGCGAGCGGTGCGATATATTTCATCCTGATGATCGGTTCTGATCATGACTTTATTTGTCGGAATACAAACGACGTCGAGGCCATAAATTTTCTTGAATTCGACCGCTTCCGTATCCGCAGTTCCAGTCATGCCAGCTAATTTAGAATAAAGTCGGAAATAGTTTTGAAAGGTTACAGTTGCCATGGTCTGAGTTTCACTTTGAACCTCAACATGTTCTTTCGCTTCAAGGGCGCCGTGAAGTCCGTCACTGTACCGACGACCAGCCATTAGACGACCTGTAAATTCATCGACAATAATAACTTTGCCGTCACGAACAACATAGTCCACGTCTTTTTTGAAAATGATGTGGGCCTTGAGTGCCTGCTGGGCGTGATGCAGAAAATCGATGTTGGCAGGATCATAAAGATTATCGACTCGCAGCCTTTTTTCAAGTTTACTCATCCCGTCTTCAGTCAAGGAAACAACCCGACTTTTCTCGTCGACCATGTAATCTACGTCTTTGTGAAGGCCTGGGATGGATGTATTCACGGTCACAAATAAACGCAGATCGCTTTCTGTTTGTCCACTAATGATCAGCGGCGTTCTCGCCTCATCAATCAAAATGGAATCGACCTCATCGACGATGGCAAAATTGTGACCTCGTTGAACAAACCGCGCCAAATCCGTTTTCATGTTGTCACGCAAGTAGTCGAAGCCAAATTCATTATTCGTGCCGTAAGTAATATCGGCGGCGTAATTCTGACGACGCTCACTATCAGTCAAACCGTGTACAATCACGCCAGTAGTAAGCCCCAAAAAAGCATACACATGCCCCATTTGCTCGGCATCACGTTGGGCCAGATAATCGTTGACTGTGATGACATGTACACCTTTGCCTGTTAGCGCATTCAAATAGACGGCAGCAGTTCCTGTGAGTGTCTTGCCTTCTCCTGTTTTCATTTCAGCAATTTTGCCTTCGTGAAGTACAACGGCACCCACCAATTGCACGTCGTAATGGCGTTCACCACGCACCCTTAAAGCGGCCTCCCTAACGAGGGCAAACGCTTCCGGCAGTAAGCTCTCTAGAGTTTGTCCTGAGGTAAGCCGCTCTTTTAATGCAGCCGTTTTAATTGGAAACTCTTCGTCCTTTAGAAGCTTCATCGCAGCTTCGAGAGAATTAGTATTTTTTACGTAGGAGCCTAAACGCTTTACTTCGCGTTCGTTTTTTGAGCCGACTAGTTTTTTAAGAAATTTCAACATTACAAATATCCTCGCAGGGGTTCACCACCACCAGATTTATGTGCGGCGGATAGGGGAATAATATCATATACAATTTTTAGTGGGCTGACACGCCTAACTGATCAATATTCAGAATGAATTTTGCTGGGTCGACGGTGCGACCGTTGAGAATGACTTCGTAATGTAAGTGCGGGCCAGTTGCACGGCCACTCTGCCCGACCGTCGCCACTTGATCGCCGCGATGTAGGACCTGGCCTGCGCTCACTAAATTGTGGGCATTGTGCCCGTAACCAGTTGTAATTCCAGTGCCATGCGCTATTAAGATGTAATTTCCAAAGCCCGTCCTTTGGCCAGCAAAAAGGACCACACCATCTGCAGGTGCAAAAATTGGCGTGCCGGTTGGAGCGGCCACGTCTAGACCTTTGTGAATAGCCGGCTCACCAGTAAAGGGACTGGTCCTCTTTCCGAAGGCACTCGTGATCCAACCGTCCAATGGTGCAAGGGATGGAATAGAAGCGAGAAGGGTGGTCTGCCGGGAAAGACGGCTGATCACTTGTTGAATCTCATAAACACCGTTTTGACTGCTAAACGTAATGGAGTCAAGACGAGCAAATACGGGCTTAAAAATAAGGCGGTCAAACGAAACATTATCCGGAATCGAAGATTTAAAGGCAGGAATTTGGATTCCCGCAGCAGAATTACTTCCGCTAGCCGAGCCATTTTGGTTTGCCGCGACACCGGCATTTTTAACCAATGAGCCGGCCTGCAGATTAGCAATGGCCATTAATTTGCCCGAGTATTCTCTCACCTTACGCAGAGACGCTTTCACTTCGTCTAAACTTGTCATTAGAATTCTGGCCTCGCCTTTCATCATTCGCTCTTCTTGGAGGGCCTCCAAATATACTGTGCGCAGGGATCTCATCTGTATATAGTCAGCAAACACATAGCCAGACAGAAGTAGTATGACCAAGGCCGCAAATTTGAGTGCAAAAACCAGTCGGTACGAAACTTCATAAAGCTTCGAGCCGGATTTACCTTCTGGTGCAATGACAATGGTGTAATGGCGCACGGCAACCCTCTTTGAGAAATAACGAATTTCTTAAGAGAGTGTTCGGCGATATTTGATTAAACTTTAACGTGGCAGACGACAACCGAAATATTATCGTCGCCGCCACAAGTATTTGCTTCTGAAATAAGATGGTCAACGGCTAAAACGCCATACTTTTTGCAGCAATTTGAGATAGTTTCCGAAGAGACTCGACCGTGAAGCCCATCGCTACAAATCAAAATTAAATCGTTCGACTCCAAGGCTAGAATATAGGAATCGACGTCTTCTTGCTCCTGATACCCAACGCTGCGAGTGATTACATTGCGTAGGTGGTGGTTTTCAGCTTCATCCTTCGTAATGATTCCAGCTCGAATCTGCTCGCTCACCAAGCTATGATCAGTGGTAATCTGATAAATATACCCACAGCGCACCAAATAGAGCCGACTATCCCCGACATGCGCCACGACCAGTGAGTTTCCGACGAGCCGCGCCACCGTTGCCGTTGTTCCCATGCCTTTTAAAGTGGGCTCCTCAAGTGCTCGTTCATAAATACGCATGGACGCATAATTTATGGACTCGGCGACGATAGCGGCCACGGCGCCGATATTAATTTCGGCGCTCTGCAAATATGTCGCAAGTTTCGAGTCTAGATAAGAGCGAATATTTAGAACGGCCAAGGCACTTGCCACCTCGCCGCCAGCGTGTCCGCCCATGCCGTCCGCCACAACAAATAGGCTTCTTTTGTTGTCGCAAAGATAGGAGTCTTGATTCGTGGCTCGAACACGTCCGATATCAGTGTTGCCTACGCCCGATATGAAGAATTCTGCTTGACTCACTATTAGTCGCCCCTATGCCGTGACTATACATTTCTATTGAAATCAATCATAACACATGTACTTCTTGAAACAAGGGTGCTGTAACCGGGTGGTAACGAATGGGCTCTACGAGGACTTTAAACCAATATACCGACCGGCGAGCATAATACACAGGCAAGCCAACGCATGATTAATCTGTCCAGTCCGAACTAGGCCGTCGAGATCTTGAACATTAACGAGTTCAAGAGTAATCCGCTCGTCGGCGTCAGGAAAATGCTTGCGGTTGGTCGTCGGTTGACAGCCTAAAGCCACGAAAAAATGACAACGGTTCGTCATGATCGCGGGGTTTGGGTTGATAGACCCAAGCGGCAAAAAACGTTGGCTGACGAATCCAGTCTCCTCTTCTAATTCTCTTGCGGCGGCCATGGTCGCATCTTTTTCATGGGGATCCATCACGCCGCCAGGAGTCTCCAAAACAAAATTCATAGTCCCCACTCGCGGCTGTCGAATTAAGATAACCTGGCCATTGGCTGTGACCGGCAAAACATTCACCCAGTCTGCCGCTGCCAGCCGAAAATAAGAATGACTCGGCTTTAGATCGGGCAGTTCAAAAAAAATTTCTTCCACCTCAAACGGGTGAGTTTTCAGAATTGATTTTTTTTCAATTAATTTCATTTAATCCGTCCACTTTGATATTTTGTTAAACCATCAAGTTGTCCACGAGTGCCGCAGACGTTCCAAATAGGGGACCATTGTGTCAGCTGTTAGGGTTGCAGCCAACTGAAAATTGTCACGCCACTGTTGCCTGGCGGTGGGTCCCGTGGCATTAGTGGATGCGACAATGGCTGTGAATGAGTTGGCCTCGGAAAGCCAAGCTCTAGCTACACCGTACAGTTCAAGAGTTTCAAGCTTTACACCCGGTATTGGGCGGACTTCACTGGCTACGGTAATCCCTAAGCTAGCAAAAACGTCGCAGGTAGGAAGATCCAGAGGAAGCCCAGTCAATGCGCAGGTAGCATCGAATGGATCGAGTAATTCCGCGTGCCCAGCCCGCACGTCAAAGGGCGCAAGCTTGACCGACGTGGCGCGAAAAATGGATACTGCTTCAAACGGGCCGATAACACCGCCGGTGCAACAAAAAATGACATCTCTCCCGCGAATAAAACTCTGAAGTCTTGAGGCTATAATGGTCGACTGTGTGTGTCCAATGCCTGTGATAATATTGGTTACAGGAATCGACAATAATCCGAGGCGGCGAACCAATTCCTCAGATTCAAATGCTGCAGCGCTGGCGATGACAAGTCGACTCATAGTCTTTTAGACCGCCAGAAGGTGGCAAATGACGACTGGTTTCTTCTTTAACACCTGAAACATATAACGACGCATTTCTACGCGAACCTGGTCTTCCAATTTTTCGTGATGAGTTTCTTTTGCTGCGATCCCGTTTTTAAATCCTTTTTTGGCCGCAGCAAGTAGAGAGTTTTCAAATTGCTTGAAGTCCATGTCTTTCGGGGGTGCCAAGCCTTGAACATCAATGCTGGGCAGGCCGATTAGTTTGCCGTCACTTTTTCTGTATGCAGCCGCAATAACAACCAAGCCAAGCTCCCCAATTCGTAAACGCTCCCGCAGAGTATCGTAAGACAGTAGCTCTAGGGACTCGCTATCCACGAACACGCGATTAACGTCAATGCGGTCCGTGATGTTAGCCGATTTTTGATCAATATCAATCACGTCGCCATTCTCGATGACAAACGTATTTGTCCCAACTAAGCCGACTTCGGCAGGAATTTTTGAGTTACTTAAAAGGTGACTGAACGTGCCGTGGACAGGAATAAAATTTTTGGGACGCAGTGCCTTCACTAAGTCCTTCAATTCCTCTCGGTAGCTGTGACCACTGACATGAATTAGAGGATCATTTCGGGCTGAAAAAATAGTGGCGCCACGTCTTTCAAGCTTACTCATCATATTTTGTATTTCGCGTTCGTTACCTGGGATCGTGCGACTACTAAAAATGACCATGTCACCGGGCGTGACGGAAAATTGCCTATGCTCACCGTTGGCAATACGCATAATCGCAGCTCGGCGCTCGCCTTGGCTGCCTGTGGCGATGACGCAAATCTTGGAGCGATCCATGGTGGCCGCCACACTCGAATCTACGATGAGGCCAGGGTTTGGCGTAAATAATCCTAATTCCGAGGCGACTTTAAGGCAATTGTCGAGGCCGCCTCCCAAAATCAAAGCCTTCCGTCCGGTTGCCTCGCACGCATTTAAAATAGTTTTTAGGCGCCAAAAATTACTGCTGAACGTCGTGACAATGACCGCCCCATTGCCAGCAACCTTAAAGGCGGACTTCATGGGTTCCAGCACGACACTCTCCGAGGGGCTGTAGCCCTTGACGTGAGAATTGGTGCTGTCAGCTAATAGGACATGGACGCCCTCTTTGCCGAGTTTTTCCAGATGTGCGATATTAACGGGCTTCTCTATAATCGGAGTAAAGTCGAATTTGAAATCACCAGTATGAAAAATATTAAACTTGGGGTGACGAATCATCAGCGCACACGAGTCAGGAATACTGTGATTAAACGGAACGAATTCGATGGAGAAATCTTCGCACTCGACCCTGTCACCAGCACCGACAACGTGAATAGGATAGCGAGTCTTTATGTTTCGACGATCTAGCTTATTTTGAATCAGCTTGGCAGCCCAAGGCGTCGTGTAAACAGGCCCTGGCCAGCGGTCGAGCATAAAAGGCAAGGCTCCAATATGATCCTCATGACCATGGGTCATAATGTACGCGTAGACGCCGCCAAATTGGTCAATCCAAGGTGCCATATCTGGAAAAAGCGATTCAACGCCTAGTTTAGCGGGGTCTGGAAAACTCACACCCGCGTCGACCAAATAGAGACGATCATCACAGATATACCCAGTCATGTTCATACCAAATTCTCCGCAGCCGCCGAACGGAATAATGCGGAGAGAGTCTTTTTTGAAATTTGTGATTAAAGGATTTTTCATTATTTACTTTCATGTGGAAATTGGGACACATGGACGACTATACAGACAGGAACTAGGTCTATCCTTTGTCCCTAGAAAATTCAAATGGATATCGAACTTCAACCGACCCACCACGTGGTTTTGGAAATTTCCACGCCGCAATTCGGTCTCGAATGCAGCGCACGAGTTCCTCATCATTTAGCGAATTTGTGATTAGGTCTATATTTGACACGATGCCGCGCGAGTCAATTCGCATCAGCCATTCCATCGACCCTTTCGCCGCTTGATTTCGGCGGAGTGCAATCTCGTAACAAAGTCTTAATTGATAGCGTCCAGCAGAAATAATCTTTTCAACATCCTTGGGATCTATATGGCCAGCGAGCGGCTCTCGGATTATCGGAGCTTCATGCACGGGGGAGCCCCAAGACGACGCCTTTATAAAACTTAGATCACCGTTACCACCTTGGGTAAAATCAGGCGCTAGCCATACAAGTCCCTCTTGCGTCAACGGAGCTCCCACCACGGCAAAGCAGCAATTCGTTAGACCAGTCTTCAGCCGCGCCTTTCCAAATATATCCATTTGAAGAAGTGCGGCCCGAGCGCCGGCGGCTTTTGCCTGTAAAAATTGCTCCTTGTCGTCACTTTCTATTCCTTGAAAGCTTTCAGAAATCTTCTTGAAATTATCCACGGTTACAGAAGCGCTCTTGCGCGGATCAAAGGTGAAACCAATGCCGTTCAAAAATTCTGCTGCAACCGAGACTCTTCGGTCAGCCAATTCGTTGGCCGAATCGGTCAAAACATTAATCTTATCAAAAACTCTTGCCACCCGCCCGTCAAGACTTTCCCCTGTAACCATCGGGACCGACATTATACTTCGCGAGGTATCCTCGCTGGTCAACTGTGCCTGTTGACGAGTAGCTGCCGCTTCAAGAATGGTCGTTTGTTCCTCAGCCATCTTAGTGTAATTCGCTATTGTGGAGGGAAAAAGAGGACTAGCATTGACTGGGGCATCCCCAAAACCTATGACGCCCGCAAGATCAGAATAGAAAATCCAAACACTCCGATTCAAATCCAATCGATCAAGTCCCTCTTGCAGTACATTCGGCGCTTCGGATAAGTAACGATGCGAAAGAAATGGTAAAAGGTTTTCAGCGGGGAGCTGCAAAATTCCTACATATTGCTCATTTGGACGCTGAAGCAGCGTAAATAAAGCAAAGCTGGCAATTAGGGCCGAGGCGCAAGCAGCTATTCCAATAGAGACCCATTCCTGAGTACTATCGGCGATCAAAGTCAATGGCGAGACCCTGTAGCTCGACCGCAATTTACCTGGCAATTCAGACGAGCGAATTTTAGGGCCAATGCGAATGGCAATGGATAAGTCCTCATACCGCAAACTGGCGGAGGTTGCGGCTGTGATGGCAAAGACTTTTTTCCGTTGGCCGGGAGCCCCAAGTACACTGGTGGTAGAGCCATTATGTATGACCCCATCCCAAGCGATTCGTGGATTCAGTATCAACCCATCTTTTGTCTTCAAAATGATTTCAAGTTCGTCCAATAGTGGCCAAATTACGGACCTAATATCACAAAAAGCGCCTTTGCCTGCGGTAACGCTCCGCATCTTTGCAAGAGGGCGGGCGCATTTACCCATCTCTGCGCCGCCTCGAAAGACGCTCACATGCAAATATTTTATCCCAGCTTTTGAAACACCCATAATTTCTCCAGCAACTCACTAAACAATTCTATCGAAAGAGTCTTGTTTCAAATCCATATCTCGAAAAACCAGCGCCAGCCAAAGCGTAAATTATTGGTCGTACATGCTGATAGGTGAGGCTTTGATCGACGGATAAAGCGGCGACGTTTTGATGGCGGTCTAGTTGTCCGCGTCGAACGGAGTCCGCAACCAATTTTCGCGCTCGCAGGCTCAAGTATGATTCTAGGAGCGCCAACTCGCCTTTGTTTGGCCCAGAGATTGGCCAAGAAAAGGATTCTCCTTCTGGCGTAGCGACCACCACCATGTTGTTCCTAATTCCGACACTTAGCCAAACTTCCTTTTCTTCAGCCAGAGTGCCGGCACCTTCGACTGGCCTAGCATTGGAAAAAAGTTTCCGATTTAACTCTAGGCTGGTGAACAGACTTAAAACGACGACCGCTAAAAAAGGGATAAACAAAGGCAGCGCTTGAAAAGGCGCATCGAGTTTCAGGCGTGCGGCTTGTCGCTCAAAGGCTGATTTTGCACCACCTAGACGCTCTCGTTTTCTTCTCAAAGCACACCTCCAGCGAGCATGACATGGCTAAAGGTTTTACTGGCACGAAGGTTGGCTATGACACCGCTAATCACTGCAATCGGTACTCGCGGATCTGGGAGCACGATCACCAGACCATCGCTGCGAATCCCCAGACGATTTTTACGATCAAGACTCCATTCGCTCGATTGCTGAAGGAGCTTAGCGACCTGTGGTGAGCCATCCGCATGGGGGACGATAAATTTATTTCGCACATCGTTGCGATGGCGAGTGAATGCCGGCAAATCACCAAAGATCATTTCGGTGGGAGTGACCGCCACGACTAGGGTCGCATTCCCGATACTGGCATCGGGCTTTTCCTTGAAGGTGTGAATCGAGTTGTCTAAAAAAGGCTGTGAGACTACCGGCAAATCAACAGCAATAAATCCCCACGTCCCTCCAATGCTAACTGCACGAGAGGCGTACGTGACAATAGATAGCAGAGCGCAAAGCGCTATAGATGAAAGTACTGCGTCAGAAATAACCGACTCAGATAATCTCTTCTTCATCCCTGATATCTTCGACTGCAGTATCGGCGACGTATGCATCTGGGGCGGCTCCTACGGGTGCTGAGGGTTCAGATTCTTGTGACTCTGGTGCAGCTGTGTCCATGGCGAGACTCGGCATGGATCCGCCCGAGGGCATCGCCATCGGCATGAAACTGGCAACTTCCGGCGGAACCAGCAAATTATTGAGAACAGTTATACCATGGTGCATCTTTTCGGTGAGGCGCACGGCGGCGCCGCGAACCATGTAATACCCAACCAAAATAAACATGCTAAGCAAGATGCCAAACGCAGCAGGATTCAGCGCCCGCGCAATTTCGGCGCCTAGGCTGGCTTGCTTTTGAACGGAATCCAAAACGCTGATGGCATGAAAGGTGTTCCAAAGCGAATCAATGGCGCCGAGCACTCCGGTCAGTAAAATGAGAGTTGAAAGCGCCATCAATCCGCCGATGCGAGTTTCAATTCGAGGTAGAAAATAGATAGTTTCTTCCTCAATCGCGCTGCGAATCGTGGTGGGGTCGGTTTCAGCGGCCTCCAAAGCTCTTCGAGCAATGCTTGGCAACGACGTGTTACTAAAGCTTTTGCAGTAGCTTAGTGCGCGCGTCGTGTCCTCGGCCGTCAAAAGACTTTTGAGATTCATCAAGAACTTCCCAAAATCCATGTGATAGACAAACTGGAGCATGATGATTCGCTCAAATACGATCGCTGTTGAAATAAATCCCAACACCAACATAGTGGTTAAATAAATATTACCCCGTTGAAAACTTGCCGCAATTTCTCCAAACATCAGGCCCTCCAATTCATGGACAAGAAAAAATATCCCTAATATTATTGTAACCCTAGGGAGCCTGAATACCAAGATTATGTGATGACTAGTCGCTCGCAAAAACGAGCCCGCTCATGCCGGAGAGTTGGATGGGAATAATTCCTTAGGGATAAACGGCTTGAAGTACAGAGCAATTTACCTAGTATTGGGATTAACAAAAAAAATTTTGCGCAAAGTATACCAAAAATTTTGGTCTAGGAGTCATCACCCTCTTTTTTGAGGGCGTTATTTCGGGTACTCGTTTTTTGAGTAAGTGTACCGGCCTCCCACGCGGCAGTAAACGCGGCCAGGATATCGGGGTCGAATAGCTCTTTTTCGTTACCCAGTTTTTCAACGGCATCAGTAGCGTCCAAAAATCCAGAGTACGAGCGTCCGCTAATCATAGCATCGAACACATCTGCGACGCCGATAATTCTCCCAAAGAACGGGATGTCTTCCCCAGCAAGGCCATCAGGGTAGCCGGAGCCATCCCACTTTTCATGGTGATATTTGACCCCAGATAGAAAACGCTTTGCGTTAGGAAGATGTGCCACAATGTTGGCGCCAATGGTTGGGTGTTGTTTGACCTCCTCATATTCATCGGCAGTGAGTAATGACGCCTTGCGTAAGATGGCATCTGGCACGCCAATTTTGCCGAGATCATGACAAATGGCGCTCATCAAAAGCAGGCGCTTTACCTCCCGGTCCAGATTCATTTGATCTGCAATGGCCAGACTATATCTGCTTACGCGCTCTGAGTGACCATGGGTATATGTGTCCTTGGCCTCAAGGGTGGCAATCATGGCTTCAATCATGCCAACGCTGAAATTTTCGAGATCCTGTCTCAACATAAATGAGTCGATGGATGGCGCCACGCGTTCGATTAAAAACCTCATAGGTTGGACGGTGTCTTCAGATACAAGAAGAGCCACTTCATCGATTTCTAAATGAATCACGCCGAGGACCATTCCAAGATGCATGATCGGCAACAATATGCGATGGCGCGACACGGCAGTGGAATTGCCGTCGTTGGGGGCAATAATGGTGCCCCTCTTCCTTGCAATAACATCCTCAAGTGCGCGCCGGCTAAAATAGAATTTAGCGGCCGATTTCGAGTGCCTCACGGCCAAGGGGATGAGTCGCTTTGAATTCGGAGACCAGATGAACAACACAGACCTAGAAACTTTTGCGCTGAGAGCGTGCAGACCCTTTAAGATATTTGCACAACATTCTTTAACATCGTCTGAGGAGAGAATATTTGCTTGCAGCTCAAAAATTTTAGACAGTATTTCAGAGGTCAAAGATGCCCCATGCACTTCAATATCCGAGCCTATTCGCCGTGATGCAGGGGAGGCATTTCCGTCAATTTTCTCTGACATTGAGAAAGAGCCGCCTATATCGTCAATATCCTCTGCCATGGCGAAGTGTTCAAGCTCCGCAATTTCGGATGCCAAATCTACCTGAGTCTCAGGAGTCAAAAATATGAACTCCGTGTCACCGACCAAAACTCTATCGCCGCTACTGATGATGCAGTTCGAAATATTTTCGCCGTTTAAGTAGGTGCCATTTTTACTCTGGAGATCTTCTATAATATACAACTTGTCTCGCTTCTTAATTCGTGCGTGATACCTGCTGACCCCTTCGTCATCAACGTGCAGCACAGAGGTGGGATCGCGACCGATGGTTGCTGGCCATTGAACGATAGTAACCCTTCGTCCAGATGTTTTGCCGCGTGTTAAAATTGCTATGGCCATGAAGCGTTCCCTGTGGTTCAATTTATCAGCGAGCTCTGAGACAAAAATCCTCGTCTGACGCGGTTTTTCAGCAGTATGGGTGTCATCCAATTGTCGCCGAATTCCAATGTGATTCCCGCTACTTTCAATTCAATACCAACCCCAATCCTGTGATCGGTCGGCCCCACATTTTCATGAGCTTCCGTCGAGAGAATTAAAGAAAATCCAACCTTAACCGATAGTTGGGGAGACATTAAATGTAACAGGAGGGTCTATGAGCTCAATTAAAAGGGTGCTGCAGTGTCTGGTCTTGTTGATTGGTTGGGGGGAATTGGCCAACGCCAATTCTCACACAGGAACCGACCGCGTGAAAATATTTGTGCTTCGAGGAGAGTCTAAGTCATCCCTTGTTTTGCCAG
Source organism: Bdellovibrio sp. ZAP7 (assembly GCA_945900755.1). Classification (GTDB taxonomy): domain Bacteria; phylum Bdellovibrionota_B; class Oligoflexia; order Oligoflexales; family RGVZ01; genus CAMDKS01. The sequence continues at coordinate 17,397 of CAMDKS010000001.1, forward strand.
CAAAAGACGCTAAAAATCAGACGACAACATTCATGCGCATGCCGGACCTGGGTGGTGGAAATTTAGCGTCTTTGGAATCGGGCCACAAAGGTGAAGGCAAGGGACATGCCGGCGTCACAGGCCCATCAAAAAACAAACCTGGCGAACTAGCCGAGACACAGATCGGCTCGGCCAAACGACCGCTGCAATTTTCGAGCTCAAAAATTTCTGGCACATTGCGTTTGCCGCGTGTAAGGTTTGCTCGCGTTGGAGTGCCAATGGAAAATCGAGATGAATTCCCGTCATTAGATTTCACTCAGAAGTCATTAAAAGAAAACGGATACTAGTATCTAGAGCCCAAGGATCTCATGAACCAGATTGAAGAAACTCTATTCCACCTCGTGAACTCCCTTTCAGGGCGATATGCGTTCCTTGACGGGGTCATGTTTTGGTTAAGTGATTCGTCGACCTGGATTCTGGCCGGCTCCGCCTTCTATATTTATGCATATGCGGCCAAAAAAAAGGACCTCATCATTTTGTTTTGGTGCGCCATCATTTGCGTGGCCTTTTCCGACCTCATTTCGTTTGAATTGATTAAACCCTTGGTTGGTCGAGAGAGACCTTGCTGGATTTTGAGCAAGTCAATTTTAATGGACGGTAAGTGTGGCGGCAGCTATGGATTCACGTCAAATCATGCCGCGAACTCCTTTGCGGTTTGGGCGGCCGTGGTCAAAAAAAATGGTATCCAATCTAAAATGGCCAAAGTTTGCTTGGCGCTGGCCTTGCTCATCTCAATGAGTCGAGTGTACCTGGGAGTTCACTTCGTGGGCGACGTAGTCGGCGGCGCACTTCTCGGCGCAGCTGTGTCCTCGGTGCTGTGGAGCCAAGGTCTAGATTCGTGGGCGACAATCATTTCGAATAGAACGGGTGCAAAAAGGCTCAACTAGTCGCCGGCGCGAAAGCGCGAGCGACGGTCTAACATTTTTCATCGGGATAATACTTTTTGCCGGACTCTGCCATTTCTATCAGGCTGGAGGGTGGGGTAAAGCGCTTTCCATACTTAGATTCTAGGGCTTTCATGCGCGAGACGATTTCCTTGGCGCCGATGAGGTCAATGTACTTAAATGGTCCTCCTAAAAAGGGAGGGAAGCCGACGCCAAAAACACTGCCGATATCGCCTTCGTACGGGCTCGGCAGGACGCCGTCGTCAAGGCAAAGAATGGTTTCACTGACGTACCCAAGAACGCACCGATTAATCATGTCTTCTTTATCCAGGCTTCGATTGGGCTGAACATTCATAAGCTCATAAACTTGTTTGTCAACGCCCATACGTTTTCCGTCAACATAAATATAAAATCCCTTTCCATTTTTTCGGCCAAGGCGCCCACTATCAGAGACTTGCTTAAATTGAGGAGGTGTTTTGAATCGACTGGGCCAAGCGGCCTCCATAGTTTTCAAGACGTGGGTTCCGATATCAAGACCAACTTCGTCGATAAGCGTAATGGGCCCCACGGGCCACCCAAAGCCCGTCAGAGCATCGTCCATGTAATCTATGGCGACCCCTTCGGCAACCATCATGGAAGCTTCGGCAAGATAAAAAGCCAAGGCTCGATTGACATAAAATCCGGGGCTATCCTTAACCACAATGATGGTTTTTCCCAACTGACTACCGAGTTCGACAATTCGGGCCACGACCCACGGCGCCGTTTTTTCTGCGACGACGACTTCCAAAAGCGGCATTTTATCTACCGGAGAAAAAAAATGCATGCCAATCACTCGTTCTGGATTTGCGGATTTTCCGGCAATATCTTTTAGCGGGAGTGCCGAAGTATTTGAGGCGAAGATCCAGTCTTTACCGCAGTCTTTTTCGAGGCCCGCAAGAATTTTTTGCTTCAAATCCAGACTCTCGAACACAGACTCTATGACTACATCCAATTTGTTGAATCCAGCAGGAGTTAACTGTGGTGTAATCTGGGCGACGCAGCTCTCGGCCTGAAACGAGCGGATGCGGCGACGTTTGACTTTCTTGAAAAAGAATTCTCGCGCAGCTTTCATCAATCTAGCGAGTGACTCTTTGCTCGGATCACTAACGGCGACTCGGATGCCGCGGTCCGCACAAACAGTGGCTATGCCGCACCCCATGAAACCGCCGCCGATGACGCCGACGCTACTGACAGTCAAATCATCGCCAAAACGGTCTTTGCCCGCATCTTTGTAGGGGTGTTTTTTAACGGCATTTGAGGCGTTAAAAAGATGGACCAAGGCCCTTGACTCGCTAGTTTGGGAGAGTTCGCCAAAGTAATCGGCCTCTAGTTCGAGACCCCGCGCAAGACTCAACTCAAAACCGGAAAAAACGGCGTCAAGTGCCTTGTAGGACGCAGGGTAGAGTCCCTTTGTTTTTTCCGTGACCGCCTGCTTCGCCTTTACGGCCATGATGCGGCGACCGATAATATTGCCCTCCAATGCAATTCGAGCGATGGATTTTTTGACACCTGCGTTAGCGGGTCGCATCTTGCTTGCCAATTTTATGGCCTCGGCTTGTAATAAACCATTCGGCACGCAGGCGTCTACCAGTCCCATTTTTAAGGCTCGGCTCCCATCCACTCGCCTTGCTGTGAGAATCATATCGAGGGAGGCGGCGAGACCGATTAGTCGAGGAAGGCGTTGAGTGCCACCTGCTCCAGGGATAAAGCCAAGTTGAATTTCCGGAAGCCCCAATTTGGTTTTTTCGTCGGTGGAGGCGATCCGCCAACTGCACGCGAGCGCTAATTCAAGCCCTCCGCCGAGGCAGGCTCCGTGAATCGCTGCCACAGTGGGCTTTTGACAAAGACTGACTTTTTGAAACATTGCCTGCATGGCCCGTGAACCTGCCGCAGCCTCGGCAGCATTTTTAAAGCTCGCAATGTCATCAATATCTGCGCCGGCAATAAACTGGTCTTTTTTTCCGCTCGCAAAAACGATTCCTTTAACAGCAGAATCTTTAATGAGCCCGTCGAGAAGTGAATCAAGTTCCCGCAGCACACCGGTTGCAAGCGTGTTAGCCTCTTTGTCTAGGCGATTAAACGCCACGACGCATATTCCATTGTGATTCACCTGAGAGAAAAACTTACTCATTAAATAGCACTCCTTTGTTAACCAACTCGTTCAAGTAGCATGGCTCCAGCTATACCGCCCTGGGCACAGATGGCGATAACCCCAATATTTTTATTTTGACGAATGAGAGCATTGGCAAGAGACCCTGCTAAGCGAGCGCCAGTGGCTCCAAAGGGGTGCCCGATCGCAAGCGCTCCACCATTGAGGTTTAGTTTGTCGTCAGGCACGAGTCCAAAAGCTTTAGAGGACCCAAAGTACTCTTCACAAAAGGTGGCGGAGTCCATTGACTTTATGCAGCTTAGAACCTGTGCGGCGAACGCCTCGTGGATTTCAAACAAGTCGATGTCATTAATTGATAGGCCGTTGCGTTTAAGGAGCAGAGGAATGGCAAGGGCCGGTCCAATTAGCAATTGATCGTGTGGATTGACGCCAACGAACATAACGTCACGCACCAAGGCCTTTGGTTTAAGTCCAAGGGATTTAGCAAAACCTTCATCGGCGATCAAGCAGGCGGCCGCTCCATCAGTTAGGGCCGAGGCATTACCTGCGGTAATGGTGCCGTATTTCCGGTCAAAGGCTGGGCGAATCTTTGCCAACGCTTCAAGGCTGGTATCCCCCCGAATTAAGTTATCCTTGTCCACGCAGACTTGAAATTTTGGGGGGGCCCAGATCGGCACAATTTCTTCAGCCAGAATGCCGGCGGCCTGTGCCTTTGCGGCTTTTTGATGAGAAGCAACCGCGAAGCGATCTTGTTCTTCGCGTTGAATGGCATTTTTCTTGGCCATTATTTCTGAGTGCTCCCCCATGCTAAGACCTGTCATGGGCTCACTTATGCTTGGAGGCTTTGGGAGCCAGGCGCCCGCAGAAAACTGGGAGAGCATGGCGAGTCGTGCCATCGGGGTTTTTGCTTTGTTCAATTTGACGAGAAAGCGTCGCGCCTCTTTCGAGTAAACAATGGGAGTGTCACTGATGCATTCGACTCCGCCGGCTAAAATAATTTGGTCGTGTCCAGCCATAATATTGCGAGCGGCATCAGCAATGGTTTGCATGGAGCTAGTGCACGCGCGGTTTAACGTGTAGCCGTGAATGTGGGAGGGCAGGCCCAAATTTATTATTGTATCGCGTGCTACGTTGCCGTTTTTGGTCTGCGGCAAAACAACGCCGCACGAGATTTCGTCAATTTCGTCGACGCTAACTCCGGTTTTTTGAATGAGCCCAGCGATCGTGCGACTGTAGAGCTCTAACGTGTCGCAGTCTTCGAAGGCGCTAAACGATTTTACAAAGGCACTTCTAGCTCCGTCGATTATGACGGGACGTTTGTTGCCAGTTTGACTCGTGCGATGGTATTTTTTCGAAATAGACATAGTGAGAAATCCCCCGATTAATTAGCTACTAGGTTGTTCTTGTACGAACGCAATGATTGTATCTAAGAATAGTTTGTCACTTGGTTTTACATTTACAAAGGTGCCGCCGAGCCGTTGTTTTGCGTTTTGAAACCATTTTACTTGAACCGAAATTTGAATCGACGGGGGACTCGCCACGCCAAATGGTCTTAGAGGGATTGTCAAAAAGTAAACGCTTTCCAACTCAATGTTGGCAGGGCCGGTGAGCTCAATTTTAAAACCAGTCTGGCTCAAATCTAGTAGGACGGCACTTTTCACGCCGAATGGCCACCAGTTATTGCGACGCAATTCAACCAGCGCGTGGGACATCACGCGTTCAGAACGCTCCTTAGCTGCTGGTTCAGATACATGATCCATGAATATTCTCCTAAAATATAGAGTCAAAATTCGAAAAATCAGCATCAACGGAAGAAATTCCTCGACGAACTTGGAATTGATGTATGGAAATTGTATAATGAATTGGATGTCGGGGCAATGTTGTCAAGTGGAGTGGCCGCAAAACGGCTGACTAATATGCGCACAGAACATTCCGTCGAAGGCAAACCTGGATCGGGGGGTATGATTTGGAAAATACAAACGAAACGACGGCAGGGAAAGCCACCGGAACAAAATTAGAGGCGCGGTACCGGGTCATCATTCTTGGTGGCGGAATTCACGGAGTAGGTATTGCACACGACCTCGCAAGTCGTGGTTGGCGAGACGTGCTCGTAGTTGAAAAATCCATTATTGGCTCTGGTACGAGCTCAAAGAGTACCAAGCTTATTCATGGCGGCCTTCGCTATCTGCAGCACCCAAGGGATTTTCCATTGGTTGCAGAGGGACTTGAAGAGCGAGCCTTACTATCAACACTTGCGCCAGATATTGTAAAATCCCTGCCCTTTATTTTTCCGGTTATGAAAAAGGGAGGCATGCCTCGCTTTATGATCAAGATCGGTCTTTGGCTCTATGATACATTGTCACATGGCAGGTCTATGGGCCGCCATGTCTGGCTATCGCCCAACGAGGCACTAAAAGAAGCTCCAATACTTGATAAATCGGTCTTTAAGGGATTCTACAAATTCTTTGATGGGCAAACCGACGACCTAGCCTTGGTGCGCCGCGTTGGAAAATCGGCCACCCTGCTTGGGGTGACGATCGCAGAACGCACGAAGGCGAACTCGATCTCGCACAGTGATGACGGCTGGCATGTCGAACTTCGCATGGGTGAGGAAACCAAAATCGTGACGGCAAAATATGTCGTAAATGCACTTGGGCCATGGGCTCACGAGATCTTTAAGGCTTCCAAGATAGAGCCAAAGGTGGAGGGCCTAAACAATCAGGGCACTCACCTGATGGTTCGAGACTTAGGGTTGACCTCAGGTCTATTTTTACAGTCACCAGCCGATGGCCGTATATTTTTTGTTTTGCCCTGGGAAGGGTACACTCTCATTGGCACAACGGAAGACAATTACACAGGCCACCCCGATGATTGCGTGGCGCAGCCTGAGCAAATTGAATATCTTTTAAATCGTTGCAATCAATTTTTATCGATCAAGCTTACACAAAGTGACATCATCAAAACGTTTGCCGGAATGCGTTGGCTTGCAAAAGACCCGAACAGCGGCTTGTCATCGACCTCAAGAACACATTTGCTAACTGTGCATGAAAAAGGTTCCGATTTATTATTCACCATTTACGGAGGCAAACTTACAGCCTACCGAGCTCTTGCTAAGGAGGTGGGGACGGCCATCGCCAGAGCATTTGGTGACAAGTCAAAATCGCAAACCGATCAACCCGTCATGTGGGCGAAAGCGGATGTACTGCCCCTTGATTTAATGGTGCCACAAAGATTTTCAAAAATCTAACATCCGCCCTAGGCACGAGCTAGAAAGTCGACTGAGAAACGAGTGCGAAATGAGTGACAAAAAGCGGCTAGCGGTCAATAAAACCCGAGCAAAACGACCCGTAAGGCTTGTCCTTGAGAGCATGAAACATGTTTTCAACATCTCGCATGTTCCAGAAAAAGAGTCCATTTGGCAGTGGGGCGAAGCGAACATTGGAGAGTTGCCATCGACCTTTGATATCGGAATATGGAATATTTGGAAGGGACTTGGTGGCGTAGAATTCGTGAAAGAATATCAAAGAATGGTCAAAGATCGGCACCTCCTATTATTCCAAGAGGCGCTCCTGTCTCTGAAGCTTTTGGCGCAGTACGCACCCGACGGTTACGCGGCCCATCATGGGGCGACCTATCGACGCAGAGATGGTTTTCGAGAAGGAGTCATGACGATCTCTGCAGTTGCGCCAGACGAAGTCGGCAAGCGGATTCTTTGTCTTGCCCCGGAGCCGATTTTCAAAACCACGAAAGCAACTCTGATCACCAAATATAAGGTAAAGGGCGGGAGCCATGCACTTTGCGTGGTGAATACCCATGCCACGTTAATGCGGAGGCCATCCACCGCAACTAAGGAGCTTGGTCAGGTGATTGATCATATTGCCACTCACGTTGGTCCGATCATTTATGCGGGAGATTTCAATACATTTTCTGCGGCCTACATTTCCGAAGCAGATCAGGCCCTAGCATCTATTGGCTTAAAGCGTGTGTTGCTTGAGGGCGACAGTCGCAGTCCACTGGCGTCCCTCGACCAATTGTATGTCCGAGGTATTGACGTCATAGAGGCAAAGATTGACACGAGTTATATTCAATCGGATCATTTTCCCATTACGGCAAAAATTAGGATTGAGTAATGCTTAGAACGACGTGTTCATGCCGACGCTAATTTTGTCGTTAACTCGACCAAGTTTATTTTCACCATTTGATCCCCAACCCTGACGAGGCTCGGCGGTGATTGTGTAGGTGGTGCGATCTTTCTTAATCAGCACCTCGCCACGTACTTTTTTCTCAACGTGAGCATATACGACATTTACACATGGGCGGCTAGTGTCGCCCAGAATATTGGTAGCTGCGGTCTCAGTCGTTTGCCACTTACTATTCATTTTGCGAGAGAGCGACATCTGGCCGTACAGCGGAGCTTTGAGTGTTGTGGTTCGCGAATTTTTAACATCGGTGCTGACAGCTTGCACCGATACGAAGCCGTCGATTTGGGTCATGGTCACACGAGCGCCAGGCGCTTTGGCCTGTCCAACAGAATCACTAACAGCAGCATTTTGATCGGCAGCGTCAATGGTCACGTCCATTTTAGAAGAAGGCGACCGACTCCACATATCTACGTTTTGGGGCGCAGGAGTTCCAATTTCAGAGTCCGTTACGGTTGCGGGCTGAGCAAAAACGGTTGAGCTTTCGTAAGCATCAAGTCGGTCGATTGTGTAAACGACTTTAGAAGGCCGGGAGTAGCCTGCGCCCATTTCTTCCATTGTAGCGTTGCTGGCGAGGTCGATGGGCGAGTCGTCGGAGACAATGTCCGTTTCCACGAGTCCGTAACGAATCGTAGGTCCGGAGCTCACGGCAGTGTTTTTTGAACGAGAGTGGATGACATCGAGCTGAAACGTCAGCCCTTTTCTGATACGTTCGAAAATCGGAAAAGCATCTTTAAATTTAACTTCGGTCGCTTTGCGGGTCTGTTGAGATAGGGTGACGCGGAGTTTATCGCTATCGACACGAGCGTCCGGTGCATCACCATCAAGCGTCATGGTCGCCATTCCACGACCATAAGCGGCCTTACTTTTTTGAGCCGCACTAGTGGCGACATCGCGAATGGCGACGTTATTACCGCCTTGGCGGCTAGTAAGAGCGACTGCGATGAGCGATATTTTGGAGACAAATAAGTCACTTAGGTCAGTGGCTTTGATAAATGTCGGATTAGAAGCGGCTGCCAAATCTTCTTTGCTGTAATGCACAACCGAAAGCGACTGAGCAGAGGCCCCGACAGGTGCCACAAGCAACACACTTAGGGCCATGCACGCTAGGTTTAAGAATTTTTTGAGGGCTAAAACGTTCAAAGAAGCCTCGGGATTTTAGAATGACTGTTCGTTCGATTTATCGCATCAGCTTTGGCCCGCCTATTTGAGGCCTGCCTACAAACTATGCTGCAATCCCTAGGCCAACACCCCAACCGTGCCATGTTCCTGTAATCAAAGGCAAAATATTCGCCTGGCGGAGCGCAAACTGTCAACAATTTGGTCACTGAATCCTTGCCTCTAACAGGCCAAAAACGTATGGTAAAGCCCTGAAACGCCGGGAAACGACGAAAAGTCATAACTAGCAGTCATTACAGTATATATTTTGAGGAAGTGCGTCATGAAAGCTATTCGTCCCGAAGTAAATCTCCCAGAAATGGAACGAGACATTCTCGCAAGCTGGAAAGACGGTAATATTTTTGCCAAACAAAATGAGCGACGTACTCACGCAAAAGAATTTGCCTTTTACGATGGACCTCCGTTTGCAAACGGACTGCCACACTATGGCCACCTATTGGCCAATACGATTAAGGACATTGTTCCTCGTTATTGGATTATGCGCGGCTTTAAAGTGGAGCGTAAATTTGGTTGGGATTGCCATGGACTTCCGGTGGAGTACGAAGTTGAAAAGCGCGATAATCTCAGGGGCGCTGGTGCGATAAAAGAGCTCGGCATTGATGTTTTTAATGAAAGGTGCCGTGATTCAGTTCTGCACTATGCAAGGGAATGGGAAACAACCATCACGCGCATTGGCAGGTGGGTCGACTGGAACAATCAGTACCGGACCATGGACAAAACGTTTATGGAGTCCGTGTGGTGGGTTTTTGGGGAGCTTTATAAACGTGGGCTTGTGTACCGGAGCCACAAAGTGGTGCCTTACTCCCCGCGGTTGACGGCGATTCTTTCCAATTTTGAAGCCAATCAAAATTACAAGATGACCCAAGACCCGTCGCTGTTCGTACGATTTAAAATTAAAAACGAGAATGCTTTTATTCTTGCATGGACCACGACGCCGTGGACTCTTATTTCAAATCTGGCGTTAGCCGTTGGCTCTGATATTGATTATGTCAAAGTCAAACACATGACTGACGGTGCCGTATATTGGTTAGCTGAAGCACGCCTTGACGCGGTGTTTAAAAAACCGAAATCTGGTGAAGCACAGGTAGAAATTCTTCAGCGAGCTAAGGGTTCCGCACTGAAAGGTCTGACATATGAGCCGCTATTTCCTTATTTTGCGGGACACAAAAATGCGTTTGTTGTACTTGTTGACAACTATGTGACAACGTCGGACGGTACTGGGGTGGTGCATCAATCTCCAGCCTACGGAGAAGACGATTTTAGGGTATGCCGAGAAAACAATATCGAATTTGTCGACCCCATTGACGAAGAGGGTCGTTTTAAAGCGGTCATTCCAGAATACGCGGGTCAGAATTTCAAGGACGCCGACAAAGAAATTCTAAAGCGACTAAAGCTTGAAGGAAGTCTTATTCGTCAAGAAACCATCGACCACAGCTACCCATTTTGTGAACGAACGGATACTCCGTTGATGTACCGCGCCATTCCCGCTTGGTATGTCGCGGTGGAAAAAATAGTTCCGAAACTCGTGGCAAACAACCAAAAAATAAATTGGGTGCCCGCCCATTTGAAAGATGGGCGAATGGGTAATTGGCTGGAAAATGCGAGGGACTGGGCCATTAGCCGCAATCGTTTTTGGGGCACGCCGCTGCCGATTTGGGTTTGTGATGTCGACGACAATCACATCGAAGTATTTAGTGATGCGGCAGCACTCGAGAAAAAATCGGGACGAAAACTAGACGATCTTCATAAACATTTTGTCGATGACATTGCCTTCAAGTGTACGTTGGACCATAAGACTGGCGCCTGTACGGGAACTATGAAGCGAGTGACCGAGGTTTTTGACTGCTGGTTTGAATCAGGAAGTATGCCGTACGCCCATATTCATTACCCGTTTGAAAATAAGGAACGTCTTGAGTCTACGTTCCCAGCGGACTTTATCGCCGAGGGACTAGACCAGACCCGAGGGTGGTTTTATACGTTGTCTGTTTTGTCGACGGCACTCTTTGATCGCCCCGCATTCAAAAACGTCATTGCGAACGGAATCATTTGTGATGAGACCGGCAAAAAAATGTCGAAACGCCATCGTAATTATACGGCTCCAGGCGAACTTCTAGAAAAGCACGGGGCCGACGCCACCAGACTTTATATGGTTAATTCGCCCATTCTTCGCGGAGAGGACCTCATATTTTCTGATAAGGGAGTGGTCGAGACGATTCGCTCAGTCATTCTTCCGCTTTGGAATGCCCAGAGTTTCATGACGACGTATGCGGCCGCTGATAAGTGGACGCCACGAGCATCGCTCGCCAATGGGATTAAGCCTGTGACCACAATTGAAATGGATCTGTGGATTATTAGTCGACTTCACACGATGATTGAGGGTGTGCACACGCACATGGAAAAATATCATTTGTATGCTGTGGTGCCGGTAATTTTAGACTTCATCGATGAGCTAACAAATTGGTACATTCGCTTGAGTCGCAGACGATTTTGGGGCAAAGCGGCAGGGGATTCTTCCACGTCTGACGGCCTTTCAGCGGATCAAGTATCTGCCTACGAAACACTTTATTATGTGTTGGCAGAATTTACGAAAGTTTTTGCGCCGTTTGCGCCATTTGTTTCTGATAGAGTGTTCCGTAATTTGACAGACGGCCTTGCTGGCGTGCCAGAATCTGTACACTTGACTGATATGCCGGTCGTCGATAAGCGTGCGATTGATCTTGTTCTAGAAGAAAATATGGCTTTAGTGCGCAGGGCAACCGAATTGGGCCGTTCGCTGCGTGCAAAGCATCAGATCAAGACTCGTCAACCGCTGCCGTCCCTGATGATAATCACTAGAAACGAACGGGATAAGCAGGCGATTGATCGTGGACAGCATATTATTCGCGAGGAGTTGAACGTCAAGACGATTGAATTCTCGACGGACGAAGCTAAATTTGTGCGGCTTGGCGTGAAACCGAATTTAAAGACTCTAGGCAAAAGACTTGGCAACTCGATTGGGGCTGTTCGTTCGGCGTTTGAAGAATTGTCTCAAGACCCCAGCGCGGTCGCAAAATTTCTAGCGGCGGCAGAAACCATTGGCAAAACTACGGTTGCGGGCCATGAATTGTCGTTGGAGGATTTAGTGATTGACCGTGGTCCTAAGGATGCCCGCTTAATAGCGACTGAGTCAGGTGTGACCGTTCTTCTGGACACGACTGTGAGTGAAGAATTACTGCTAGAAGGGTATGCTCGCGAGGTGGTCAGCCGCATTCAGAATCTCCGTAAAGACTCTGGACTTAATATTACTGACCGTATCAAACTATCATTTACCTGTGACGGAAAAATAAAAAATGCGATCACCGCCCATGAGAATTATATTGTTCAAGAGACCCTCGGCCTTGGCATTACTTTTGTCGGAGCTCTCAGCGCAGCTCATACAGTAACCACGGATGTCGACGGCGGCGTCTTACATATTGGTTTGGATAAGATGTAATGGTGCGGGCGCTTATTAATAAGTTCCTAGATAAACCGACATCGTTCTCAGTCGTCGATCGTCCTCAACGTACCTGTAGTACGCCTGCGGCGATCTCCTCCATCGGGCCTTGTCGGTTTACCAATGAACTTATTAATAGTTGTGTTGGCCTACAATTATCCAAATTCCTGTTGTCCTCAGCGATCTTGATCCTTGTTTTGTCTAGTTGCTATTTGACTAAACAAGGATACCGACAAGTAGGACTTTTATTGGACCGAGAGCCGGTAGAAAATGTTTTGCTAGAAAACAAAGCAACCGCCGCCCAGAAACAAAAACTAAAATTTACCCAAGAAACCATGTCCTATGCGGCCAGCCAGGGACTCCATGTAGGTAAGGCTTATAGGGATTTTGTTGCGCTGAAGGGAGACGCTGTCTCCTATACGGTTCAAGCAGCCATGCCTTTTGAAATGAAATTGAAAACGTGGTGGTTTCCGATTGTGGGATCGGTGCCGTACCTTGGTTATTTTGACAAAGAAGATCGCGATGCTGCCGGCAAAGACTTGATCGCAGATGGCTATGAGGTGCATTCAGGAAGCGTCATGGCGTATTCCAGTCTTGGCTGGTTTGAAGATCCTGTATTTTCTTCCATGTTAAAAAGGACAGATGTTGAGTTGGCGCATTTGTATTTTCATGAGTTGACGCATCGTACACTTTGGGTCAAAGGGTCGGTTGAATTTAACGAAAATTTGGCGGAATTCATGGCCGATCACTTGGCCGAGGAATTTTTTAATTTTTTGAACCGTGGTTCGGAGTTGGTGGATTTACGACAGGAGAATCTTGATTACGCATCTTTTCGCCTGTGGCTTCAAAAACTTCGAGCCGACCTCGAGCAGAATTTAAACGCCACGGCCACTCTCCCAGCAAGTGTTAGACTGGCAAAAAAAGAAGAACTCATTTCCTTGGCTGTTTCCCACAAACCGATCTTTAAGCGAATTGATTTCGTAGGTTTTGGGCATTGGAACCTCCCGAGGATTTTGGGGGCAGGGCTCTACGCCCCAGATATTACGCGTTTTGAGGCGGCAAAAATATGTTACCAGCGGACTGAGGGGGCCTTTCGGGTCGGTAACTTCCTAAAGTCTCTGGGAAAAGCAGCCGAAAAGACGGACACAGGATTTGAAGCCTTAGAGTCAATGTGCCACCCATCTACGGGAGTACCTCCTTCGAAATGACTGAGCAGTCACAGTCATCGCTGCCAATAGAATTTGACCAATGGATTGGGTCAAAGAACTATAAGGCATTGCGTCCGATTTTGAAAACAGCCGAACCCGCAGATATCGGCGAACGCCTTGCAGTCTTGGCCATAGCGGAACTCATCATCATTTTCCGACTGATTCCGAGATCTCGTCGGGCCCAAGTTTTTGCGTATGTCCCCTTTGAGCGTCAAGAGGAGCTTCTAGCAGAGCTGCCTGAGGCGGTGGTCTCGACTCTTTTAAACGACATGGAGCCTGATGACAGGACTCGCCTGCTCGAGGATTTGCCGTTTGAAATTCGCAGTCAAATTCTTCTAAAGCTTTCTCCCGAAGAGCGGAGCATGGCGTGGAAGCTACTAAGTTACGACGAAGATTCAGTTGGACGGTTAATGAACCCGGAGTTGATCGCAGTACTGGGCGAGCTAAAGGTTTTGGACGCCCTAGAATTTATTCGTTGGACCGTACGTGCGCCAGAGGAGCTTCACAGTTTTATTTTCGTCATTGATCCCGACGGCCGTTACAAAGGCGAGGTTAGTCTTGCCAGTCTCATTTTGGCGGATCCGCCCACAAAAACTTTGCTCGAGGTGATGGATTCAGCGACGGTGACGCTAACGGTTACTGACGATAAGGGAATGGCCGTAGATTTTTTCCGAAAATACGACAAGGCTTTTAGCCCGGTGGTTGATGGTGAGGGCATACTGGTTGGAGTCCTATCGGCTGACGACGTGTTTGATATTGCGGAAGATGAAGCAACGGATGACATTCAGCAGTTCGGGGGTACAGCGGTTTTAGAGGACAGTTACTTTGAAACGCCAGGTTTTGTACTTCTTAGAAAACGAGCCGGTTGGCTTTGCGCATTGTTTGTCAGCGAGTTGTTTACTGGTACGGCCCTGCGGCACTACGACGAAGCGATAGCCGAGATGCGATACCTTGTTTACTTTGTGCCGTTGGTTATTAGTTCTGGCGGCAATTCCGGCTCGCAGGCATCGAGTTTGGTCATTCGGGGGCTGGCGGTGCGTGAGATGCAGATCTCGGATTGGGCGAGAGTTTTTGGACGGGAAGTCAGGATGGGGCTTGGTCTTGGACTAATTCTTGGTAGCATTGGTTTTCTTAGGGCGTGGACGTGGGAACATAATATTCTCATTTCGATGATTGTTGGTATCTCGTTGGTGGGGGTCGTGCTTTTCGGATCTGTGGTTGGAGCGGTGATGCCATTTTTAATAAAGCGTCTTAAATTTGATCCGGCGGTTAGTTCATCGCCGTTTATCGCATCTCTGGTCGACGTAGCGGGAATTGTGCTTTATTTTAATGTGGCATTGTGGATGGTACGAAGCATTGGTCCGATGATTGGACTGCATGTGCCGGGTGGCGGATAAATAGTACATGTGGATTGATGATCAAATTCTAAAGAATTACGATAGAGCCCTCTATTCTGAAATTTTCGTACCACGGTCAACAGTGGTTGTCTTGGGAAGTGGTAATGATGAAGACCTTGAGGTCAATTCAGAGGCTTGTGTAGCCGGCGAGATCCCTGTGCTGCGTCGCTACGGCGGTGGTGGAACCGTGGTGCTTTATTCTGGGTGTGTGGTGGTTAGTGTTGGGTGTTGGGTGAAGGACGTGTATCAAAACACTCATTATTTTGATGTGTTGAATCAGTCGTTGATCGCGGCATTGGCCTCGTCCGAGGCTGTTTTTTCGCGACTATCTCAAGCTGGAATTTCCGATGTTGTTTGTGATGGTAAGAAGGTTGCGGGGACGTCGATGTTTCGAAGCCGCAATTATCTTCTGTATCAAGCCAGTCTTTTGGTGGATCTAGACGGCGCCTTGGTGGGCCGTCTATTGAAGCATCCGACCAAAGAGCCTGATTACCGGAAAGGACGCAGTCATGCAGACTTCCTAACGTCGTTAAATGCGGTCTCGGGTGGAGGCGTAACGGCCGAGGGCATTGCCCGTGGATTGACGCAAGAGTTCGAGCTCGCCGCCAAAAAACTTTTAGGCGATCACTTAGTAGCACCGGTCGACGCACAATTTTCAGCACTTAAAGCTCGTCTTGATCGCGCGGGTTCGAATTGACTGGTCCGAAGATGGACTCTATCCCCAAGACATCCCCAGCCATTTTAAAACGTTGGAAACGAGCCTCTATTTTTTCATATTGATTGACCCTATACAGTGGCCTCAAACGGGACGTGGCCAGCTGGTACTGTTGACAAATGGTAGATAGCGGCGGTAAACGGCATCACGGCTGTGATCGCAAAGCACTCCCACAGGACCTGCAAAATATTGGTTAGTGCGATCCCGCCATTGATAGAAAGGCCATTAATGTGAAGGGTGCGTCCGAAAAATCCTGCGGGGATATCCAGCAAGGTATCGGCTATGGAAATATATTCGATGAGCAGTGACACGCCAAAGAACAGAGTCAAAAAAATTCCAGCCACCGAAAGAACATTGACGAATATGGGCCAGCGTCCAAACGTTGTCTTGGTTGCGTACCTAAGAAACAGGGTGTCCCATCCCGTGCGAAAGCCGCCTAGGGTGCCCGTTACGAGGGTTACAGGTAGCATCACCAGCATCGACATGGCCACCGCCCTTAGTAGCGGCATTAAAACTAGGGTGGGTAGCACCATCGCCAACAGGAAAAAGCAGCCTAGACCTTTAGTCACGAGTACGCGCACCGAGCGCAGGCCAACTTGCTTTAGGGTCCCAGGGAAACTTTCAAAGTAGTCGACTGACGAGCGAGCTAGGGCTAGGATGCCGAGTAGGCTTGTGATCATTGCAAAAATGGTTGAAATGACGATTTTGCTGGAAAAAAGCATCAAAACAGCCTGAAATTGCAATTTTGGACTTAGGTCTTGAAAGGCCTGTAGGGACGACACCGTGGAGGCAGCGGCCGTTCCCCATGCCATTGTGGCGGCTAGTTGGGGGAGCAATAGAAAACATAAGGATATTAAAAACAGGTCTTTACGCCGATTTTTGAGGGCCTCGTAACCATATTTGAAAATATCGGTGAGACTTGTTTTTGCATGGGTTGTGGACAAACGCACACTCCTATTCTATAAGGCGACATTGAGCGAAAATGGGTTAAGGAATTATTGAATGAGCGCCTCGTTAATTATTACAGAGATCTATGCGTCAGTACAAGGAGAGTCTAGCTTTGCTGGAATTCCGTGTACGTTTGTACGCCTAACCGGGTGTCCTCTGCGTTGTAGGTGGTGTGATACGGCATACGGCTTCTATGGCGGCACTGAGATGGATTTCGAGGCTATTTTAGGTAAGGTTTCAGAGCTCGGTTTGCCTCTTGTCGAGCTTACTGGGGGCGAGCCTCTTGCCCAAAAAAATTGCGCACTGTTGGCCGAGCGTTTGATAGGGAATGGGCATCGAGTGCTGATTGAGACGGGTGGCTCAGAGGACGTGAGTGTGTTGCCTGAAAAGACGCACATTATAATGGATATTAAGTGCCCGGGCAGTCAGATGCACGAGCGTAATCTTTGGACGAATTTGGATCACTTGAAACCTACCGATGAAATTAAAATGGTGTTATCAGATCGCGATGATTTTGAGTGGGCCTTGAAAATTGCAAAAGACCATCAGTTAATGAGTCGCTTCAACGTGCTGTTAAGCCCCGCCTTTGGGCTACTCCAGCCGAAGGATCTTGCGGAATGGATGGTTGCCGAGAAATTAAATGCGAGACTTAATCTCCAGCAGCACAAATACATTTGGCATCCCCGAGCGAAGGGGGTTTAAGCATGAGCAGTAATGTTGAGATGCTGAGACGCCTAAAAGCTGTGGAATGCCGCGACAGTACTTATTGGCCAAAAGAAAATCCCACTGTTTTTCAAAAGGCCAAAGGCTCCTTAGTGTGGGACGTTGAGGGGAGAGAGTATATAGATCTGTGTGCAGGCTTTGGAGCTTTGCCCCTTGGTCACGCCAGTGATGCGTTGCGAGACGTGACCGCAGAGTTCGCGTCAGAGCGTCCGATGGTGGAGCATGCCATGGGGGATGTTTACCCGTCGGAAGAAAAAATATTATTTTTAGAAACTCTGAAGAGCATGCTTCCCAGTTCTTACGCATTGGGAGCACTAGCTTTGAGTGGTGGGCAGGCCGTAGAAATTGCGTTGAAGACGGCGATGCTTGCGACTAAACGCTCTGGCTTTATTGTTTTTGACGGAGCCTACCACGGGTTAGATCTTGGAGTTTTGGCGCTAACGTCGAGAGAAGATTTCAGAGCACCATTTGCTTCTTGGTTAGCAGAATCTAACGTCATCAGGCTGCCCTTTGGGGCTTCCAAGGATCAGCTGAAGGCTGCCATTGGTAAACTAAAACCATTTGGACTAGCCGCCATCATTGTCGAACCCATTCAAGGTCGAGCGGGTGTTAACCTGCCGCCTCCGGGGTGGTTAGAATCTTTAGCTACAATAGCTCACGAGAATCACGGTCTATTAATATTGGACGAAATTTTCACGGGCTTTGGTCGCATTGGAAAAATTTCAACGGCTTCGTTTGTGGATGCGGATATATCCTGTTTTGGCAAATCCATTGGCGGTGGATTTCCTATATCTGCGTGCTTTGCAAAGCGAGACGTCATGTCTGCCTGGCCAGAGAGCCCGGGCGAGGCTTTGCATACGGGAACATTTTTCGGCCATCCCTTTTCGGCGGCTGTGGGACGGAGGACCCTTCTACAGATTCAAAGTCAGGAACTATCTGCACGTGCCGAAACACTTGGAAACAAGGCTAAGCAGCAACTGTCCGACGCTCTTCGGGGGCACCCGATGGTGATCGATATTCGGGGTGAAGGACTATTCCTCGGCATTGAATTTTCGAAAGCGGGATTTGCTGCAAAAATAATGGATGACATTCGCCCCAAAGGGGTAATTGTGCTCCCGTCCGGTAATACTGGATCAGTGCTTTCGATGACGCCGGCATTAAATATCTCGGACGAGTTATTTGGTGAGGCTCTCAATCGGATCATCGGCTGCATCGTCAAAGGGACGATGTCTTGAGCCGCAGGCGAAGGATCCCGGCTAATCGCCAGGACGGTTCAACTGTTAGATAAGATTCAACAAGAAATTTTTCGGGTCCGAAGCCAGCAAGAATTTTTCACCTAGCTCAAAATCCATTAATATTGTCTTCGCATCTAAAAATTTGCTTCTAAATTTCAATAACCCAGAAATTGATTTTTTTCGCCCGGACTTCACTTCAATGCCGATGACCTGGCGATCGATTTCAACGACGAAGTCCACCTCATCATTTCCTTCGCGCCAATAGCTGACCTCGGAGAATTCTTTACACAAATGAGCACCGATTGTATTTTCAAATATTCTACCCAACCAATCTTTGTTTTCATCCACTAAACTTGGCTGCGCAAAAGCGTGAATTAATGCTGAGCAAAGTGGAATTAGTTTAGGTGAGGAGCTTTTTTTTGATAGCGGGCGAGTCGAATATTTTTCCAATAAGCGAATTGCGTATCCAGAGGCCATCATATCAAGATAATTTTTTATCGTAGTGCTATTACCTTTGTCTTGGAGCTGCCCCAACATTTTATGAATTGCGACCTCTTGCGCAGGATAGGACATCGCTAAAGCAAACGCTTGGCGAAATAACGCTGGTTTAGCAATTTGCTTTAGTGGGAGAATATCCTTTGATAACATGGGTTCTACGATAGAATCTAAAATAAAACGCTGCCAACGGTCAGAGTCGTCGATAAACTGAGCAGGAACTGGATAACCACCATACTTAAGAAAATCTATTAGACCCCACCCAAAGGCGCTAATGCACTCCTGATAGGTCCAGTGGTATGCACGCGTTATTTCAAAACGGCCTGCTAGTGTGTCTCCGAGACCTGCCTCTATAGTCCAGCTGGCAGAACCTAACAAAACGATGCGCATTCCAGATCGTCGATGACGCTCGTCATCAATCAAAATTTTGACAATCGAACTCCAATTTCGTACTTTTTGAATCTCGTCCAATACGAGAAGAGTTTTGCTGTTTTGGTATGACCGAGCCTGTTGCCATTGCGCCGTGATCCACTCGTGCTCTGGAGCGAAAGGAAGATCTGCCGAAGCATAGACGACTGGACCTGACCAAGTTTTTGCAATCTGTTGAACCGCCGTGGTTTTTCCAACCTGCCTAGGGCCTAAAAGAACTTGCAAAAGATTGGCTGCGGGGGATAATTGCTCCAGTTTAAGCAACCTAAATTCTAACAACTCTTTGAAATTTCTAGTTATTTCTATCATTTGAGATGCACCTCAAATATATTTTAGATCAATCTCAAATAATTGTCAATCTTGGCAAGCGGCCCCCTCTGTTTGTCCTAGTTCTCTTAGCTGCAAATGCCGCGATCAATGCCAACACAGCAATTTTTTAGTCGATCAGTTGACAAAAGCTCTCCAAGACCGCCCATTTTGGTGGACCGTAGGGCTCCGGCGGCTATTTTTATTGCGGCAGAGGGTAACAAAACTGTACCGGTACCATTTATTTTTAGGATATTTCAGGCCAGCTTGGGGCTTTGCCTTCATTACAACCATTAGAGAGCCATAAAATAGAACCGTCTAAGGCACTGCGACAACTTGGCACGGTCGTTGCACCAAGAATGAAGTGCCTGAAGGAGGGAATCAAAGTGATTCCTCCAATGAACAAACCAAACAGTTACACCGTGCACAAAAAGTCCACGGTCAACCAGAAAGATACCAACCCATGAAACTACTTACAAAAGCCCTTTCAATCGCCCTCATCCTAACCTCAGCGACTGTATTTGCTGCCACTGATGAGGCGCTTTTGGCAAGCCACTTTATGGCGAGTCATGTTGCGATTGTGGAGGCCAAGGCACCCGCAGATCTGACTCTTGCCCAGTATTCGGAAGAGGGGCCCACTGTCGCCGTTATCGTGGCGCAGTCTAAATCAGAAGTGATGTACCTTGCAGAAATTAATGACATCGGTGCAATCCTCGTTGTCTTGCATCGCGACACCAGCGAAGTGACAACAATATTGCAAGCACACACCATTTCCTGCGGCGAGATTAGCTCGTTTTTTCTAGTCGATGACCAAGTCGAGTCTGTTTGCAGAAGGACTCTACAATAGATTCTATTGGGACCAGTACTGTCGTTCGTCTCAGCCTAAACGAAGCATTAGCGAGTCGAGAAAGGAAAACGCCCCTGGTGATTCGCTGGGATCCTTCGCCTGCGGCTCAGGACAAGTCGCTGGCGCCTTCGCGCCAGCGACTAATT
This sequence comes from Bdellovibrio sp. ZAP7, assembly GCA_945900755.1. Classification (GTDB taxonomy): domain Bacteria; phylum Bdellovibrionota_B; class Oligoflexia; order Oligoflexales; family RGVZ01; genus CAMDKS01. Next base: position 37,768 of record CAMDKS010000001.1, read on the forward strand.
ATTCATAATTACCAGTATAGTTAGAGAAGTTTTCATCTGGAACACAAGTTCCTAATGTTGTCAAAACTTGACCAGACGGGCAGGATTTGGCATTACCCGATCCATTTCCCTTTGGATAACACTTTCCATCAACAGCCAAATACTGATCCGCAGCACACTTTGCATAAATATAACATCGCCCGTCTTCACCCATGTAGTAACCCTGCTTGCAAACACTATAGTTTGAGCTACATGTTCCATCTGAAAGTCGAAGAGGCTTGTCAGAAGGACATGCTGTTTGCTGATTATTTGCTGGGCCTGTTTGCTGATTATTTGCTGGAGCTGTTTGCTGATTATTTGCTGGAGCTGTTTGGTTCGAATTAGATGCACAGGTTTCCCCACCTGTATTACTAGCGCTAAAAGTTCTACTTGAATCGCCGATACATTCGCATATAGGAGGAGTTGACCCTTCCTTTAAGTGACCGCCAGCGGTATCACAATTCATTTGTAATGTTGACAATTCAGTCGAAGCATCCGTTTGAGCCGAAGCTTTTCTTTTAGCTTCCACATCCGCTAAACATTTTTTGTGATCTGAGCGTGCAGTCGCCAAATTTTGTGTGAATCTCGCAATATCGGCTTCACGATTTGCAGACATTTGTTCTGATGGACTTGAGCCACCGCCAGAACCGCCATTTGCGGCATTACCATTTGAGCCGCTTCCGCCCACGGTGCTTCCGTTTGTAAACAAACGACGACATTCTTCACTATCCAATCTCTGTGCTTCTACAGATCCCGCTTGAACGACCCTAACATTGCCACTAAGTGATTGGGCACCAGAACTTGAAACTTCAGCGCGAGTCATCCACTGATATACGCGCGAGTCACCTCCAGCTGCACCAACTCGCATCGTACAAACATATTCAATTTGTGAAGTAGCTGTGTTCTGTTGGACGCACTTTCGAACGGCTTCACCTTGAATTCGAGCACATTGACTATCAGAATCGGTAATTTTTCCACTCTTAAAATTTCCATTAACATCATCGCAATTCAATTTGTTAAATGAGAAATACACAGTTTTATTATAGTCGAGACATTTTTGCGCCATGCAGCGATTCCAAAGACTTGCACCCTCCGCATCACAGTTACTACCATTTAAACTAAATTGAGCTTCTTCTGAGTCAGTCGATTCAGGATCACCGGGATCTGAATTCGCGGCGGAACCGGTTTCTTCCGTAGGAACGGGTGCATTACGGCTCTTTAAGTCATTTTCAGCTTGTGTGATTCGTGACTGCGATTCCGAGCAAACATCTCCAGAAATATCCTTTAGACTGGCGTTATTTGTTCTTTTACACGAGACGAAATTTCCCGGTAACACAAACAAAACTAGATTTAAAATGAGGTTCAATTTCATGCAAAACTCCTTATCTGGGTTAGATGTCTACAGAGGATACCTCCACTGCTGGTGAAGATTAGTCGGCACTTTTGAAAAAGTCTTGAGTGGGGGAAGCGGCTCGACAATTATAAGATATGACAATTTTATGGAAAATTTGGCGAGTCATTCGCGGCTTGTCGGCGCGAGCCAGCAGCACGTTGACGCAGGTTTCTAATCACGGTAGAATATTGCATGGACTCCAATTCTTATCACAAATTGAGGAGGCGGCGATGCTTTTTACAAGAGACATAGGCGTCCTGGTTTTCATTTCGATATTGACCCACTGTGCAACTAAACGGCCGCCGTCTGCAAGTAGGGTGCAAGCAGTCGCCCATTCGCCGTATCAAGGTCTAGACAATCAAGAGCTCAATAGGCTAATTGTAAAAGCCAACGGTGACTGGAATAATACTGAGACGAAGATGGCTTGGCTAACACTCGCGAGCAATTTTCTCGGTCATATGGACTCGGCGCGTCGAGCTATTGTCGCCATGCCGCCAAGTCGTCCGGCAGCGGGACTTAACCTGGCCGCAGAAGCGCCAGCGATTGATCCTCTCGCAGAGCAAAAAATTCAGATGCAATGGGCAGAACAATCGACTCGAAGCGGGCTAGATCAAAGCCGATTAATGCTCGATTACGACCGAGCGAGCGGTGATTATGATATTCGGCGCCAAGAATTGCTTAAAGGCTATGACAAGCAAACATTTGACAATGCAATCTCCGCAGCCAAAACTAGCGTGGAAATACAAGGCAATCAAATAGAAAACTTTCAGAAGCTGATTGAGGCCAAGAAAAAAATTATTGAGAATCAAATTCTTGGAAATTACGCAAATGCATTTAATTCTTATGTCCGCTCTTATCATGAGTACACGTTAACCATAGCCACCGTAATGCGGGGTGCCAAAAAGGTATCACAAAAAGCAAGCGTCCTTGCCAATTCCATTATGGAGTATGACAAGAGAGTGAGGCATTGTGCGTCTGCACAAACAGCGCAGACAAATCAAAATATGCGGACTGCCATTAGAAATCTCGCCTTGGCAGACTACTCCAAACTGCTCATTCAAGCTGAGAGCTCTGTGGCGCCCCGTGTCCAGGCAGTAACGGATTTGCCTCACGGCAGCGAGTGCCTAGAGCTGGGACTGATCCAGGCCAATATGGATGAATTTCCGTCAAGCGAGGCGTCGGATGCTTATCCGGTGGCGAGTCCGATCTTCAGACTGCTTGTAGATCCGAATCCACGGGGGCCGGTGGCCGCCAGGACAATTGCTGCTTGCCCTGCATTGGAGTCAGGCAGTGATCCCCTTGGTTTACGCCCGCACGCGGCTCAAATAATGGGAATATCTGGCAATATTCAGACAGCCGCCGATTCTCTTGAGGTGGTCAACGGCTACTTTTCAAATTCAATTTCAAGTGCCTCAGAGATTGTGCCCAACTCAAATGTGCCGGATGAGACGGCTCCTACATTGGGTCAGCAAATTGAGGTAGGGTCAGCAGTAGATTTAGGGGTAGCTTATTTGACGGATGTACCAAGGGCAGATAATCGTGAATTGATCATTCCTTTTCCAGCAACACCATTTCAGGTAACCATGCAAGTTGCAAAAGGCCAGATTGAATTTCGTAGCCCAGGCTCGACTACGCCGGTGAAGCCTTACTGCAGCGTTCGACCGAGTGATGCACCAGGAAAACAAAATTTAAAAATTTACGTTGACTCAGTTCGAAAATATGAAGCCCAGCGAGCGATCAAACTCCGCCGGGATCTTGAGGTCGCAGGCGTGCGTTTTGATAGTGCAGGTAAAATTCAATTAGACAGCACGCCCTACAACGGTGGATCACTGGCAACGACTGACACGACTAGAGTTAACGCTTTGGTGCGCCGTGGTTTATTCTTGGCTCAGCGATGCACACGAATGACTGTCGAACACGTCGAGCAAGCAGAAGTCAGTGCCGGCCAAACAAGTGTGACATTACCACAGGCAACGGATGTATCTGTCGGCTTGAATAAATATACTTTCTTTTACCCACCATATTCGTTGGGCGACGATCAGACGACCCTCGGCAGTGCTATGGTAAAGGCGACAAGAACCTGCATGGATAATGCGTTGCTGTCTTTGTCTCAAAGCCAGCAAGCGTTGTCGGCGGCGTCTGAATTTTATAAATTTTTTGGGGAGGCTGCTAATATTCACGCGCCTGCAGCGCCAATCCCTTATGTTCCCAATCCACCACCGGGTTCGATTGTCTATGGACGCTGATTGAAGGGACTTTGATTTAGTGTGGCGAGAGCTGCTGTGAGTTCAGTTTTTTGGGCTATCCAGCTCTGATTCATGCGCTCAGACGAGATTTTTAGGTCAAAGGCCAGTTGTTCCAAAAGAACAACCAGGGTGTCTTCAACCCCAAGCGCAGCGATGGTGCGCCACGATATTTGGTAGGATGCTACTTTTTTTGCAAAGTCATTTAACGTTGCGCCAGCTAGAGGCAAGTGAATGGACCTGGCAAGAATATTCAGTTGATCTATATCTGTAGGCAATTGATCAAGCCTTGTTTGCTTTAATTTAATTTCCAATTCTGGATCTCTAGCCTGCAATATATGCATAAGACTGATGCTGGACGGTGCTGGAACTACAGTTGAAAAAGATTGAAAATCTGGATCAATGCCAGCGGAATAGTTTCTTGAAACGATAAGACTGGAAAATTTGGTGATAGCGTTGCGTAAAAGACTTGCTTGGTCCATCCTTCGAATGCCTTCATTTGGTTGGATCTGGGCTGAGAGGTCTATACCGGTCAGGGGCAAATGGACCACAAAAGGCTCCTGGGTGGCGCCTGCACATCTGCCGATCCAGTACACATAAACCCAGGTGGGGTCGGAGGGATTCGTATATGTCACCATTGTGCTTGAGGATCCGAGAGATTGGACATAAGTATACCCTGGGAGTTGGGCGAGGGCTCGGGGGGCGAACGTTAGAGCAAATGCTCCGAACAACCATGAAAACATTAAAGAATTCGGCTTCACAGACACCTCAAAAGGTTAAACATTATAGAAATCATATTATATTATATTATAAATATGTCAATTGTTTAATTAAGTAAAAGGGCAATATGAAGATAAATTTCAACACAAAGTACTACCGCTTTATTATGCTGTCCGCTTAAAACTGGTGATTAGACCGTCCACTTCAAGCGTCTTGGAGTATCGAATCGCGGGAATTGGAGTCGGTCGCCTTTCTAAGTGGATGACTTGATTCGGCGTTTTACTGTTGATTCCTTGCTGCGGATGCTGTCATTGTCCGCTATGAGACGAATTTGTAAAGCCGGGCTAATATCAAAAAAGACATTTTTCTAGGGCTCAATTTTTTCATTACTTTTCCTCCAGAAAAGCGACGCCCCTAAGACCATGGAATGGGGCAAATCATTAGATCAGGTTTTGGCATAAGCCATCAAACCTTGAGTTTCTTTCGAAAAGACTCACGCCCCAGAGTGGCTGAACGTGTTTATTGGTGCGGTTTGTGAGATGACTATCGCAAATGACATAGTGGTTACACTGTTTATATTTTTATTTTCGGATTATATTGAGCGAGTCCCTTTTGTTAAGAAAAGGCGATGAAAGGAAATTGGCAAGAAAAGGAGTCCTAATGGAACGAAAACTCACGACCATCCAACAGATCACAAACATTCAGCCCATAGCGGGGGCTGACCGCATAGTTCAAGCAACGGTCATGGGGTGGACCGTGGTTGTCGGCAAGGATCACTTCAAAAACGGCGATCTTTGTGTCTTCTTTGAGGTGGATTCCCTTTTGCCTGACGGTAAAGAATGGTCTGAATTTATGCGCCCAAGAAAGTTTCGCATCAAGACGTGCAAGCTCAAGGGAGTCTTAAGTCAGGGACTGGCTCTGCCCATTTCAATTCTGCCGGCGGATTTTACAGCAACACTTACGATAGGTTTAGATATTACAGCAACGCTTCACGTAAAAAAATACGAACTCCCCGTCAAAGACACGGGGGCCGGCAAGTGCGATCAAAAATGTGAATACATTAATCTCATACCAAAAACCGACGAGTTGAGGCTCCAGTCCAACCTCGATTTTTTGGAGAATCTGCGTGGCAGGCCCTACGTGGCAACCGTCAAGATCGACGGCAGCTCCATGACTGTGTGTTATGACCGTGACGGTGAATTTCATGTCATGAGTCGAAACTGGAGTCTTTTGCCAGATTTTGAGAAGCCCAATAAATACTGGGAAATGGCGATTAAACATCAACTGGCCGAGAAACTCAAAGGGACGACCTTTGCGATTCAAGGCGAGCTTTGTGGGCTGGGAATCCAAAAAAATCGCATGAAGTTTTCAGGCAATGAACTTCTTGTCTTCAATATTTTTGACTGGAAAGAAAGGGCCTACCTCAAACATGATTTAATGGTCGAAAAATGTCGAGACCTTGGTTTAACTCCTATTCCCGTTGCGTTTCGCGAAGACTCTTTTAATAAGAGCATGGAAGATCTATTGGAACTCGCCAGAGGGAAATACGACAAGACTGATAACAATCGTGAAGGGATCGTCTTGCGATCCGCAGAGCACGATGGATCTTTTGTTTCCTTCAAAGTCCTCAATAACGACTTTCTATTGGCGGATGAGGATTGATTACAGGTGCCTCCTGAGCCATTGCCTGCGGCTCTGGATACGTCTTTGGCGCTTTCGCGCCAAAGACTAGTTTAAAGCCTCGATGTTTTGATCCAAACTTTTTAGTTGACTGGTCATATTTTCCTGTTGTTCTTTCGTTTGCAGCAAAACATCTTCCGGCGCACGAGATGCAAAATTGGGATTGTCTAATTTTGCTTTGATTCCAGCCAAAACTTTTGAAATGCGATCTCTCTCTCCGGTCAGTCTTTTTCTCTCGGCCGCCACGTCCAAAATTCCGGCTGCCGGAATATAAGCTTCAAAGCCTTTGCCCACAGTAACTAGAGACTGCCCTGGCCGAGGCATAGAAGGGCTCGCCTTCAGTTCTTTGACCACGGCAAGACGTTTAACAAGGGGTGCGGCCTCGGTCACAGTCTTGCTCAGGGTACTATCTGCCCTCATATGGACGTCGACGGTTTCTTTGGGATTAATATTCGCCATGGCGCGTGCTGAGCGAAGGCCTGTGATCAGATCTTGGACAAGACCCCACTGGTCTCCGGCCTCTGAAAAACGTTGAAGTTTTGTACCGTCCGGAAAATCAGCAATCATTAGGCTCGCAGGCCTTGCCCAAGCAGGGTGGGCAGGAATTCTCGACCAAAGTTCTTCGGTGATGAACGGCATGACGGGCGATAAAAATCGCAAAATTCCTTCAAACACATACACCAAAACACTGACGGCTTGTGCTTTGGCACTAGCATCATTTCCGGTCAGCGCTTCCTTGGCACATTCGAGGCCCCAGTCGCAGTAACTTCCCCACGTGAATTGATAGACGCGGTTAATGGCCTCGTTGATTCGAAACTGGTTTAATAATTTGTCAACGTCATCAGCTGTGCGTGCAAGTTCTTCAACGAGCCACTTATTGGCTAGACTCATTGTCTCAGGATTTAAGGGCTCAATCTTTGCATCTTTAGACGTGGACCTCAAAAGAAAGCGCGCGGAATTCCAAAGCTTATTAACGAATCTTGCGCCATGTTCAAAATCACCAATATCCATCCGTACACGCCCGCCGAGAGGCGACAGTGCGACGCCTGTAAAACGCAGAGCATCGGTTCCATGTTTGGCGATGACGTCAAGGGGGTCGATTCCATTGCCAAGAGTTTTAGAAAATTTTCGACCTTGCTTGTCACAGATGGTGGCGGCCATATAAACATCTTTAAACGGGATTTGGCCTTTTGTTTTCAGGCCAACCATGACCATTCGCGCAACCCAAAGAAATAAAATCTCGTTGGCGGTGACAAGAGTGTCCGTCGGATAAAAATAGTCGAGATCCTTCGTCTTTTCAGGCCATCCGAATGGGGAGATCGGCCAAAGCCAGCTACTGAACCACGTGTCTAAGACGTCTTCGTCTTGCTTTATTTCGGCACTGCCGCATTTGCCGCAGGCGGTCGGATCATCCATGCCAGTGGTGGTCGCAGCACACTTATTGCAGTACCAAATTGGAATGCGGTGGCCCCACCAAATTTGTCGGCTGATGCACCAGTCTTGAATATTTTCCAACCAATGGAGATACGTTTTTTTCCAGAGGTCTGGGTGAAAATTAAGTTCACCATTCTTGGCCACTTCGATCGCTGGAATGGCTAGGTCTTTCATTTTTACGTACCACTGCATGGATAGACGTGGTTCCAGTATGGATTTAGAGCGATCAGAGTGCGGCACGGCATTGCGGTGGGTCTCATCTTTGAGGAATAGTCCTAACTCTTTCATGCCTTTGACGACTTCTTTGCGAGCGACGAATCGGTCTAGTCCCCTAAATCTTTCCGGGCAGTTATCCGAAATAGTGGCGTCTTCATTTAAAATGCTGATGAACGGAAGTTTGTGTCGTTTACCCATTTCAAAGTCGTTAAAATCATGAGCAGGTGTGATTTTAACGCAGCCAGTTCCAAAATCTGCCGTCACATAACTATCAGCAATAATCGGAATCACGCGATCGGTGAACGGCAACTTAACGTGCTTTCCGATCAAATGTTGGTAGCGCTCGTCGTCCGGATTAACCGCAACGGCAGTGTCGCCAAGCATGGTTTCTGGCCTCGTGGTGGCAATACCTATAAACTCTCCTGGTAGCTCATGAATTGGATAATTAAAGGTCCAAATCGTGGCATTCATTTCGACCGTCTCTATTTCATCGTCACTAATGGCAGTCTTGAGGGCTGGATCCCAATTGACGAGGCGCTCTCCACGATAGATCAGGCCAGCATCAAATAGTTCTACAAATATAGCTCGGACCGCTTTGCTAAGGCTGGGATCCATGGTGTAGGCTTCCCGTGACCAGTCGCATGAAAAACCCATGGATTTAAACTGCTCGGAGATCATGCCGCCATATTTATCTTTCCAGGCGTGTAGCCTGACAAGCATGGCGTCTCGGCCTATTTGCTGGCGAGTTTTGCCTTCCGATTCAAGAGATTTTTCCACCATCATTTGCGTGGCGATGCCGGCGTGGTCTGTGCCTGGCAGCCATAGGGCATTAAAGCCCTTCATGCGCTTCCAGCGCACGAGGATGTCTTGTGCGGTGTAGGTGGTGCCGTGGCCCATATGAAGTTGCGCGGTCACGTTGGGCGGCGGCATTAAAATCGTATAAGGCTTTTTTGACGTATCCACTGAGGCCTTAAAAAAACCACCTCTCATCCAGTGATCATACCACTTGGCTTCAAATACTTTTGGATCGTAAGTGATTTCCATTTCGGACATAAAAAACCTCGCGCCATTCAATTCAAGAATTAGGCATTGATTTTAGCATAAAATATAAGGAATTTTCAGCACTAAATGACGGTAGACTAAAAAGAGGTCATGCCACTGAGATCCAGTCACTATCAGCCCTAGTGGGCGGGCTGACTTTTGCTTTTATCTGACAAACCATAGTGTTCGCCAGATTGCATAATGGTTCTAGCCGTTAATTCAGCGTCGCAGGCCGTGGCATTACAGCCATAAATTTTTTGAACGCGTTTAACATCACCAACAGAAATCGACCTCGTTGCAAGCCCCTCACCGATGATTAAGCTTGGATTCATGATCGAGCTACTGTCGTAGGAATCTGAAACGTGGGCGAGTCCCAGTAGGTGGCCAAGCTCGTGGGTGGCAAGACTTTGCATGTCGACGACTTCGCGATCATCAACTGGAGACGTGCGGAGGGCGTCAGCGATCAAGTACAAATCGGAGTTATAGTGAATATCGGCGTTGTCAATTAACTGGTAGGCATTATTAGGATTGGTCCAAATTGTAGTAGCCAAAACCTGCTTGCTCTTACCGGTTTTAGCCCAATCGCTATCGACATACTGGCCGTTGACTCGATCGGATAGTGACGAAAATAGGTCGGGAAAAGTGTCTCCGGTCACGCTTGCATGCACTCCTTTGTAGGCGAACAAAGGCTTACCAACAGCAACCTCCCAGGTGTGCATGGCGGCCTGCAGAGCTGCTAATTGAACGGCCGACAAGGTGCGGTCAGATCTGTAAATAACAGGAAGAGATACCCAGCCCGACGGAGCATGGAGCCCGAATTCCGGAGACGTTGGATCGGTACTATTGGCTTCAGAGGTGGTACCTTCAGGAGGCACATCGTCTCCGGCAAGACTTGTTTTATATAGCTGTGTACCGCAGGCGATAAAGTTAGTGAAGGCACCTACGAGAGCCACAGTGACGACAGCGTATTTGGTCATTAAATTCATGAGTCCCCCTTTAAAATCGTCCCTCAAAACGTTGAGGTGACAACCTGATAAAGAGTAACATCGGCAACTAAAAAAAATACCTAACGAAACCTAATTTAATCCATAAATAACGGGTGGTTACATGGTCAAATTAGAACGGCCTTGATCCGCCTGATGCCGCGACTCGAGGCCTCTTCCTTCTGGATTTTAAAGCCTAGGAGTTCACTGGTATTTTTGACGTGGGGCCCCCCACAAACCTCTGTTGAGAAGTCCCCCATGAAGTAGACGTTAACTCTCTCGCCATATTTATTTTCAAATAGTCCGATGGCACCTTTTTCTTTGGCCGCTTCGAGTGACATTTCTTTTAGTTCAATCGCCATGCTTTTTTTAATCTGCTCGTTAACTAAATTTTCGACCGACTTTAGTTGCTCAGGAGTCATTTTATCTGGGTGGCTAAAATCAAAACGTAGTCTCTCTGGGGTAATATTACTGCCTTTTTGCTCCACGTGTGGGCCCAATATGCGACGCAACGCCTCGTGAAGGAGGTGGGTGGCGGTGTGCAGCTTGGTGCTCGCCTCAGAGGAGTCGGCTAGTCCGCCCTTAAAGAGTTTTTCACCGGCCATCCTGCTTTTTGCTTGGTGCTCCTCGAACGCTTTGTTGTAGGTCTCGACGTCTACTCTAAGGCCGCGTTCAGCGGCGATCTCTTGTGTGACTTCGAGGGGAAAGCCGAATGTTTCAAACATAAAAAAGGCCATGTTACCATCGATGATCTCGCCGGAGATTTTGGACAATTCTTTTTCGAGGTGTTTGAGGCCTTGGCCGAGGGCCTTCGAAAATTTTTCTTCTTCTTCGCGAATCGCACCAACGATGCCGTTTCGCTTGCTGGAGACTTCCGGATAGTGGCCATCATAGACGCCAATAAACGAGTCTACCAACCGATCAATATACTGAGCTTCAAGGTGTGCTTTATTGGCCAGGCGAAAGGCGCGTCGAAGAACTCGGCGAACGATATAACCAGAGCCCACATTGCTTGGAAGCACGCCGTCAGCAATAGCAAACATAGCGGCTTGAATATGATCGACGATAATTCGGTGTTCCGTCATTTTGAGATCCGGGCATTTAGCTTTTATAAAGGTCATCGCCGGTTCATAAATGGAGGACTCATAGACACTCGACGACCCGCTTAGAATGGAACACACTCGCAGAAGGCCCATGCCGAAGTCTACGTTTGGTTTTGGCAATTTGACAAAACCGCCATCCTTTTTCTTTTCATATTCCATAAATACGTTATTGCAAATTTCGACGTAGCGTCCACATTTGCATGCAGGTGAACAGGCCGGATCTTTTAATTTACAGAAATCTCGCGTAATAAAAAATGATTCGGAATCGGGTCCGCACGGACCTGCACCACCCACGGGGCCCCAAAAATTATCTTCCCTCGGAAGTTTGAAGACGCGCTCCTTGGGGATACCTAATTTTAGCCACGCGTTGTAACTGGTTTCGTCAAAAGGTATGTCGCCAGTGGCCGAAGACTCTCCCGCAAAGACTGTACAGGCGAGTTGTTCAGGCTTAAACGGCAAAACTTGAGTCAAGAATTCATAGGTCCAATTGATCGCCTCAACTTTGAAATAATCACCAAGACTCCAATTGCCAAGCATTTCAAAGAAAGTGCAGTGCCAGTCGTCCCCAACCTCGTCGATATCTTGAGTGCGGATGCATTTTTGCGAATTGACGAGGCGTTTTCCCGCAGGGTGCGAAGCCCCCATCAAATAAGGGACAAGTGGGTGCATGCCTGCAGTGGTAAACAAAATCGTAGGATCATTTTCAGGCTGCAAAGAGCCTGACGGGATTTGGGCGTGCATTTTACTTTTATAGAACTCAATATATTTCTGCCGGAGGTCTGTTGCTTTCATAAGTCCATTTCTTAAATTTATGGGTTGCTATTGCATAGTTTCTACCACCCAAGTGGCCGGGTGCTGCAGGATGGTTTTAAAAAAGCACAGGGTCTCGTGGACTCTGTGCTTTATGCGATATCATAAAACAGACTATTTACTCAACATTCAGAAGCTCGACCTCGAAAATTAGTGAGGCATTAGGAGGAATAATGTTAGCCACCCCTTTTTCACCGTAGGCAAGGTTTCCTGGAATTGTGAGTTTACGGCGTTCACCGATAGTCATGCCAACGACGCCCTTGTCCCACCCTGGGATGACCTGACCTTGACCTAATGTAAAGGTAAACGGAATTTTGCGGGCCTCACTTGAGTCAAACACTTTCCCATCAATGAGCGAGCCTACATAATGAACCGTAACCTTCTTGCCGGCAGCGGCTGCGACGCCTCCAGTTGCGCCAGGTTTCAGGGTCTCTATTTTGAGTTCAGTCACCGTGGCTCCGGCATCTCCAGAGGGTGCACTTGCGGCGCCCTCGGCTTCCGTTGCTGGTTTGTCTGAGCTTGAGCATTTAGTGCAGCTAACGAAGGTCGAAATTAAAATGGCGGCTGTGCAAACAACCGACGCTTTGACGATAGACTTGATCATATAATAACTCTCCATGAGTGTAAGGCAATTAATTGGCCATTTATAAAGTAACTTGTACAACCATATTATTAGGTTAAGCATTCATAAGTCCACTGAATTTTACTAAATAAATCAGGGCACCTAGCGGTTCATAAGACTTGCGATCGTTTTGGCGATTTGGTCAAAGCCTTTTAAACTGGCTCGGTCTGGACCTAGCAAAGCGGGGCACGTAATATTTACCTCACTCAGCCAGCCTCCAATCATGTCGATGCCTGCAAACACGACACCACGTTTCATGAGAGTTTCAGCTACGCCTATCGCCACATCTAAGTCTCGTTTAGTGGGTTGATAGGACTCAAGGGAGGAGCCTGCGCGCGTATTCGCTAAAAATTCGCCTTTTGCTGGTACCTTTAGGCACCATGCCACAGGCTTGCCGGCGACGGTAAACGCCCTGACTTCCCCTTGATGAATCGAAGGGTCGAAGGCTTGAACCATGCGCGCCTCTTTGCCATTTAAAGTAGCTAGGTGGAGCTTTTCCGCAAGCATTCGGTCACCGTCGATATGCTCGACCCCTCGGCCGCCATATAGGCCAAGAGGCTTGATAACGATATTTGAGTCACATCGTTCCGTTGCAAACGAGAATAGCTCGCTAGCATCGCTCGACACAATTGCCGCTTTAGTAAACAGCGGAAAATCTAAGATCGAGAGTTTTTCATTAATTTCTAGTAACGCCTTGGGCGCATTAAACACGGGTACATGACTAGCCACGGAGTCCAAAATCCATAGGGTTCCGATATAATCGAGGTCGTAGGGGGGCTCTCGTCGCATATGAATGGCTGAAAAATCTTCAAGGGACAGCCTCAAAGGAGTGTTGAGAGTCAGTTCACTCGGTTTATCGCCAAAATTCATTTTCTGTGCAAAAGCAAAGGCTCCCGAAGGGTGCAGGGACCTAGAAATCTCGCGTCCGGTGCAAAAATAAACGTCATGGCCGAGCCCATTGATGGCGAAAGCCATTTTTACGGAGGTGTCCCAAGCTAAGTTGAGACGCTCGAGCGGGTCGATCACAAATAAGTGAGTTTTTTTGTCTGCCATGTTGACCCCCTTCGTCGTGTAAGGTATCCGATAACGTCACGATTATTATTGCTCTTACCATTTTAACACCCAATTGAGCAAACGGAGAACTTTTTGATGCAGCTACGCAAAATAGAAGATTTAGATCTAACAGGAAAAAAAGTTTTTCTACGTCTTGATTTAAACGTGCCAATTAAAAATGGCAAAATTCAAGACGACACACGCATCATCGAGGCCCTTCCTACCATTAAGTATATTTTGGAGCGAACCAAAAAACTGACCATGGCTAGCCATCTCGGTAGACCCAAGGTGGGGGGTAGTCCCGCCGATAGTCTGGAGCCAGTAGGCATTAGGCTTGCAGAGCTGCTAGAGCGTGAAATCGTCTTGTTTCCTGATTACACCGAATCATCATCCATCCAACTGCTAAATTCTCTGGGCAAAAACCAGATCATGTTGCTTGAAAATCTTCGTTTTCATGCAGGAGAAGAAAGTAACGACATAGACTTCGCTCACCACCTCATTGACGGCTATGATTTTTATATCAACGATGCGTTTGGAACGTGCCACCGCGCACACGCAAGCGTGAGTGCCGCAGCGGAAGTGCTTTCTGGGGAACGAAGGGCTGCGGGTTACCTAGTGCAAAAGGAAATTGCGGCGTTAAGCAGTATCATTGCTAAGCCGGACGGACCTTTTACGGTGATTATGGGCGGCAGCAAGGTGAGTGACAAGATCTACGTCATTTTGAATTTACTCAACACCTGTAACAACATGCTCATTGGCGGCGCGATGGCTTACACCTTCCTAAAATACAAGGGTGTCAACGTGGGCTCCTCGCGCGTTGAGGCCGACAAGATGGCTCTCGTAGAAACGATTATGCGGAATGCTGAGGCACGCAAAGTTCAAATTCATTTGCCGACCGATCATATTTGCGCCAAGGAATTTTCGGAAGCGTCAGACGCAGTCCCAGTGTCAGGAGGTATTCCCGACGGGTTGATGGGTCTAGATATCGGGCCGGCAACCCAAGCGGCGTTTGCCAAGGTGGTGCGCGATTCTAAAACCGTATTGTGGAACGGTCCTATGGGCGTTTTTGAATGGGAAAAATTCGCAGCCGGCACCATGTCCATGGCCGCAGCGATGGCGGAAGTTCGTGGTAAAACAGTCGTCGGCGGCGGCGACTCAGTATCTGCGATGCACAAATCAGGCTTCGCCGACAAGATCACGCATATTTCAACGGGTGGCGGAGCGAGCCTTGAATTTCTCGAAGGAAAAGTTTTACCCGGCCTTAAGGTATTAATGAAATAAATCAGAGCTTAGGTATTTAAAATATTGAAGGAGTGATGTGATGACTAGAAAAAAATTTCTGGCTGGCAATTGGAAGATGCAAAAAAATCGTGCCGAAGCGTCAGAATTTTTTCAATCGTTCACAAGGATCCTCGGTAACCTCAGCGACGTCACAAGGGTTGTTGACATTGCCTTCGGAGTTCCTGCCACGTTATTTGACGTTTCCGTCAAATGTGCGATGGGGTCGGGTGTCAAAATATTGGCGCAAAATGTCCACTTCGAAAAACAGGGAGCTTTTACCGGAGAGCTTTCCGCGGGAATGCTTGTGGACGCCTCGTTAGCCGGATCAATCATAGGCCACAGTGAGCGTCGGCAATATTTTGCTGAGAACGACGAAGCGGTCGGTAAAAAATGGAATGCCCTTGCCCTTGCGGGACTACTACCGGTGGTGTGCGTCGGAGAAACAAAAGCAGAACGTGAGCACGGCAAAACCAATGACATTGTTACAACGCAGTTTGAAGCGGCGTTAAGCCAAGTCTCGACTGAGGCTAAGGGTAAAGAGTTTGTCGTCGCCTACGAGCCCGTGTGGGCTATCGGAACGGGCCTCACCGCGACGCCCGAGCAGGCGGAGGATGTTCACAAAATGATTCGTGGACTATTGGCGAAACATTTTGGAAAAGAACGGGCTGAAGTCACAAGAATTTTGTACGGTGGGAGCATGAATGCTGCGAACTGTGCCGAGCTTCTGCAAAAACCGAACATTGACGGCGGCCTGGTTGGGGGAGCGTCCCTCAAACCCGAGGACTTTTCTAAAATGGTTCAGGCAGCCCAGAATTTTCACTAGGGGCGCGTTTCCTGTGGGCCATTCCAAACAAAAACAGCGGCCGCACTTCCGTACGGCCGCCAATGATCTTTTTGTAAATAATAATGACATTTGTGGCACTATGCCGTGGCAAATGACTGGCAAATCTTCTTCGTTGGATCGAGCCTAAGCTGCGATTCGCAAGGTACTAATTGGCGAAGAAGCGCCTTCAGGCAATAGGACCTGCGGTCTCCGGGTGAGCTCTTAGATCCAATAAAACGGTTGTTGCAGCGTAACCTGCAGAATGCTTTTGCACAAACTGGCTTAGCATAAAAGACCGATCCTCCTGTACTTGTCTGAGTTGTCTCCGACCACCAGAGCGTAACTCCCAAGCATTCAACTTCTCGGTAAAAAAAAGATCTAATTGAGACAATTTTATAAACGATTGTTTTGACGTAGATTTTCGCCGTCAATTAAATTCGAAATTGATTTAACGCTGCAATGCAAGATTATAAAAAAAACTGTGTGAGCACTACTGCGTAAAAACCCTATTTTTATTGAACCACTGATCGAACGCTTGCCAGGCTTTGGCCACTTTTTCGGCTTGTCGATCTTTCTTTCCCTTGCCGCGAACTTTAGCCACGACAGGAAGTAGTCCAAAATTAGCATTCATCGGTGAATAATCACCGAGCGGGCCTACCGTGACATAGTTTACAAGGGCTCCTAGCATGGATTCGGGTGGTGGATTGCTATATTCAGTGCCACGGAGTTTGGCCAGAGCGTTGCGGCTGGCGACTAGTCCGATCGCCGCAGATTCCGTGTAACCTTCGACCCCAGTAATTTGCCCGGCTAGAAACACGCGGCGATTTGTTTTAAAGGAAAGGTCTGCTTCAAGTGAATCTGGGCTCTTAATGTAGGTATTGCGGTGCACAGATCCAAAACGAAGATATTCCGCATTTTCTAGGCCTGGAATCAGGGCGAAAACGCGACGCTGTTCCGGCCACTTCATCTTTGTTTGAAAGCCGACCATTGAAAACATGCTGCCTTCAATATTTTCCATGCGCAGCTGCACGTTAGCATGGGGCCAGCGGCCAGTCCTCGGGTCCGTTAAACCAACGGGTTTCATGGGTCCAAATCGAATCGTCTCGCGGCCGCGTTCAATCATGACTTCAATGGGAAGACAGCTTTCAAAATATTTGACCTCCTCGAACTCATGGAGCGGCATCTTTTCAGCGCCGATCACGGCGTCAATGAAAGCATTGTATTCAGTTTCGTTCATGGGCAAATTTAAATAGTCGCCGCCGTCGTCGCCCTTCTGCCAGCGATCGGCAATAAATCCTTTGGACATGTCGATCGACTCGGCGTCGATCACTGGAGCGATGGCGTCGTAGAATTGAAGTCGTTTCGTCCCTCCGGCAAGTTCCATGACCCGACTGGCCAGAGCTTCAGCGGTTAGAGGGCCTGTGGCAATGATCCAAACCTCATTTTTAGCCAGCAGCTCTTCTTCTGTTGGGACCGTGGTGACCTCTTCATCGAGCCGAGTAAATAGTCCCGATTTATTCAAAGAACGAGCGATGGCCTCTGAAAATAGCTCACGGTTGACCGCCAAGGCTTGCCCGGCAGGCACCTTGGCCTCGAGGGCGGCTTTGATAATCAGACTATCAAGGGCCAGCATCTCGCGCTTCAGTTCCCCAGGCGCCGAGTCGTCGGCCATCGACTTAAGGCTGTTGCTGCACACAAGCTCGGCCAAATTTCCAGTTTGATGGGCGGCCGTCATTTTAATAGGACGCATCTCATGTAAAACAACGGGAATTCCCTGACGTACTATTTGCCAGGCTGCTTCAGACCCTGCTAGCCCGCCGCCGATAATATGGATTTTCATACGATTATTTCCTTTATTGGGGCACAGTCAGCCCAGGTTCGCAGACTTAGGCCCGACCAGTAGTGCGGTTTATCACATAAAATTTGTGCTTTTAAAACACACAATCTCTTGTTAGCTTCGAAAAGTGCCGATTGGATCAAAAAAGTTATGCTTAAATGCCCGTAACCCAGGAGCCTCAGCCCATGCAAATGATTTCATCTGAACAAAATTCCGATGGATTTGCCGTCAGCCGAGCAAAGACTTTGCTGAAGGAGGGCGTTCAAGCGGGGGCTGACGGTGATTTTGATAAAGCCATTAGACTTTTTAAGAGCAGCCAGCGCCTCCATAAATCGGCCGCGGCGTTGACTTACTGGGGATGGGCGGAAGGCACCAAGGGCAACATTCACGTGGCCATTCACCTGTGCCGCGAAGCCCTTAGACTGGACTCTGAATTTGGTAACGCCTCGAATGATATAGGTTCTTACCTCGTAGCCCTTGGAGATGAGGCCCAGGCCATTCCATACTTTGAGCGTGCTAAAACAGCCAAAAACTACGCGTCCAGGCATTTTCCGATGGTCAATTTGGGGAGACTTTTCAGGGAGCGAGGGAATTATTGGCGAGCTTACCGAGAATACTCGGAAGCCCTTGGAGTTTGCCCGGATGATCGCGACATCAAATTGGCGATCACGGAGCTTCGAAATCAGATCGTCTAGAGCTCTAACGCTGGTCATGGATGCTCTTCGGACTATCTGGTTTTTTGAGCTGCAACTGATAAATAACTGATGGGAGAATTTCAGAAGTCCCTTAATCGACTTGCGCAACAAACCAAGCTAAATCATCCGAATATTTTTGTAGCTTCTTTCGAGCATTTGCACGTTGAGCTTCGCTCATCAGTAGATCAAAATTCGCCAATCGTTTTGGGCCGTCATTTTGATATTGAAGCCATGTGTTTCGTTTCAAAGGAGGCAACATTAAAACAGGTTCACGGCTCCAAGTTTTTACAATTTCATTGAAAACTTTAGGTTCACTAACATCCCGCAGTAACCCCAACAATCCGCCCTGCCAATCTAAAGAATATTCGAGCATTCGCACAATATCAGAACGCCGACATCCAAAAATCGTACACAAGGCATCCTCCTGAAGTTCCGTTATCTCGCCGTACCAATTTTCTGCAGACTCCCGAAGCATTTGCCGGCGCTTGTATTCCAGTTTCTGGTCCGTTAACTCGAGAAGGTCGGACCACTTTTCATTTTTCTTGCCGAATTTTTTTGCGGCGTAGCCAAGCTGATCTGGCTTTATGACTGTTGCGATTGGTGCCAAATCCTCAATCATATGTTCGGCAAGTTCAACTCGCAGTGATCGAGTCCTATCAAAAAACCATTGAGCATCGCGCTCATCAATGCCGTTCAGCCATCGTACATTCAGTTCATTTAATGCTAGCAGCAAACGTGGAGATAGTTCTTGCCGCAGCCAAGGCAGATGAGACTTAACTACCCGCTGAAGCTCCCTTTTTTGTGTGGAAGTGAGATTAAAAGTCTGAGCTACCTCCCTAACAACAAGCCAATCTATGTAGTGCAGGCCTATCCATAAAAATGAACAGGACGTTGCGCAAACTACAATAAATAATACACTCAACCACCTACGCATTTTGCCTCCCGACTCCCAAGAATACTATATTAACAGTAACGTGGAGAGCATTGACAGTGATAATATATGAATTTTCATTTCTGCTAGGTACATTTTTCGCGTTTGCAAAAATTTGAGCAATATATTTAAGTAGCCATATTAATCTGAGAAAATCATTGAATAATAAGGATTTAAAGAATGACGGCAACTAAAAGTCAAAAAAGATCTAGGGTTGCAAAAGAAATAGCGGTGAAAGTCATCAAAAAAATGTCCCACAAACAAGACGGCTACTTACACGGCTACACAGCCACCGAGCACAATCGTTTGTACCATCAAGCTCGTTTTTTAGAGGACCACGTTTTTGCCGGCGTCGATTTTTCTGGGTGCAAAAATATTATCGAAATCGGGTCCGGCGTTGGAGCTCAGACCGAAATTTTGCATAACCGTTTTCCAAAACTCAAAATAGCCTGCATTGACTCGTCACGAGAGCAAGTCACTAAAGCTAGGGCTCAGCTTGCTGGTCCAATAGGCAAAGGCCTGGTGAGCGTCACCCAAACCGACGCTCGCAGCTTGCCATTTCAAAAAGGCTCCTTTGAAGGTGCCTTTATCACTTGGTTTTTAGAGCATGTGTCTAACCCTGTGGGAATCCTCAAAGAAACTAAGCGGGTGATGGCTATCAATGCAGTGATTCATATAAATGAAGTTTTTAACCATTCATTTTTTACCGATCCATTTGGTCCTGCCACACAAGAATACTGGAATGCGTTTAACGAGCATCAATCAAGCCTCAAGGGTGATCCGTTTGTTGGAGCCAAATTGGGCAATTATCTACAGAAGGCTGGATTCAAGGACATCTCTACGAATTTTTCATACTGGCTCCTGGACAGCCGGCATCCAAAATTTCGCGCAGAATTCTTGAGCTACTGGATTGACTTGCTTCTATCGGGCTCCGCAGAGCTCGTAAAATCTAAAAAAGTGTCAAAAAAACTAGTCTTAAAGATGACAGCTGAATTGAATTCCCTCCGGAAAAATCCCGACAGCGTTTTCTTCCTAGGATTCGTGAAAGCGGTGGCCTATGTGTAATGGAGCGATAGTCAGGGCACCGCCGTTTGTGCCTATTTATTAAACTATTAGTGCTGTGGTAGACATTTAGGAAATTTCACGCTATCGTTTGGGCCATTAGACTCGTATGATCATTCTCACAACTCGCCACCAAACTGCAGGAGATGGCCTATGACGCACGAAGTCGTAATTATTGGAACAGGACCCGCCGGTTTGACGGCTGCTATTTACGCTGCCCGGGCCAGCCTTAATCCTGTTATTTACGCAGGTATGTTGCCTGGTGGGCAGTTAACGACTACCACTGAAGTCGAAAACTTCCCAGGATTTGAACACGGGATTATGGGGCCAAAAATGATGGCCGACATGACAGCTCAAGCTGAGCGTTTTGGCACCAAAGTTGTGTATGAAACGATCACCAAAGTGGATTTTTCGAAAAGACCTTTCACCCTTTGGATAGACAAAACGGAAATTAAAGCCAAGACGGTCGTTATTGCCACTGGTGCGACCGCAAAAACCCTGGGTCTGCCAGATGAAGCAAAGTTAATGGGACGAGGGCTTTCCACCTGTGCCACGTGCGACGGGTTCTTCTATCGCAACAAAGTCGTCGCGGTTTCTGGAGGAGGCGATAGTGCGATGGAAGAGGCCAATTATTTATCCAAGCTATGCTCGCAGGTTTACCTCATTCACCGCCGTAGCGAATTTCGCGCCTCACAAATCATGGTTGACCGTGTCAAAAATAATCCTAAAATAAAAATTATGACTCCCTGGACCGTCGAAAAACCTGTTGCCGATGCTTCCGGGTTGACTGGGATCATCGTTAAGAATCTTGAGACGGGAGATTCTACCGAACTTAAAGTGGACGGCTTATTCATGGCGATTGGCCACAAACCAAATAGCGATCTGTTTTTGCCTTGGGTCGACGTCGATAGCCACGGTTACATAAAAACAACGGTCCATACGGCCACAAAAACGCCGGGTTTATTTGCGGCGGGCGACATTGCCGATCCAACGTTTAAGCAAGCAATTACCGCGGCAGGCATGGGATGCCAAGCCGCTATTCAGGCACAAAAATTTCTGGAAGAACACGAGGAGCAATAACCAATGAATTTATTTCAATCCGTCCAAAACAAAATTATGGGCCGCGGACCAACCATCACTGAAGATACGATAAACGTAGCCTTATCAGCGATTATGGATCCCGACCTGGGCAAAGACATCGTCGTACTGGGCTTCCTCCGAAATATCGTTATTACCAATGGAGACATCACACTTGACATTAATTTGACAACTCCAGCCTGCCCAGTTAAAGAGGCCATGAAGACTCAGGCGGAACAAATCCTTAAAGCACTTCCTGGTGTTGGTACGGTAACTGTTAATATGACGGCCACCACTCGCGGCAAAGTGACGACGGCGGGCAGTCCGATTGCTGCCAGTCTCGGTCAAGTAAAAAACATCATTGCCGTCGCTTCCGGAAAAGGCGGCGTTGGTAAATCGACGACGGCCGTGAATTTGGCCTATGCACTCGCTGCAAGCGGCTCGTCGGTCGGACTTCTAGACGCAGACGTCTATGGCCCGTCGATTCCTCACATGACCAGACCCGATGCGCCAGCCCAGTCCAATAGCCAACTGATCAACCCTCCAAGCGCCGGCGGCGTTAAGGTCATGTCGATTGGTTTATTTGCCGGCGGCGACAAGGCTACCATACTTCGTGGGCCTATGGTTTCTGGGGTGATCAAGCAATTTTTAACACAAGTAAACTGGGGTGAATTGGATTACCTAATTATCGATTACCCACCAGGAACCGGCGACATTCAGTTGACACTTTCGCAAACGGCCCCAATAACTGGCGCCGTAGTAGTAACCACACCTCAAGACGTAGCCTTAATTGACGTGAGAAAAGCCGTGGCGATGTTTGACACGATGAAAGTTCCTGTACTCGGCGTCGTCGAGACGATGAGCTACTTCGTCTGCGATGGTTGCGACAAGAAGCATTATATTTTCCGTGAAGGAGGAGGAAGGCGAGTGGCTAAAGAATTTGGCGTCAGCTTTCTCGGAGAAATTCCACTTGAGCCAGAAGTCGCGGCCGCAAGTGACCGAGGAATTCCTGCCATTAAGGCAGCTCCGAACACCAACGCCGCAAAAGCTTACTTGGAAATTTCGGGAGCTGTGGCCGCACAAGTATCCATCATTCATGAAGCGTACAAAGACGCACTCAACCATTTTTCACTGGCTTGGCAGCCTGACTGAATTCATTCACCTCAACCAAAAGGAATCACATCATGGGTTCAAGTCTCAATAGTTCAAGCATCGATCGTTCAAACATCGATAGCTCAACAAACAAAGGCCCTGCCGTGAGAGTAAAGTCCATTGGCCAATTAGACGGCCGCTCGCTTGGGATTACATGGACGGACGATCTCACATCCAAATATGACGTCGTAGAACTTCGCCGCAAATGCCCTTGTGCTACTTGCATTGACGAATGGAGTCACGAACCAATTTTAAAACCTGACTCTATTCCAGAGACTATGCGGCCTGTTAAAATTGATTCAGTTGGGCAATATGCCCTATCCATTCAATTTGGCGATGGGCACAAAACCGGTATCTATACATTTGCGATGCTAAGAAAAATGGCGCATTTACCCTGCCAATAGACATGTTCTGGTAATTCTACAAAACAGCCACGATCTATATTTAGGTTACCGCAGACCTTGGGGCGCATCAGAAATTTGCTCAGTCAAAAGGCCTAGGAGTTGGCTCGAGACGTTAATAATGTCCTTGGTTTGGCAGCCTTCGTCTTGCAAGTGCTTGTATATGGCGTCGGCCAGGCTTCTAACCGCTTTATCGTTGAGGTTGACGTTTGCTGTCGTTGCTGGCTGAGACGTATTTAAAGAGTTATTTTTCATGGATGATTTTCCTCTGTTGAGATTCATAATGGACAGTTGACTTAAAAATAGACCAACTCACTTATATTGTATGATACAAGTCGTGTACCATTAATTAGAGCGAATGTTAAGGCATTAGTTTATGATAAATTGCTATTAATAACACTGTAATTTCGGTATATTAGTAAATGCAAGGAAACCTGAGTCGATTTCCCTATGTGACCTCAAAGACTCAGGTCTACACTTGAATGTGTGGTAATTTTGCCATGAAAGGACGCCTAACCCAATGATGAACCATGGTGTTGCCCTGTCGGAAGCCCCCGGAGTTAAAGAACGCCTAGTGCATGGTCTCGGTTTTTTGCCTCAAAATTTCGTTAGTTATTTACTTGGAATTTTTGTGCGCATTCAGTGGCCTTCATTCATTCAAGCCCTGTTCAATGCGAGTTTCGTCTCTATATTTAAGCTCAATATGCGCGAGGCTGAAAAACCTCTGGCTTCCTATCAAACGGTAGAAGAAATTTTCACCAGAGCTCTCGCGCCAAACCAAAGGCGGATTTCCGGCGCGTACGTTTCATCGGCGGACGGAATTCTCGAAATCTCAAAGGCTGCACTGTCTGGTAGCACGGCGATTCAGGCCAAGGGCATCACCTATTCACTATCAGAGCTCGTGCTTGGACATAAAAATAACGATATTGGCGCGAAATGGTATACCACCGTCTACCTTGCCCCCCACAATTATCACCGCGTACACTCTCCATTTGCTGGCCGCGTAACCGGCATTCGCTACATTTCTGGTCGACTCTGGCCGGTGAACCGACCAGCCGTTAGGGCGATCCCTGGACTTTTTTGCCGCAATGAACGGCTGGTGTTTACTGTGGACGTGGCCACAGGCGGCAAAGCTTGGGTCGTCATGGTGGGAGCGTTCAACGTCGGACGGATGTCTACCAGACTGTGTCCCGAGTTCATGACCAATGCACTATCGAGGCAATTTCAGAGTGCATTGGCTGCCCCCGTAGAATTGGCCCTAGCATCCCCGATATCCATTCTTGCGGGCGAGGAGCTTGGAATTTTCATGCTCGGCTCAACCACCGTTATCGTCCTTGATGAGCTTGCCTCTGAGGGCTTAAGGCCCAAAGAAGTTACCACTCCGCAAACGGTGTGCATGGGTCAAGGCTTAGCTGTGGTAAATTAGGGACAATAAAGCACCTGCGGTATAATAAATTCAAATTATGTGAGGCAGCAAATAGGCTGTGTTCATCGGTTTTAGAAAAATAGATTTAATATCGGAGGCCGTCCCCCAGTGATACTTGAAAATGCTCCCCACACTAAAGTCGTTTGGTCGTTCTCAAGCCGAGTCTTGGACGAGGCCCTAGCCAAGAGAATTGCTGACCAAAAGGTATCGGCCATTCGGCTCGCATTTCATGGCGATGCAGAGGGTCGAATCCCAAAATTTATCGAACAATTTCGTAACGCTCATGACCCCAGCAAGGGAGACCAGGCGTCAATCATAGTCGATTTATCCGACGGCTCTCGTGCACAGTTGACGGGGCTCAAGGAGCCGACAGAGATCCAATTTAAAGACGTCGTGACGATGTCGCCCGAGAGCTCAAAGTCCCAAACAAAATTTAAGGTTTCCGTGCGTTATTGGGACGGTCTATTTAGAGAAGGCGCCATGGTGTATATGGGCTATGGTCATGTGGTTATGAAGGTCCTAAAGGTGGCCAAAGACCTCGTTGAACTAGAAGTCATTCAAGGCGGGACCATTCTTCCAAGTATGGAGATTCACATCCCAGAAACCAGAGTGCGCCGCAGTCTTGACAGCCTTGACGATAAAGAACTCCAAAAAATTTGTGATCTTCATGTGGAATATATCGTCCTTCCTGGGATTGCCGATGGCGAGGAGATTAATAAATTTAGAGTACGTCTCCAAAAGATGACCAAAGATATGCCGTGGCTTATTTTGCGCATCGATTCGATGGACGTGTATAAGAAATTAGACACCTTATTGCCCTTAGTAGAAGGCATTTTGATCAGTCGACGTGAGATGGCATTGACTGTAAATCCTGCAATTATTCCGATGATTACCAAAGAAATTAATCAAATTGCAGATGATCACGCAAAAATAGTGCTAACAGCAAGTGAGATGCTTGGTTCAATGCGCCGAGGGGCGACGCCCACTCGAGCCGAAGTGAGTGACATTGCCAATGCCATTCATGACGGTAGTGACGCCCTCGTGCTTTCGGAGGAGGTGGCTCACGGACCTTTTGCAGTTCAGGCCCTAGGGGTTATTGACCGTATTATTTTAGACACAGAAAAACCAACCTCAAGCGAACTTAATTGGATGAAATTATCCCCCACCATTGAATCTATTATGGATGCGGTCGCCTATCACGCCTATCGCACGGCCGAGCGTGTGGGGGCGAAGGCGATTGTTTGCGTGACGAGGGGCGGAAACACAGCCCTAAAATTAGCGAGCTTTAGGGCTCCTGTTCCTGTGATTGCCGTTACTTTTGATAAGCGAGTGGCCAAAAAATTGAGTTTAGCGCGCGGAGTTCAGCCATTGGTATTGCAGGTTGATCCTAATTTTGGCGAGGTGTTAACGGAGGTAAACGATCAATTAATTCGTCAAAGCTGGCTTAAGGCAGGAGATAAAATTATTTTCGTATCGATTACGATTTCTTCCGTGAGTGCCAAGGGCAGTAATTTATTTACTGTGCAACGCCTTCAATAATAGGCCCGCCGCTGTATACGGGCCACTATCGAGGCGACGGTGCGGTGTGCAAGGGTTTAGGTGAAGCTTGTGCTCTGGTGATTCTGTCCACAAAGGAATTTATAGGAGGCGATCCATGCAAAATCGTAAGCTACTGGCATTTGGAATACTTGCTTTTGCTCAGAGTGCCTTCGCACAAGACCCCCCAGCCACCAAAACAGGCGTAGCCAATGAGGCAGGCGAGGACCCAGTCCCGAGACCTAGTCGCTCGCCCGGCGGTGGATCGAACAATACGATGAAGAAATTTGCACAGCCATCAAACGCACAAGGACTCTATGGCGTTTTCGATGTTCGTCACACGACCAATGATTATTTTGATGAAAGCGGGGGGCGCCTGAGACGCGATCCGGCGCTCCACGGCAAGCTGCGCATGGGCGGCAAATATTATGGTGACGTATTGGACGTTAGCGTAGGTGTTGGAGGTTCCAAGTTGCCGAGGTCCCAACGAGTCTACCAAAACCGCCCCGACATCACCATCGACGCCTATCCGTTGAAGGGTAAGGTTGCTAAGTTGTTGGTCTATATGAATGCACTATTTCCAGTGCGTTCGGGGGATCTTGATCCTACAGAATTTGCTGATGGCGATCGCTACGACCGCGACTATCGCAGAGCGATAGATGCCACCGTTATGTCATTTGGAGTCGCTCCCAATATCAAACTGGAAAGCTTTCACTCGATGGGCCGACTCCAGTGGACAGCCGGAGCAGATGCTTGGACTAGGCTCTATTCTAAACCCCTTTATATCGAAGAGTCTGACGGTAGTCGCGACCTTGGTTTGATTGCAGAGAAAGAACCGGCCATTGGTGAGAGGTTTGAGGATAGTGCTATGCGGTATGTTCATCAAGAGACACTTGCCATCGGCTACACACCAACGATTTTGCCAAATCTGCAAATGGAAGTGGCAGGTTATGCCGAGCATCGTTATATTCCGAGATACCACAGAAATGAACTGTCGGATGCATGGGAATACACCTACGAGCCCGAGAGAATATCGTTTGCGAGATACAAAGTAGCCCTCGACATGACGCCGTCGGTCAGTCTCAGCAATGAGTTATATTTTTTCCGTAATGGATTTTTTGCCGGAAATCGCATAAATGATCAGAGGCGATATCGCAATATCGTCAGACTGTCCTTTAAGCTATAGAACGGAATTCCACCATGGGTTCAAATTCATTTATTGAGATCGAGCATAAGTTTGTTGTTGACGCTCATTTCAATCGTGACGCGTTTCTCAAAAATGTAGCAAGCCTCACACCCAGTCGGCAGGCAGAGGCCAAAGTTAGGGATACCTATTTTGTACTGACACATGATAATAAGCATGTTTACAGGCATCGATTTGACAATGAAATTCAGCAGTTAACAGTGAAGTCGATCGAAGACGACAATGCCGTGCGCACGGAAATAAATATCCCTATCGACCAGTCAAAAGGTGATCAAACGTCGGCTATCCTCGAATTTATGAATGCCTTGGGATGCCGCTGGTCTGGGAGTTTAGCCAAAGAAATTAATGTCGCCTATTTTCACGACTGTGAAATTGTATTCTACCGAGCGGTCAATCAGGGGCGCGAGGTTTGTTGCATCGAATTCGAGGCCGTCAATCCAAAGTCTGTGGAAGAGGGTCTTAGGGTGCTTGAGATCTATGAGAAGGCCCTTGGATTTATGGCAGAAGATCGTGAAAGTAAAAGCCTTTTTGAACTATTGCTATTGGACAAGGCTCCAAATAGTGTAAAAGCGATGTTCATTTAGATTTAGTATGAAACAAGCAGTAAAAATCGAACTCAAATTTCTTTCAGAAAGGAACAAATCATGGGACTAAAGGACAAAATCCAAGACGACATCAAAACCGCCATGAAGGCCAGAGACGCCATCCGATTGAGTGTCCTAAGAATGGTATTGGCAGATATCAAATATCAGCAAGCGCAAGTGAACTTGCGCGAGGAGTTGGCTGATGATGTCGTGCTCAAAATAGTTGGTGCTTATCAAAAAAAGCTGACAAAAAGCTTGGATGATTACCCTGCTGGCGATGCGAGAACGGCCCTCCTAGGCGAAATAAAAATCGTAGAAGAGTACCTTCCACAAAAGGCCACAGAGGCTCAAACTAAATCTGCCGTCGAAAAAGTTTTAGCAGCGACAGAAGACCGAAATTTCGGAGCCATCATGAAATTAGTTATGGCGGAACTTGGTGGTAACGGCGAGGGACGTTTGGTCAGCCAAATAATTAAGGAAAAACTAGCATAGGTTTTGAAGGGTTGAGCAAGGCGCCCAATTTGCCATTTGGCTCGTTTCTATCAACCGCAAACAAGGGGTTAACCGCAAAAACAATTTGCCCCAATGCCAAGAGTAGTAAGTTTCTTGAGTGATATCAGGCCGCAAGCACAGTGAGGAGCTGTCCTTGCGGCTGTTTTGTTGCGAAACTACCGCTCTGACTGCATTTGAGAGTATAATTTCTATAGGGGCATCGGAGAGATGGAGCAATAAATTCAAAATAAAAATTAATGTTTTTCAGAGTGTAGCCGATACCTAGAACATAGAAGTCGCGACGTATGAATGTCACTACAAGAAAAGTGAATTTCAAATTCGGTGGAGCAGAATGTTTAGCATCATGAGACACAACAAAATAAATTCAAAGAGCGCAAAAATTTTGCGATCAAATTTTGCTGTATCTGCATGTGCCGCAAGTCTTTTTCTATTTGGCGCAAATGCTTTGGCGGAAACAGCGGATTGGCTGGCCTCGGATTTAACAACAACCCTAAGTGAGGCAAATCTCAAGGCCCCTGGAGGGACCGCCTACTTTAATGACGATCTAATTCAGGCGACGACGGTGACACAAAATATTAGAATTCTAAAAAAAGAAGCGACCACCGATACCCTGACACACCTCGTCGATACGATGATCGCGAATGACGAGATTGGTGCAGAAGATTGGTTAGCGAAGATGCCGCGGACCAAGCCCGTCATTCCTAAATCAGAGCTCGATATTGTTGTCGAAAAATATGAGTGCAGATTGGACGTGGCCGCGTCTCGAGTTTCTTGTGATGCGACCGCTGCCATTTCAATTGCAACAGGCACCTCATCCCAAGCGCCAAAGACAGAGATTTACGGGCAAGCACTGGTGGCCCAAATTGCCCTCGAGGCTGGACGTTTAGATCATGTAAGCCCACCAATAAAAGTAGCCGCTCAAGCAACTGTTGAGATGACGGGTCAAGCACTCGTACAGAATTCGCAGCCTACAAGTATCACATTAGTGCCACGTCGTGATGGCCTCATTACCGTTGCAGGCAAACACATTAGCTTCACGGCGGAGAATCAGTCGATTAAAGTTCTTCTGGACGATAAACTTGCCGGTGTAGAGGTGAGTCTATTTGTGCGTGATCCATCCATCGTCTATTGGAATGAAAAGTCCGGGCAACTTACAGGCAAGAAGACGGGCAAGACGGAAGTTTTCGTCGTCTCCCCACGTCGTATCTCTATTATCGAGGCGAGTGTCGAAACCGAAAATCAGCCATTGGCCATAGCGCCCATCCATTCGAATGTGGAGGCTGTGGCCGCAGCTCTCACGTCGACAACGGGCCCTCAAGCGCATGGCATTGAACTTCCGAAAACATTGGCCAGTCTAAATGGATTTGATGCTGCGGTGTCAAAAGGTCTAATGGCAGCGAGTAACAATTCAATATTGAAAGAGCCCACGAATTTAGGTGTTGCCGACGAAATTTCAAAGCTAGGCCCACAGGGGCTCAATCAAGGGTCGCAATTCATTCGTGCGAAGGCGAGAGCAAATTTCCAAAGTGTACGTATTAAAATTATCGACGACCGCTCTATTGCGGGCAAAGAAAACTATCCAGTGGGTGGTGTTCGGGTAAAGGTTGCGGGGACAGAATTTTCACAATTGACGAACGGTCAGGGCGAAGTTGAAATTCGCGATGTACCAGCTGGTGCTCGTCTATTATTAGACATCTCTGATGAGCGTGGATACATCATGCCGCAGTTGACGGAGATTGTAGCGGACAGAAACAATATTTCACGAGCCGCCACACAGTTAATAACCGTACTTAGGTTTGCGGCCTTAGATATTACGGCACGTGCTGTAGGGGTCGTTCAGGATATGGGGAAATCTAGTTTTTGCGGTTCGATCATGGATCACCGTCTTGTGAAGGCGGGTATTTCGATATCACTGGATACGGCAGCAACAGGTCCAGTATACTTTAATAGACTGGGTCTTCCAGATTTAACTCTCGGCAGCACAGGTCCGGGTGGGCGCTTTTGTTTCTTCAACGTGGAGCCAGGACCCGTGGCGGTTGCGCTCCATACCAAGAATAATTTTCCCCCGATTTCAGGTGTTGTTGGCACGGTCTCCGGTCGCCATACCGAAGAATCTTTCGACCTAGCAGAGGCTAGTTTTGTCTCGACAACACTAACAACCATTGCCACTGCCAATGAGCAACTAGGTTCCGACGACCTGCGTTCATCTCGACACGATATTGTCGAATTAGCCGACATCTATGCGGTGGGCAGTGGTGAAATGATGGTGCCAGTCGACGAAGGAGTCATGACGACAGCAACGGCCGTACTTCCGGTTAAGGGTCGAGTCTGGACGGTAAGTGCGTCACCAGATTTTGAGACAAGTGTTCAAGCGGTTTCCGTTAGAGCACCTGCAGCCAGTCAAATTTCGACCTTAGTCCCAAATGGTTTTGTGAGTGATATGTCTAGCCTTTCGCAAACAGCACATAATTCAGACGAGGGTAGTGTCATTATTGAGCACGGGACCCTGGCTGGCCAAGGCACGGACCCAGTAAAAATTCGTTTAGTCGATGCCTTCGGTCGTGACGTGGGAGATGGTTGGTATTTCGCAGATCAACCTGTAACTAAAGCTATTTTCTTCAACGTGCCCGCAGGAATTTATGCCATCGTCATTGAAACATCCACCGGCCACTGGCTAGCCGCCGATACGGTAGTCGTCTATAGTGAATCGGTGAGTGTCGCCAAGACTGGCGGGCAGCTTGAAAAAATAATGCCGCCTACCCAGCACGCTATGAATGATTAAATTAGAAAATTAGTTCGCACGGCCACTTTTTCACAAGCCTTGAATTAAGACAAAATGTAGTCGCGCAACTCTACGGCGGTACCCGATTTTAGGGTCGTAGTCATTTCAAGCACTAAATTTAATGCCCCTTTTGCAAATAAGGACCTATTTAGTGCGCGGTGAGACAACTCAATTTGTTCGGAATCACTGATAAATCTAATTTCGTGATCGCCGATAACACCGCCGCCACGTATGGAATGAATTCCTATTGACCCAGGAACGCGGCGTCCTGTGCCATTAAAAATAATTTTGCTTTTAGGCAGTGCTTTTTGAATCATTTCTGCAAAAAAGACGGCAGTGCCGCTCGGCGCATCGGCCTTTAGGCGATGATGAGTTTCAGTAATTTCAATGTCAAAACCAATGGGTCCCAGAACTTTTGCGGCCGTGACGGCAAGTTTCGCAAGGGTCGCTACGCCGAGACTCGTATTTCCGGCCATAAGAATCTTATGGCGGCAGGTTTTTGCAAGGCTCTTTATTTCAGACTTTAGTTTCTCGGGCAGTCCTGTGGTGCCGATTAAATAAATTTTATTTTTGGCTGCCCCAAGACACTTGATCAAAGTGGACGTGCCTTGAGGGGAACTAAAATCAATGACGATGTCGGCTCCTTGTAAGACGGCAGTCAATGCTTTGGTCGTATTCTTTAAGACGGCAAAATGATCGGCATCATAAACCGTAATTTCAGTCAACGTAACGGATGCCCCAAGTCTAAGAGTGGGGTGGTCTTTAAGCAGGTCTACCAATTCCAGTCCCATGCGGCCGCTGGCGCCGAATACAAGCACGTCTTGCTTTTGGGCCAAAGAAGTTTTTTTGCGCGTTGTCACATCTTTTTGCGCAGTCCGTTTTTTTGATGATGGTGCCATGAACTACTCGCTTCGAGCTAGAAGGCTCGCCAACTGTGATTTTGCTAAAAACAAAGTAGATTTAATAAGGGCATAATTTTCCGACGTCACTGGCGCAAGGGGAGCCCTTAGAATATTTTTACTTAGTCCTAATATTTCAAAGGCCGCTTTAAGTGGGCCAGGATTACCCTCGCAAAACATGATGTCAATCGCAGGCAACAATATTTTGTGGATGGCCAGGGCCCGCTCATTTTTCTTTGCATGAAAGGCACGAGTCATCTCAACCATAGCCTCGGGAAAAATATTCGAAATGACACTAATGACACCTCGTCCACCAACCGCTAAGCTCGCCAAATAAGTGGGGTCATCCCCAGTTAAAATGTTTGCCGTGGACGCATTCACAAGGCGGCCATATAAGCCTAAATCACCACTAGCTTCTTTGACGGCGACGACATTTGGAATCGTGGTTAGATCGGCAAGGGCCGATACAGTTAGGCCTTGACCAGTGCGCCCAGGAACGTGATAAAGGCAAAGCGGTACCGCCACGCTTTCAGAAATCATTTGGTAGTGCAATCTGAGGCCAGCCATACTTGGCTTATTATAGGGTGGCGTCACGATTAAAAGACTATCGGCCCCGGCATCGACACAAAGTTTTGAGAGCTCGATGCTTTGAGCGGTGTTGTTTCCGCCGCTACCCGCCATCACTCGCACGCCAGGTGGCAATACGGCACGAGCCTTGCGGACCATCGAAATTTTTTCTTGGACGGTTAACGTCGGAGATTCGCCTGTGGTGCCGCTTATGACAATTCCAGTTATTTTTGCGGCGGCCTGTTGGGCCAGATGACTTTCAAACGCGCTCCAGTCGACGGATCCATTGTCCGAAAACGGCGTACCAATAGCTGTCCAAACGCCCTCGATGCTAACAGAGCTCATGGGGCCACCTTTTTTTTAATGACGGAATTTTTGGCTGGTTTGGCTTTTGCCTCCGGCACAGTCTTTCCGGCTGGTGCGGAATTAACATCGGGCGTCCTTTTAATCGTGGCAGCCGGTTGAATTTCAACGGGGAGAGATTTTGGTGTGTGATACGCAATGGTAGGACGAGGATCAGGGAGCTCGGAGACAATGGCGGTTTTAACACCACAAGAATTTAATATTAGGCCGAAAATGAGTGTCGTCATCGAAGATGAAAATGGCACGGTGACATTTAAAGCCTTGCGAATTTTTTTGGCCGCATCAATGAATCGAGCTTTTTCACCAGAGCCACCCGGCGTCGAGGTCATGCTATCGGAGGTGAGGGTGGCAGCAAAAGCAAGAGTATCCTCAAGGAGCTCGGGATTAATTTTCTTCAGCTCAGCAGGAATTAAAGTACTGGGTGTCGCCCGATGGACTTTGCAATAGGTCAATAAATCATGGGCGGCTGTGGTCGCCACACGAGGTGACGTGCCGCGACGTATGAGACTACAGACCACCGCTCGCTCGACGTCGGATGTTAGGAACTCTAACTCAGTCAGTTTGTCTTTAGGAATAAGCGTCTCTGAAAATAATTTGGCGGCGAGGCCCATGCGTTGATTTAGCTCAAAAATTTCATGAAGAAATCCAAGACGCCTTGTTTCCCAAACATTTAGATTGGCACTGACCTCAAATCGCACGCCGGTCAGCCGCTGACATTCGGCCATGAGGATTTCACATTCAATTTCTAGTTCCCTGGAGTTGGCAATGTTGGCCGTGTTTTCTCGTAATCCCACGACAATTTGAAGAATACTGGCAGCCATTTCTTCAAAGGCAGCAATAATTTTTCGGACCACTCGCTGCTCCGTGCGGCAGTAACTTAACGTTTCGGTTTCTAAACCACTAAATCCTACATGAATGGCTATTCGGCATTCGACGCTATGCTGCTGCCCAGTCGTATCTAAGATGTCTGCAGGACGCATGAGTGAAAGTTCGTGAATCGACTCACGCAATTCTTTTGCGGTATCGTGAAGAGTTTTGGCCGCGTGAAAAAGTACAGATGGAAATAATTCTCGTCGACTTTCACCAAAAGCAGATACGGCGATAAACGGACGGTTCATAAAGAGTTCAGCTTTTTTAAGGGCTAGGTCGGCCCATAACGCTAAGTGGGCACAACTTTCAGAAATTAAGCTGCGTGTGGATATTCGCATGTGGTTCCACGCAAGGCCTGCGATCCCGTAACGGGCCGCTAAAACGTCAATAAATTCATCGTTACTATCAGCTAGTAACGGAAGAATAGACCTGTGTGTCGAGGCGAGTTGAGGGGTAATGGTAGCTAAGGATGCCTTGAAATTTTCCACGCAGCGATCAGAAATCAACCCTTCACTGGCCATAGCAGACGCATAAGAGGTCAAAAATTGAATCGTGCCTGCATTATCGAGTTTTAAAAACGATTGCCAGTCTTGCATGGTGACTAATCTTTCTGCCGACAAATGCGACGTTAGGGTTTAGCCGTGGGCTATGGATGTGCCCTAAAATTTTATCGCAAAATTGGCCATAAGTCCAAAGCCCATTGTGGGAGACCTAATACTGGAAGCTTTCCAAGCTTTTCCAGGGAGAGCGCCGGCAAGTCCTAAACCTAAATCGACTTCGCGTTGATAGTGATAGGCATAGGTGGCATCTAATTCGTAACCAAGATCGGTGCCGTAAAAGCCCATTGGGCGTTCTGTGCTGCCGTTGGCGTTGTAATAACCGACCACATCCTGAGGTGCACCTTCGAGGAGGCGACCTGTAACCATCTTAACTTCAAAATCTCCAGTTTCCATGTTCTCGTAACGGTAACCTAAACTGAATAACGAGGTGTTCATGACGCGTTCTGCATCAAAGACTCCTGCTACCCCGTATTTGCGTGACGTGGTGCGGCCGTTAAAAAACAAGAGAGCGGGATGATAATTGCGGTTAAAGCCCATGGCTTTTGCTCGGTTATTTCGTCTGGTTTCGCCCACTAGAGTATTATTGGCCTCAGTTTCTCCCGAGCGGTTGATGTAGTATCCATCGGCATCACCGGGTGCAAAAGAATAATCACTGAAAACTAGATGGCGGTGGAGGTTGCCTTCGTTGAATTCTTCAGGCCCAAGAGCGGCTCCTGATTTGGTCACAGTATATTCTAGATTTCCAGCGAGGCCGATGGAGTTGATATTATTGGTGGCAATGGTTCCGTCACTATCAAGACGTTGTCCACCCATAACCAAAACAGCGGGGTCAGCCGTTTTTCCGCTGCGGAAGATAAGCTCATTTTTAAGCGAGAATTTTCCCCAGAAAAAACTGGTGTAGAAGTCGAAAAATTTTACGTCAGTCTTCAAATCCGACGAGAGAATATTGGCAAAATACAGTTCAATTTGTTTTCTAAAGGCTCCAGGAGCCTTTGCCTTAACGTCATCAAACGTGATGCCAAAAAATATTTGATCGGCATCGTCAGAGGCATCATTGGCACCAAAGTTATTGCCTTTAGACGCGAATGCGGCTTCGGCTCCTGCATCGCTAGATGGATTATCGTATGGGTTATCAACCCAGGTGCCAGTTTCCTGAAGCTTGTCAGCGCCGAAAGAAAATCCAAGGTCTTGTTGTTTTTGAATATTCACGTCACAAGTCACGCCGTCAAATGTAGACGCTGAATTCGAAAAAGGCTTTTTCCCGGCACTCATAAAAGCGCCTAATCCGACCTCTCGGCTCCTGCGTCCTGCGGATAAAATACAGTAGTTGAAGGCGTATTTTCCGTAGGCTTCACGAATCACTGGGCTGATATTTTTGTAGCCAGATTCGGTTACACTTTGGCTGCGGCCATCACAAGATGTATCAGTGCCACCGCTTGTTGTTCGTCGGGATGCACATACGTTTGGTTTTGCGGTATCTCCAAGGTAAGCCGCACTAGGATCGTCGGTTAAGCCTAATCGAAGATTAAAACTGGCCCGATCATTTGCTTTGACCTCACCATTTAAATCGAATGAAATCCGGGTGGCTTGGTAGGTGCCGTTGTCTCTTTGAAACTCAGGATTTACTCGTGTCTCGCCAAGCAAGCCATAGTGCCCAGTGCCATCTAAGAAAAACGCATGGGCTTGGTCTGAAGGTAACAAAAGAAATGCGGCGGTAAGGATCGCCAAGCTTGAAATTTTTTGAACTAATCTGGTCATAAATACATGCCCCCAAGTAAAGGTTTCGAAGGCATATTAACTGTCTTTGATAGAAAAACGCAACCTTTGAACGCCACTACACGCCCCAGAATCTTCATTTATTTCAAAGAGCATTCCATAGAACCATAGATCATTTTTTGCAGGTTCAAAGTTTTTTCGTTCGCCAGTACGCATTCTTTGTACCGCTGACGCCGTATCCATTCCAATGACGCTATCGTAGGGGCCGGTCATGCCTAAATCTGTGACAAATCCAGTATGCTTTTTAAAGATCCGCTCGTCGATCGTTGGTACGTGACTATGGGTTCCATAGACGGCGGAAACACGCCCCGCTAAATATTGTCCGAGTCCCTGTTTTTCACTGGTGGCCTCGGCGTGTATGTCGAGGATTCGCACCTTGCAATACGACGGCACTAACCCAAGCATTTTATCGGCCATATCATAAGGCGAAGAATTATCGCCCTTCATAAAGACTTTGCCAATCACGTTCATGACTGCAATCCGAACCCCGCCCTTTGTTTCCAACAGGCGCAGTCCCCTTGACGGCTCGTCTACATTATACATGTTTGCTGGTAAAACGATGCGAGGATGATCTCTAAATTCATAGATGTCTTTTTTGTCCATCCAATGATTGCCGGTGGTGATGCAATCGATACCGAACGTTGGGCTGATCAACTCTTCAAAGAGCTTTTTGGTAATCCCAAAGCCGCCGGCAACATTTTCGCCGTTCATTATTACGAAGTCAGGTGAGAATTCCGCACGAGCGCGCTCAAGGCCTTTAATAAGGGCGAGTCGACCAGGTCGACCCATAACATCCCCAACCGCAAGAACTCTAATCACTTTGCATAATCCACAAATTTGGATTCGCGAATAACAGTCACTCTTACTTGGCCAGGAAAGGTAAGCGCCTGCCGCATTTTATGGGCAATACTGCTCGAAAGATTTGAGACCTCTTGATCGGATACTTCGGCAGGGTTAACGATGGCATGGACTTCGCGTCCTGCTTGGATCACAAAGGCCTCATTCACGCCGGGGAAATCCTTGGCAACTTTTTCCATTTCTGCAAGGCGTGTAACATAAGTTTCTAGAATTTCTTTTCGAGCTCCGGGACGATTCGACGACAGGCTATTTGCAGCGTATAGGACCACTGCATAAGGCGTGACATTATTTAAATCCTCACGGTGATGGTGTCGAATGGCCTCAACCAGTTCTGCGGACTCCTGGTAACGAAGGCAGAAATCCGCACCAATATCGGCGTGATGACCCTCCGTTTCCTGATCGATCGCCTTGCCAATATCGTGCAGTAGGCCGCATCGTTTTGCTTTTTTTACATTTAAGCCGATTTCTCCGGCAATAATTCCACAGATGTGTGCCGTCTCGATGCTGTGTTGTAGCACGCTTTGCTGACCTGCGGTGCGGTACTTCAACTTTCCCAGTGCCATGACCAACTCGGGATGAAGATCGACGATGCCAGTGTCGAAACTAGCCTGCTCACCTTGTTCACGAATCACTAAATCAAATTCACTGATGACGCGTTTGACCGTTTCGTCAATGCGAGCAGGATGAATCCGTCCGTCGCCGATAAGGCGCTCGATCGTTAGTTTTGCAATTTCACGCCGCACAGGATTGAAACAAGAAATAATCACGGCCTCAGGCGTATCATCGATAATTAAATCGACGCCCGTTGCCTGTTCAATCGCTCGAATATTTCGGCCTTCACGCCCGATAATTCGTCCCTTCAGATCTTCACTTGGCAGGGTGACCACCGTAATCGTTGAGTCACTCACATACTCGCCACTAATGCGCTGAACCGCCAAGCTTACGACCGCTTTGGCACGCTTGTCAGCCTCTGCTTTGGCATCGGCCTCAATACGAGTTATCATGGCTTGAGCATCAGCTCTGGCCTGCGTTTCGAGAGTCTTAAGTAATTCTCGCTTGGCTTCCGCATGCGACATATTGGCGATGTTTTCGAGAGTTTTTCTAGTACTTAACAGAGAGGCTTCACACTCGACGCTAAGTTTTTGATAGTTGGCTTCTTCCGTTTGAGCCTTTTTGCTAAGTCCCTCTAGCTCTTGTTCCCGCTTGTCTAATATCGCAAGCTTCTTTTCGATGGTTTCCTCGCGAGCCTTTAATTTTTGTTCAAGCTTTGTGACTTCGCCGCGGCGCAGACGAGCCTCATCTTCAAACGTCTGACGAGACTTGCGACTTTCTTCTTTGGCGTCTCGAAGTGAACCCTTAATCATATCATCCGCTTCACGACGAGCATCATCAAGGACACGCTTGGATTCGAGTCGCGCCTTTTCAAATGCGTGGGTTAGCTGCTTCTTGTGAAAAAATACACCTATGACCAGCACGCCAATTAGAATGCCAATAAAGGCTATCAGTAACATCGTCAAAGCAATATCCTCCAGCTCACAACAAGGCGAGCGTTCGTTCCGTGAAATAAATATAAACCAGCGCATCCAAATACTTCGGTCAAGTCTGCTATCATACTCACCAAAGTAGGGGTAGGGATACGCTAAAATTCATTCTCCAGCAAAAGCCTGGGGCACGTGGCGTAGATTGGCTCAGCGTGCCAAAGTAAAAACACCCAAACCCCATGAAGGGTGGGTGTTTTTTAATGCAGAGGAATCGTCAGGAAACGATTAGTTCTTTGTGACTACAAATTCAGCACGACGGTTCTTAACCCACTCGGACTCAGTGTGGCCAGGAACAACCGCTTTTTCTTCGCCGTAGCTGATGGTCGAGAGACGAGCTCCCTCAACGCCTTGCTGGGTAAGGAAGTTCTTTACAGATTGTGCGCGGCGCTCGCCTAGAGCTAGATTGTACTCTACAGTTCCGCGCTCATCACAGTGACCTTCGATTTGAACAACGGCACTTTTATTAGCCTTTAGAGCTTCGGACATAGCTGAAAGCGTGCTTTGTGCCTCAGAAGTAAGGGTATAGTCGTCAAAGCCGAAATAGATGGGAGTTGTTACTAAATTGGCAGAAGTGTCAGCGACTGGTGCAACTGGGGTTTCTGTGGTTGGTGCAGCCACAGGCTCAACGACTTTTT
This sequence comes from Bdellovibrio sp. ZAP7, assembly GCA_945900755.1. Taxonomy (GTDB): domain Bacteria; phylum Bdellovibrionota_B; class Oligoflexia; order Oligoflexales; family RGVZ01; genus CAMDKS01. The sequence continues at coordinate 76,457 of CAMDKS010000001.1, forward strand.
TCTTGTCGTCTGTACAGGAGTTTAGGGACATAGAAGCAATGACGACGGACAAGAGCAAGCTGGACTTCAAAAACATGGGTGTCTCCTCAATTTTAAGACTCGAATAAATGATTAGTTACGACACGTTCTCCTAATTAAAGAACGTACTATAAACTGTGACGACTCACTTTGCCTATGCTCTTGCAAAATTGCAAGCACTCCGTAAGAAAATTAACGATATATCGTCGAATTTTTTTGGGATGGGTGGCTGCACCGTGCTCTGGCGAAGGCGTTCAGGTGTTCATCTTTAAAGCATCGAGTAATTTGTACTGAATTCCCGAAAAACTTCCAGCCGACATAAAAATAATGGCGTCGCCTCCACGAATATTTGCAATCATTTTGCTCAGAAGCTCATCATTTGAATTGAACGCATAGGCCTTGCCACCGATTTCCTTGGCGAGGTCGGCCGTGCTCATTCTTTCGGCGACCGGGATTCTCTGGTCCTCGGAGCACGGTCCTATATAGATAGCGTCGGCAAGCCCCAATTTTTTGACGTAATCCTTTTGAAATATATTTCTGCGACTGGTGGCATTCTTCGGTTCAAAGGCAACATGTAATTTGCGTTTCGGGTAAACGGCTTTAAAGCCCTCTATGACCAGCCCTACAGCGGTCGGGTGATGAGCAAAATCTTCAAACACGTCTATGTCACCAGCATTACCTAAGTGATCTAATCGTCGCGCAACACTTTTAAACGAGGCAATGGCCTCTGCAAGATCTGCGCTCTTAACGGGTTCAATAAATCCACCAGCCGAAAGGCTTTCTACCGTTGCGATCACTTGAGTAATATTGGCCAGCATGTGCGTGCCCGAAAGGGTTGTCTCAATTTTTAGTTCGCCCCAGGTTTTCGTATGGACGGAGGCCGTCCAAAGTTGCGTTCCACGATTTTTTTCTTTGGCCTCCCATTTCCCAAGCCAAACGTCGGCGGTTTTATCCTGCCCCGTGGTGGAAACTTTTACGACGCGGGCAAGAGGGGTGATGCGACTAAATATATTTTTCACACGCAGGTCATCCCAGTTTGCCATGATCGCCCCACCTTTTGGGACCAGAGCCGTTACCTTGTCAAACTGTGCCTCTATGGCCTCAACCGTCGCATAAATATCAGCGTGATCGTACTCGATATTATTCAAGACTAAATGGTGAGGGTGGTAGTGAAGAAATTTTGGACCCTTATCAAAAAAGGCCGTGTCGTATTCATCGCCCTCGATCACAAAAGTAGATCCTGAGCCTAGGCGAAAGCTGCGGGGGAAGTTGTGTGGAATTCCACCAATGACAAACCCTGGATCTTCTCCTAGTTCAAATAGCACGTGAGCCATCAAGGACGCCGTCGTTGTTTTTCCGTGTGTGCCCGTTACGACGATACCCACGCGCTTTGAGAGCACCTCGTCGCCCGTCAATTTTGGGAAACTCGTGTATGGAATTCCACTGCGCAAAAGGGCTTCTAGTTCCACATGTCCCCGAGAAAGAGCGTTGGCAACGACCACGAGGTCTGGTTTGGCTGACGCCAAATTTTCAGCCGCATAGGGCGTCATCACCGTAATTTTCAACTCTTCGAGCATGGTAGACATCGGAGGGTACATGGCGCCGTCACTGCCAACAATTTTATACCCAGCCTCTTGACATAGGCCTGCAACTGCCGCCATTCCGGTACCACCGATTCCCATAAAATAAATGGTCGAGCCTTTTTTAATTTCCATTTAGCGTTCCTCATTATTCTTTAGAGTCAAAAATCAATTGGTTCTAGGATCTTCCTCAATCGTTACACATTGGCTGGAACGCCGGTAATGTCCCATTCCAGAGTGGAGGCGGACTGATTTGGTGGCGCATTCGCCGTAATTTTTGCGACCGATCCAATCACCAGCGGAAAATTGGGAGACACATGTCCAAAATCGGGAGAGGTAAATATGGGAATTTGGTAACGTCGAAAAATCTCCTCACTTAAAATGGGGGCCGAGTCTGGCAAACCGCCACCGAGCTCACTAAAGGAGCCCAGTACCAGGCCGCGAACTCCTTTTAAAAGCTCTGCCTGCTGCCACTGATTTAACATTCTCATGATTCGGCCAGGATTTTCGCCGATGTCCTCAAAAAAGAGGATAAAGCCCGCAAAACTCTTTGGCAGATAGGGCGTTCCTATGAGAGACGTCAATACGGACAAGCACCCGCCAAACAACACACCACTGTCCACCGCTTTCGGGCTGCCTAAAACAGGCGTAACGGCGATTTTGCCCAGAGAGGTTTTTCCACAAACGAGATTTAGAAGTTGCGTGACATCCTCTGTACCAGATTTCTTCCAGGTCACCGTCGCGGGCATCGGACCATGAATAGAGAGCCGTCCTGTTTTGGTGAACAGTGCCGCTTGTGCCGCACACACATCACTAAACCCGATGATTGGCTTATTTTTAGCTTTTTTCACTTGTTCCCACGGGACCAAATCTAGGAGATCACTGGCACCATAGCCTCCGCGGGCCCACATCACAGCGTCACTTTCGGGCTCGAGTAAGGCTTTATTGAGTGCGTTAGACCGATCAAGGATGCTGCCTGCCGTCCAGGACCAGCTTTCGTTTGGCGTGAGGTCGTCAAAAAGGACTTGCAGGCCTGCGGCTTCCAATTCCTTGATACGCAAGCTCAAAAGCCCCTCACGATCGAGACTTGATGCCTTTATAATTCGAATAGATTTCACGTCCATGTGAAAACAAAACTCCCAGTATTGACCAGTCTATGAAACAATAAATGCAGCAATGAATGAAACGTCGTGCGTAAAGCATCGCACAGTTCTATCATTGTACCAAGACTCGGTCCAAAGTGTGTCATATAAATTAACAGTAAATCGAAGAAGTCACCAGAAGTCACAAGAACGGAGCCATACCGATGACGTTGGAGCAGAAATCAAAGTTGTTGGCCTTGACCTCGGGCGTGGTCAGAGATGCCCTGCGTGGAAAAGCCAAAGTAGTGGCGCCAAAATTTAACGAAAACCGTCCCCTAGGCAAAGTTTCCACGGATTCTAGGACGACCAGTGTGGGTGATTTATTTGTAGCTCTCAAGGGCGAGTCGTTTGATGGTCATGATTATATTGCTCAAGCCGTACAAAAGGGTGCCGTCGCCGTGCTGTGTGAAAAATATCCAGCCGATGCAATCCAAGACGGAATAGACATTTTTTTGGTGGCAGATGCTCTCGACAGCTTTCGCCGGCTTGCGAGTCAGTGGCGGGAGCTTGTGGATCCGACCGTGATTGCCGTAGCAGGAAGCGTTGGAAAAACCACCACAAAAGATCTGCTGGCCGCCATCCTGTCCAAAAAAAGTAGTCATCTAGTGTGGACGAAGGGTAGCCAAAATGGATTCATCGGATTGGCCATGACCCTGATGGAGATTAAGGCTGAAACCGAAGTCGCCGTTATAGAAGTTGGCATCGATGCTCCCGGAGCCATGATCCAGCACATTGACGTGGTCCGCCCAGAGGTGTCCCTTGTAACCGCAATTTCTGAAGAACATCTTGAGTGGCTTATAGACCTCAAGACCATTGCTCGAGAAGAAAATTTGATATTAGAGGAAACGGCCCGGGCAGGCGGCACTAGTATTATAAATCTAGATGATCCGTGGATTGCTCCGTTAATGGAGTCCATAAAGGAGACCGGAAAAATAGGTTTTACATTGAACGGCAGCCCTGGCCCACAAACGGTGTCGGGAAAATTAACGGGTAGCGTTTTAGAAATTGAGGGCCTTGGCCGCAAAAAGTTTTCGGTCGAGTGTCCCTTGCCTGGAGAACACAATGCCAGAAATCTGTTGGGCGCGATCGCTGCGGCACTCGTGGTCGGAGTGAGTCCCGAGGATATCAAACTAGGCTTGTCCTCTTTTGTGTCGAGTGGCGGCAGAAGTCAACTGGAGACCCTTAAATCTGGGGTCAAGGTTTTGTGTGATTTCTATAACGCAAACCCAGCAAGCATGAGGGCTGCATTTAAGGTGGCTGCAGACGGCCGAAATAAATCTGGGGTCATCTGGCTTTGTCTTGCTGACATGAAAGAGCTGGGCGAGGCAGAGGAGACACTTCACCGTGGCCTTGCCGCCGACATCGCAGGAATTCCTGGCGACGTTCGACTGATGCTCTACGGTGAAAGAATGAAGTGGCTCAGTGCAGAGCTTGCAGCCTTGGCACCTAGAATCAAAATCACACAATTTTTATCGCAAGAATTAATGGCTGCAGGTATGAAGGCTAGTCTTAAGCCTGAGGACTTTATCGTGATTAAAGGCTCTCGCTCAATGCGCATGGAAAAAGTTTGGGAAAGCCTTAAGGCTTAATCGGTTGATTTTGCACCAGAATACAATAGTTGAAGCCAGGCACGGTACCTCGTAGCGGCGAGCCAAGGGCGAGTGGGTGTCTCGGGGATATGGCCTCCGAGTACTTTTTCTTTGGGAAGTTTTAAGCCGTCCTCGGGCAAAAATAAATACTGATTCAAATCACTAGAGATCGTCCAAGGACTCTTTTGAAATAATGGAGCATCCATAAAAACGCCGTCATTTATCGTGCGGATCTTTAATTTTTGATCTTTTGTGACGTAACTCAAATTTGGTTCGGCAAAATACGCTAGAAACGGTGCAATTTGATTCTGTGCGGTAAATTCCCCAACAACGGCGGGTAGGCGTCCTTCCCGGCGAAGCGTTTCAATGATCCCACCAGTAACGGTGACGGAAACATGAGACAACAAACGCTCCCACTTCAGGGCGTCATTTTTATAGTGATCCTCCCAAGGGATTTCTAAATTGCCGTGATCTCCAGCCACGACGAATATCGAACCCTCCCATAAATTTTTTTCTTTCATGCGCTTAACAAATAAATCTAGTGACTCGTCGAAATACTTTATAGTTCTTTGGGCCGGATGCTCGGCAACGAAATTTTTGGTTTCAATGGAAGCATCCGTAGGCACTGTCCAAGGAATGTGGTTGGTGACCGAGAGAATCATCGGCATCAGGGTTTTGACGCCTTCGACTTGGGACAAATCTCCGAGAATTCCTGCAGATTTATCAAAGAGAGCCAGGTCACTGATGCCCCACCCCGTGGACGGCGTATTGGATGGATAATCGGTCCTTGTCACCATTTGCGAGACACCTTGATGGGTCCAAAATGCCAACTGGCTGTCAAATTGTTGGTCGCCACCATGCAGCCAAACTGTGCGAATACTTTTGGAGTCGCGATACAAAGTTGGAAGACATTTAATATTTACATCTGGAAACGACCGCATGAGCGAGGTGTCAGTGGCCGAAGGCGTTCCACACCACGTGGCCTCTTGACCGCCGCGCGTCACCGGTCCTGAGCTGTACACTTGCGTAAAACGTACTCCAGAACTCTGAAGCTGATCCAAATAGGGCGTGATCGACTGGCCGTCGCGGGCCCGTTTTCCGGTGTCAGTATCTCTCAGAGATTCCGAAAGAATGAGCCCCAAAACGATGGTATGCTTCTTGGCGCGAAGACGTTCGACCTCTGCACCGATGATGCCGAGATAGTCTTGGTTGGCGGCAGAATTAGAAGTGGATAAAGACACAGGTTGGTTGATGGTGGTGGCTTGCTTGACAAAGAGGAGGTTGGTTGCGCCAGATAATTGCTCAAACCTAGCTGACTCTGCGCTCGAGACAGCTTTCAAGGTCGGTTTTTTACCGAGATTTGAATAGAGAGACTCAAGATAATTAGCCTGAAGTGGTTCCACGACAAACCAATTGATGCGGTAGCGAATGTTTAGCATGTGCCCGATACTAGCCAAAACCACAACGGCCATCAGTTTCGTTGTGAGTGCTCGTTTTTTTCTTATAACGGACCCCCGCTGCAGCCAAACTACCAGCGCCACAGAGAGGGCCAAAATATAGAGTGAGGTCGGACCAAACATGCTTGTGCCATTGGCTGAAATAAAAGCTTTATCGGTCATATAGGTCAAATGAAACGGAATGATTTGGAATTTAAAAAATTCCACATAACCTTGATGCCCTGCCGTCGCGCCGCCTATGATTAGGATCAATAACGATCCCAAATACTTTTGGAGGGCACGATTGCGCGTGCTCGGATAATATTCACAAATCCAAAACGGCAGTGAGAGCAGGGCTGCTGCCCAAATATCACTCAAAATACCGGTCACGCCTGTGCGCCACAACGTGCTGAATTGACTATTTAATTCAGTCGCATACTGCTCCGACAATACGCCCCACGCCACGATTCGGTGGAGCACGAAAATCAGGGTCAGAGAGATAAATATTTTTAATGTTCGAATCATGGGATTGACGATACCATGATGTGTCACAGAATTAACAGAGGGTTATTGAGTGGTTGGGAAACAAATTAGAATAGAGGTTGAGGGCATGACCTGCGGAGGGTGTGCCTCAAAGGTAACGTCTGCCCTGCAACGTGACGCTCGCGTAAGCTCGGCCATCGTCGATTTTGCCACCAGAACAGGCGTTGTCGAGGGAGACCTGACTCGTGAGGAAATCGGAGTCATCATATCCTCGGTCGGCTATAAACTTGCGGCCGAATTGGATGCATCCGTATCAAGTAATCATTTCGAACCCAACAAATATGGGCCAGAGGTCCAAAAACTAATCCCGGCGGCAGCTCTCGCCATCCCGGTCGTTGTTTTGGCGATGGGGCCTTGGCACGTCGATCACGGGGATTGGTGGCAATTTGTATTAACCACATTGTTTTTGGTGTGGCCTGCGAGGTCCTTCTTTATTCGTACATTTAAGCAACTGCAGCATGGTTTTGTGACCATGGACACACTTGTGTCTATTGGTATGGGGAGTGCGTGGCTGGCTTCCTTGGTCATGATGCAAACCGACTCTATGCATCTATATTTCGAGTCATCCGTGATGATTGGATTTTTTGTGATGCTTGGAAAAGCATTGGAGGACCAAGCTCGGAGAAAATCAATTGGGGATGTTGATCGACTAGTAAAACTGAGGCCAAGAACCATTTGGCGGGCCACGCAGGGACGCTCGCCTGAGGAAATTCCATTGGCGGACGCAAAAATTGGCGACCATCTCTATTTAAGGCCTGGGGATATGTTGGCGCTGGACGCCGTAGTCGTAGAAGGCTCTGTTAGTTTTGACGAGTCAGTCATCACCGGCGAAAGCGTGCCAGTGATTCGCCGCCCTGGAGACCCTGTTCCGTCGGGAGCGGTGAATGCCAGCAGTGTTGGAGTCACCCTTAGAATTACGAGAATTGGCAACGATACCACCGTCGAGCAAATCATTCGCCTCATAGAAGATGCAAGGCTATCGCGTCCACCGATCCAAAAAATTGCAGACAGGGTCTCCGCTGTTTTTGTACCCATCGTAATGATTCTTTCGGTGTTGACGGGAATAGGTTGGTGGTATTTTGGAGGGTCTGACATTAACACGGCGTTGATGCGAGGACTCAGCGTTCTGGTCGTGGCGTGTCCCTGTGCCCTTGGCCTTGCAACACCGGTGGCGTGGGTTGCTGGACTTGGGCGGGCGGCTAGGGCGGGCGTACTTGTGCGGTCTTATGAGGCGCTAGAAACCTTAAAAAACGCAGATGCCATAGTATTTGATAAAACGGGAACCCTAACCTACGGCCGTCCGACGGTGGTTCGAGTAAATAAAATGGCAAAAGACGGCCGAAATGATGTTGTGACGGATGTCCGAAAAAAAAATCCAGTCATCACAACAGATGAAACAATGGCCGCAACGATTTCCGCATTGTCGCACTCCAGCCACCCCTTATCACGAGCCGTGTCGCACTGGATTAAAGAAAATTATGACGTTTCTGCGGCGCCCCTGAGTAAACTTCAAGAGGAGAGAGCTGGAGAAGGGGTGCGTTGTGAACTTTTGACTCCGCGCAGAGAAATATTGCGATTCGGAAAACTTGGATTTGTCACAAGCCAGGCCGTGCCCGCTTGGTGCGACGCGGAGAGCTCAGGTCACATGCTCGTAGCGGTTTCAATGGATGGTAGTCCAGTACTTCTTTTCGAGCTTGAAGACGTCGTGCGAAATGATGTTAAGGATGCATTAGCGCGCCTGGCGGATCGCGGCCTTGACCTCCACGTAGCCTCGGGTGACAGGCCTCACGTGGTTGAAGAATTGGCAAAAAATCTGAAAGGCATAACCTCATTTCAAGGTTCGATGACACCCGTCTCCAAGCGAGATTTTGTAGTATCCCTGCAAAAATCCGGCAAAATAATCGCCTTTGTCGGTGACGGGATTAATGATGCACCCGCACTGGCGGCCGCAGATGTTGGAATTTCTCTTGGCACTGGAACGGATGTCGCAGCTCATAGTGCAGGCTTGGTTCTTCAAAAATCTGGCATCTCGACTTTAGTGGATGCCATAGAATTGTCTCGGCGCATTACCAAAATTATTCATGAGAATTTCTTCTGGGCCTTTTTCTACAACGTCGCAGCGATACCCGTGGCGATGGCAGGGTTGGTGACGCCCATGTGGGCTTCAGCGGCAATGGCACTCTCAAGCCTGTCGGTGGTGACCAACGCCTTGCGGCTACGAAGGTATAGATTGTAACGGGAGTTGATGCAACCAGCCGAACGTTAAGGCCTCACCCACATGGTTACAAACGGCCTTTGCACCTGCTGTAAGCATTTGTTCTGCCGTATTTTGGGTTAGTACTCCGATGGGAAACATTCCTGCCTTGACCGCAGCCTTAAGGCCGTGGGGGCTATCTTCAAATACGATCACTCGCCCATGGTCAAGAACGCTGATTCCTAATGCCTTGGCGCATCTTAAAAAAACCTCGGGATCTGGTTTCGGATTTGTCACGTCATCGCAACCAAATTTATAAGTGACTCCAACCCCAAGGCGTTCTAACGTTGACGAGATAAACGCCCGAGGAGCATTACTTCCGATGCCGTAAGGAATTTTTTCTGCCGCCAACCAGGTGAATAATTCTCGGGCTCCGGGTAAGAATTCAATTGTTAGGGAACTGTGTCGAAGAGCCTCACGCTTCAGCTCGGCAAGAGTTTCTCTGGTGTCGGGACGCCCAGCTCTATGAGCTAAAATATCAGCTATCGCCTGAGTCGAGCGGCCGGGGAGACCTTCGGTGTCGATCAGTGCGGTGCCATATAGCTCCAAATAACTTTGGCGCCAGGCAATAAGGTGGGCCGACAGGCTATCCACCACCACTCCGTCGAAATCAAAAATGACACCTGCAGGTTTAGCATTTTTTTGCATGATCGATTGTCAATTCCATTTTGAGCAGAAAAAATTGATCCAATATCAGTCTATGCCCTTGAGTATTCCACAGAACCTTTTGGTTTACCAAGCCCTTAGGTTACAATGGACTGATAACCTAAAAAAAGGCCCAATCCATTTGTCACCACTAAAGCAAATACTTAGAGTTTTCATTGTCACTGGCCTACTGACCTTGCCGATCGATCAGTGGACCAAGGACTTTGCCAGAGAGCAGTATTTAATTCACGAAGATACGGCGGATACGACTATTTATCAAGGACGCCGCGATGAACTGTTGGCAAAAAAATTTGGCGACAACTGGCTTACAGTAAACCTAACTTATGTTCGAAATCACGGGGCATCATGGGGAGTGATGAAAGATTTAAGTGAAGATTTTCGTCGGCCCGTTCTAATTCTGATGGGTTTAGTTTTGACCGCGGCCTTTCTGTGGGCTGCTGTGCGCTTTCAATTGGCAGGTCTGAACAACTCAGCGACAGCCTTGACTCTGCTGTCGGCTGGGGCCGTAGGAAATTTTTTGGACCGTATTCGCCTCGGTTATGTGGTGGATCTTGTGACAATTAGAAGTGGACTCGCCGGCCACACCTGGAGCCTGCCTGCATTCAATGTTGCTGATATCATTATTGTCTTAGGTCTTTTTTATCTATTAACGACAATTGTGTTGAGCTCTAACCAAAAAAATTAGCGGATTGAAATGGAGATTCCACCCGAAAATATTTAAGAGCCGCAGTTACATGCTGCTAGAATAGTGACAGGATCGACTTAAACGAAAGATGGCCAAGCGAATGCTTAGAGAAGTCGCTAAAAAATATATATTACTGACACTCATGGTCTTTTGCATGCCTGGGCGCCTGGCGGCTGAGGATTTGCTTGTTGGCGCCATTCGATCAGAGCTTGAAAAGGAAAGAAAGCAGAGTCTCAAGGATCGACGCGCACTCGCCACAATAGATCTAAAAAAATTAAACTCGGATGAAGAGCGAGGAGTGGTCCTTTTTGCACAGGGATTGCAGGCCATGGAAATAAACTCAAATGTGGCGGCAGAAAATTTTGATGCGGCAAAAAAAATGTTCCCAACCAACAGCCCACTCGCACAGCTGATGTCTATTTATTATGGACGCGCAACGGTAAGCGGCCGCAATGCAAAGGCTATTCTCAACCGTCTAAAAACTCAAGTAAAGGCAGCAGGAAGTTCGGCAAGAATTTGGAAACCAGAGCAATTTTCAATCATGATCGAGATTTTAATGACTCTAAAGCTAGACTCCTTACTCGCAACTACCTGGATGGAAATGGAGACAAGGGTGAAGCCTGCGATGCGGGATGAAGGGGTTGCGAAGAAGATTGCAAACTACCTAAATTACCGCAATGTAGACTCCAAAAATGAACTCATATCGATTGTCGAGTCACTGGCTGGTGGCTACCCGCATTCCGAAAATGGAAGATGGGCATTCCAAAAATTGCAGAGGCTTCAATGCGTGGCTGATGACAGAAAAAATGGCAAGGAAAAATACATTTTTAGCATGTCCTTAATAAACCGCCTGGCGTCCAACACGAACTTGGATGAGGGACTCAAGCAGTTCCTCGCGGAACTAACAAAGGGCAGACTGCGTGATCTTACAGGGAATGTAAAAATATTAACGCCCACTGAACGAGTGAGCTATCTTATTTCCATTAGACTTTGGAACGAGGCAAAACGCAGCGTCGAAGAAGATGTGGCAAGGTTTACGGGGTCTTCGTCCGTTGAGGGCAGACAAGAACTCGGGAAGTCCTTGTCCCAATTGGGTCAAATTCAGGGGAAGCAAGGCGAGTACCAAGCAGCGGCGAGAACTTGGAGTCTATATATCGAGCTATTTGGGAAAGAGAACGAATGTCGCATGGCTTACGAAAGTCTGGCTGATAGCCTCGCTCGCCTGCGAGTTCACAGTGCGGCGGCAAAAATTTATGAAAACCTATCTAAGTCTCCCTCAGTAGACCCACTACTTAAGTGGCATCATTTTTGGAACACCTATTTGGGGGGTGATTATCGCGCCGCACTTGCACTATTAGATCGGGCCGGATATGTGCCGCCAAGAGACCGCCTCATTCAAGGGGGGCTTAATTATTGGCGCGCGAAAATTTTGGAGCGCCTCAAATTGACGGATGAATCGAATGTCTTATACAGAAGAATTCTCATTGAAAATGGCGACACCTTCTATGCCATGCTAATACTGGCTAGAAAGCCCAATCTGAGAGATGCCGATACTGGTAATTTCATGACCTACGATCTTTCTGTCGGACTCTCTGGTGATAGTGAAGGGGCGGCCATAGCCGGTGCGAAGGGCGAAATTCTGACGTTGCCGGAGGATAACGTGGTCAAAGCGGGAGACGTCTTGGCCTCCGCAAATTACTCCAGTGATGTACGAGCCATTTCGGCCCTTGCAAAGTGGAGTCAGGTTCAGCTTGGAAGAAGGCTGTTGCGGCACCTACCAACAACGGCCGCGTTATCTAGTACAACAGGTTGGGGGGAGTCCCTGCGTTTGGCCGTAGATCTTAACGATTATTCTTTCGGGATGAAGTCTAGTTCTAGGACGGGCTCACCACTAAAAGCCATTCCAGCCGCGGCCGCCCAAATTGAATCTCATATGGCAAAGCACAATAACGAGTGGCGTGACATATATCCATATGCGTTTCGGAGTATTCTTGAGCCAATTGCTGGGCTCGTTGAAATCGACCCATTTTTAGTGCTGAGCCTCATGCGGGCAGAAAGCGTTTATACTGAGGATGCGCGCAGCAATGTGGGCGCACAAGGCCTCATGCAAATTATGCCATTTACTGGGGTTAGGATTGCGAGGCTTATGAACGATGCTAATTTTCAGCTAAGTGAGTTGCATCAGCCGTTTGTCAATATTGCTTACGGAAGCTACTATATCAAAAAGCTCTCCGACTATTATCAAGGCAACACTATGCTGGCTGTGGCTGCCTATAACGGCGGTCCAACCTCGGTCAATCGTTGGCTTGGAGAGTATGGCAACTTGGAAGCGGATGAATTTATCGAGAACATTCCCTTTCGCGAGACTCGAAATTATGTGAAGTCAGTATTGCGAAATTTCAATAATTATAAGCATATTTGGGAGCAAAAATCGGGACTTGCGGCCTTACCGCAGGGAGCCTTGCCGTCAAAAAACAAGAATACAGTTGATACGGAGATATTTTGATCTATTGTCGCCAGTCTCTTGACACCTAAACGCCAACCTCTTGGCGGACTTTCCTTGCTTATACACTCACTGCTATTCTAAATAGATCAGGAACAAGTATTTGGGCCTAACGAAAAGGGGTAAATGGTTATGGCAGAACAGTGGTTATCCATTGTCGAATATGCGAGAGCAACCGGAACTTCTGATATGACAATTCGTCGAAGAATTCGCACCGGAAAAATTAGGGCGGATTTAAGAGACGGAAAATATTTCATCGCCATCTCAGTTGATCAGGCAAATGGTTTGCCGCAGTCGTTACAAAATCACTCCCAATCATACCAGCAAGCGTCGGATGCCAATGCATTAGTCAAAAATAGAGTTGCCTCCAATCACACGAACGAACGCGCCATTCCGTTAGTGAGGCGTCCTGAAGATTTAAAGCAATCAAATCACTATCAAGTTTCCCCGAATTATATTGGACCTCAGAATGTTGTGAGTACGAATCATTCAAATCATTCTACAAATAACTGGAAGGCTATTCCGGGGACGGTCACCGGCCCACTTGTCGATGCAGGAATGGCAAGCGTTGAGGCTCGAGCGCTCATCGAATTCTGCGACCGCGCTTTGCATCAGGCATCCTCTACCGTACAGGCGATCGAAGGCAAGTATTCCGCTCGTCTCGACGCACTCAATGCGCAACTTAATACGAGACACCAAGAGATCAACAGCCTTAACCAGCAGATTGAGGATCTTCAATTGCTTGTGCAAATTTTGGAACGCAAAAGAGTCTGATAGTCTAAAAAGAATCTTTGGACACAAAAAATCTAGGCTAGAGCCAAAGCAGACTGCTGTCTCCGTAACTATAGAAACGGTATTGCTGCTGAACAGCTTCGTTATATATAGCACGCATTTGGTCGTAACCGACCAACGCGCATACAAGCATGAATAGTGTGCTTTCCGGCTGATGAAAGTTCGTCATAATCCCATCAGCACACCAAGGCGTGTGCCGGTCTTTGGCGAACGATGGTCGAATAAATATATTGGTGCGAAGCCACTTTCCGGCGAGCTCTTCTATTCCACAATTTTCTGATATGGAGAGAGCATGCAACCCTTCAAGGCTTCTTAGTGCGGTGGTGCCAACCACCACCACTTTGCGTCCCTCAGTCTTAGCCTTTTTTATGGAGGCAAGTGTTTGCGCGGGCACCATAAAACGTTCAAAATGCATGGTGTGTCGAGCAGGATCATTGGTCTTTACGGGTAGAAATGTGCCAGCCCCCACATGTAACGTGACGTGCATGATTTCACATTGTTTGGCCTTGAGGCTAGCCAAGACTTCGGGGGTGAAATGGAGCCCAGCCGTGGGTGCAGCGACCGAGCCGAGATCCCCTGCATAGACGGTTTGATAGCGATCACGGTCAAATTTTTGCTGATCCGCAGAGGGATTTTTTCGCAAAATATAGGGCGGCAGAGGCATTTCTCCATTGGCCTCAAGCCAGGTGAGCAGATTTTCGCCGGCCAGATTAAATCGAGCCTCAAAAGGCAGTGGACCAGAGTCCGACGGTGCACAATCGTTCACAATGGTGGCCGTAAGCCCATGGCTAAACGTGACAATCGTCCCCGCCGCAAGCTTGCGCATGGGTTTGCCGAGGCACAACCAAGTCTCCCCCGCATCCCTCGCGGCCGTGTACAAAAGGGGCTCCAAAAGTAGAAGCTCAACGGCGCCGCCCGTCACAAGTTTTCCATGAATCCGGCTGGCAATCACTCGAGAGTCGTTTACAATAAATAGAGTGCCTTTGGGAACTGCGTTTGAAAGGTTTGAAACTTGGCTATGTGAGACTTTATGCCCGTCCCATATCAAACATTTAGAATGATCTCGCTCAAGCAAGGGTCGCTGCGCCACCTGATCAGGTGGTACTGCAAAATCAAAAGCTTTAAGGTCAAGGTACTTATCCGTCAATTTTGCCTCATGCGTCACGTTTTTGGCCTCCAGTGGCTCGCAGTTTCTATACGAATTTGCCTCATTGGTCTATTTTTATCTGACACCAGCCAAGCCTTTCCCGAATTAGTATTTGCTCGTGATTTCGGAGCGTTAGTTGGAGCTCCCCGCACAAAACTAGTGGTCATTTACAATTCCGGCACCAAGGACAAGCCAAATTTCAGGATGGCCAGACCAGACATCATCCCGATTGATGATGAAGGACACATTATTTGGTACGAAAACATAATGTGGCAAAACGCATCTATGGCTCCACTGGACAGAATTGTTCTCGAAAATAGTGTGTTCGGAATAAAGACTCGTGATCGATTCTCGTTCCCAGGCTGCTCTCCAAAATATGGAGAAATGATAACCTCTGTACACGGAGTCGCTTGGCTCGTGACGTGCCGCGACGAGGTCATAAAAAAAATCGAGCACGAATCAATGCGTCTAGTCTACGACGAAAAAAAGGCCGAGATCAATTCGCTTTTGTATAACTACAAATTTAAACCCGAAAACCAAATGCTGTTTCAATCCATAACGCTGAAAGGGTCTCCGGACTTTTTGCTTGCGGCCGATAGTGACCTCTACATCAAGGCCGACATCAAAAATTTCTTTACCCTAAATTTTCACGCTTCAGACATTGAAAGCAAGATGAACGCAAAGCGATTCCACCCCACCGTGGCCCTTGCGTCGTTAGGTTTTTATTTAAAGGTTCTATTTTTTAAAATCTCCCTGGACTTAAATACAGATGTCGCCTTTTTTGAAAGTTCCGCCACTATTCCCATGGTCATGACGTTGCCGGTAGATGCATCAACCAGGCTAAATAAAAAAAGTGGAGTCCTTTATAGCTTTAAACTAGGAGACGCCGTCGACCCAAAGTCACTGGGTATTGCTATGCCACTTTTGGATCCAAGTCTGTTGGCGGGAGCGTCTAAGACAGAAGGTCTTAAAAACTGTACTGACGAATGCCTCTACACACTTCAACTCCCGGCGCAAAACAAAGTCGCCAAAATGGAAATAGTTTTGCCTCGGCAAGTGGTCGAGCTGGGGATGTTTCCGTGGTTTGTCAGCGACATCGGCGCAGCGACGAAGGAAATGGGCTGGAAACTTCCAGAGAAACTGGATCTAAAAAATAGAGTCGGCATCTACTTCGAAGTTTCCGGCCTTCCTAAAGGGAGTCATCCTTGGGACTTTAAGATGTCGTTTTGAGCGGCTATAAATGAAAGTACTGCGACTAGAGGCGGGGACTGCTGCTCGCAGCTGCAGCGCCATGGGTCGTTTTCAGGCGATAGGGCTCTAAAAAAAGACTCGATCCCGTTCTCTTTGGTGCAGCGGGGCTGGCAAACGGATACTTAATGGCGTGCTCGAGGCCTGGAGAAAATTGCGTCCAGTATTCGCCGATTTTATTTGGATTCGTCGTTTCAAGTTCAAGCGTCACGGTGGGAATGCCACGTTCGTTGCCGGCATAATTTCCGAGGCTACCTGGGTAGAAGGAGTAGTCGACAATTTTATAATTTCTGCTCGAGGCACTCATATTTTGGACAAGAGACTTAGCTTTTTCTTCGCTGGACGTTAGGGCCCGTGGTTTTTGCTCGGTTGGTCCATCATAATCATAGAAACCTAAGGGTGCGTGCAGCGATATAATTTTGTCAGGTTTAAACGTGTCGACGAGCCAAATTTGAAAAATCGTTTCGATTTCACTGTTCGGAATTGGCCCAGGAAAGTGCCGTGGATTTTGTTGCCGACGCTCGGCCCACCAGCGTTTCGCAGTGGAGTACCAGTCTCTTGTAAAGAAATTACGATTCAGATCGACGCCGCGTAAATTAGTGCGATGTGCGGTTTTCTGCAAAAATCCGTCGGGATTGACCAGTGGGGCGACGATGACGCGACTTCCTTCGGGAATTAGATTGGGGTTTGCCTGAAGGTGAAGCGCGAATTTGAAAACCAACGGAATCGGAGTTAATTCGTCAGGGTGTACGCCTCCGAGGATCAGTGTGGTGTTTGGGCCGTGGCCAAATTCGGCATAAATGAGCGGGCTGCCGCCGTGGCTTTTGAGTTGGCTTTTCCATGGAACACCGTTATTGCCGCAGCCTTCTTTGTTGGGATCCCACTTGAGGACAGCATAATTTTTAGCGATTTTCTGGCAAAGAGTCGTTATCGTGGAAGGTTCCTTTTCGCTGTCTAACATGAACTCGTGGTAGGTATCGGTGAGGACTGCGGGCAAATTGATAAAGCCGTCTTTCATGGCTTGATCTGTGATGCGAAACCCTTGTCCAAAGGTTGCGTGGGCTGGCGCAAGCACAACCCATGCGACGAGCACTTTTAAGCAGCGGCGAGGGTTTAGTAAATTGAGAATTTTTAGCTGCATTTATCCAGTTTTCCATCGATATAGGCATAGAAATCGGGGTTCAAAGTGGCATAGTATTCGACGCCATTTTTTCGATAACAAAGGGCACAGTAAATATTATGACGCAACTCCTCTTTGAGATGCCACCTATTTTCGCAATTACTACAGATATAAACGTAACCGCCCTCGGCCGCTAGTCTTGTATGAACATGAACCTCCGGGTCGATTTGGTACCCAGTCTGCTCAAATTCTAGCATTTTCTGGTAAAATCGTTTGGTATGACCAGGGTCAAAGCCGGACTGGTAAAGCCATAGGTGGGTCATTTCATGAAATATCGTGTAGGGAAGAAGTTGCGGTGCATTGGCAAAATAGGACAATGAGAGCCTGATTTTATTTTCAAACAATATCGCAAGTCCGACTTTATTTTTCATTTTATTTGAAAATTCGATGGTCGTAGCTTGTCTATTATTATCGCTACCAGAATTTGAAAAGCGCGGCGAAAAAAGTTCAAAAAAATAATCCGCCAAAAGCTCTAAATCTTCTTTTTCAAATGTGATCGTTAAACTCTTCATAATATTTATTATATAATGCACTTGGGTCAGGTCGCAAAAAATTTGCGGCCCATATGCTGGCCGTCAAATATTGGTGCTCCAAGGGTTCCATGTTTAACTAATTGAATATCGTTAGGAAAATCGCCATTATTTCTGGAAACCAAAAGGTCAGAAAATAATTTTGCACCGACGGAAACAGCTTTTACGGGCAGTACTTTGGACGCAAGGATAATTATATCCTTTTCCGAAGTTAATTCAGGTACTACAAACACTGGAATGACCAGATCTAGGTTACCGAGGCCTGCCGTCAAATCCTCAGCCAGAGTCTCCAGCCGGCTTATTTTTACGGCAATCGTGACGGTGCAGGTTTTGATATTTTTTGGAGCCGTCGAATTATTTTTAGGCGTGACGATCGTAAATCCATTTTGCATCAAGCGAACGTCTTCCATGGAGCGAGCGACAACTTCGCCGGTCGTGGGGGCATGGATGAACAAGTCGGGAGGAATGGCGGAGGCGAGACGCTGACCAATGATTGTGGGGTCGCCGCCAATCGCGATGATGGCTCGTGATGATAGGCAGCCGCGTTGTGCTAGTGATAATTGATCGCGAACGATGCTTGTGAGGGACGTGTTGTCATCATCAATTCCCTCACGCACCAAGGTCAAACTAACGAGGTTGCCGAAGGTTGATACGCGGCCTGGAGCGAAAAAATTCATAAAGGCACACGTTTCATCATCGCCAAATACGAGAATATTTTCTCCGTCGAGAAGGTCTTCTCGTCCGAGGCGCCAGGACGAATCGAGTGTGACCATATCAAATCCAGACTTTTGAGCGAGATCGACGGCAAGCCCCAAGAACGTTTTTGCGGGTGGAAGGCCGTGAATGGCTGGCATTCTAATGCGAACGGAAAGTCCAAGTGCGAAGGCTTGAGCGAGTGGTTGAATGAATGCGATGGAATGGCTTGACGGAGGAATCATGAGCCAGTTTTGACTGATTTCAGTCTTGGGACGCGAAAGGGTGGCGGCGTCCCGGAATTGAGTAACGTCTAAAGGAAATCCTGACGCTAAATCTGAAAGGGTTTCCTGAGCCAATTGTTCACTACCCAGCTCCAGGGTCAGTCGTACTAACGCTTCGTCATCAGCCAGTAAACGGGAGACCCATTGATGGGCTGATTTAGAATGCTTCTCAAGTTCGGCGCGGTCTAGTGACGCTTTTTTTCCTGACGCCTTCGACGTGGTTTTATTTGGAGATGAAGTTTCCAAAGCGGCGGTATCCGCTACTCGCAGCGAGCAGCCTTTGAGGACGGACCTTGGCACACGCCCACACAATTGAAATTTTTGATCGTGGAGCCGAGCTAGATCTTCGGTTTGGATAGCCACGGGGGCGATATCAATTCTCAGGGGATCAAAAATAGTCAAAGCCCCTTTACCATGGGCTAAATCTTGAGACGGAGTCGTCATCACGGCCGCGGAGACCCACCAAGGAAATTGAAACGATCGCTGTGATAAATGCGTTGCGAAATTTTGTACGCCTCCCTGATGGTCTTGGCTGGATGGACTCGCGGTAGGCGAGTCACATAAATCCCAGGCTTGGCTAGCGAGTTCGCACATTCCATATTCACTAATTATTTTTGAGGGCTCAATTCCAAATCCAGTTGAGATCATTTGGTATAATTCTTCGCGCGTGACGGAACGGCTGCGTCCTTTGGTACCCCCAGTTTCGATGACGAGACTTCCTCGCGGCAGAGAAAAGGTGGCGCCTGACTCTAGTAAATTAACAAAATGAAAGGCGGTTCCGAAAACATAAATGGGCGCTCCGGCCTTTGAGGCTTGTGCGATGGAGTGACGAACCTTGGCGGAGTCTTCTGGGTCCGCATAGTGTGTGCTCCAAATATCAGCAAGCCATGCCACCATTTGGGCAAGGCTGGAGTCGGGCCACTCGGCGACCTTAGGAATGAGACTCACCGCCGAAATGCTTAATAAATTGTCACGCTGTGATGGCACGCAGCGCTCCAGTGCGCTAAAAAAAGTGGCAATACTTGCGGCTCTGTACCAAGAAAGACCGTCGGGCGAATATCCTGATTGAGACTTTCCTTCGACACCAGATGTGGTGCCGCTAGAAACAAATATACACAGCTTATCCACAGCGGGGTGCAGTCGGGAGGGTGGTCCGCGAAAGGCGCGAATTGGCATATAGAACAGTGTCTTAAGGTGTTGACCGGTCAGCGGCCAGCTAAATTTTTTGGCATTATTATTTTCAGTGGAAAGCTTCAAATTGAGGCTCTCTAGTGTCGGCTTATTGGAGCGTTCGAACACATTTTTTGGCGGAGTTCCATGCTCTGACCGTAACAGATATTCCACCTGAGCCGCCAGCCGCGAGTCAAGACGTAGTAAGGCTGCGGCCAAGGGCTTCATGGCTGCTGAAAAAGTTAAAATTTTTGAATTCGTATCTTGCATGGCTCAAGCCTTTGAGGGGATTTTGGATAGACACCCAAGATCTTGCAGGTTATAACTATAAAAGAGATATATTGTCCAAATAAATTAGGCCTTAGGCCCCCCGAATATGTAAAATCGGGTGAGAAACAGGGAAGGTCCCAAAGACGCCATGTCGGCAGAGTATTTCGTCAAATTGGATCGATTTGAAGGGCCGCTGGATCTGCTATTGCATTTGATCCGTGTGCACGAAATTGATATTTTTGCGATCGACATCCTGAAATTAACGACAGAATACCTTAGTTTTCTTAGGCTTGTGAAGTTTGACGATATTTCTGAGGCCGGTGAATTTATCTCCATGGGCGCAACCCTCATTGAGATTAAGAGTCGCGGTCTGCTCCCCACCGAGGAGCGTAAAGTCACCAACGAAGATGGCGTGGACGAAGATCCACTGAAAACTCTCCAAGATAGGTTGCTTCAGTATGAAATGATTCGTCGTGCGGCGGATTGGTTTTTGCATTGCCCACAAATGGGAGTGGAAATTCAAACGGGCCATGAGCATGTGCGGCTTGCGGAAGAGTTTAAGGATGTGGAGACTCCATTAGAGGGCGACCCAGCTCGCCTCATTATTCTTTTTGATCAGACCATGCGAGATCTTGCAGACCGCAAGGCCTCAAAAATCGAAGCGAAAATGCACGGCATCACCCTTGAGCAGACGATCGAACGATTTGCTGTGTATATTGAAACCGTAAAATTTGGCATGTTTCAGGGCCTCTATAATAAATTTAGAAGTCGCTATGACATGCTTGTGCATTTGATGGCAGTCCTTGAATTGTCCAAACAAGATAAACTAAAGATCTATCAGCAAGATATGATGGGGCCCCTGTGGTTCTACCGTTTCGATTTGGACGAGAGTGTTTTACCGTTGGCTACAGCCGTTGCAGGTCATGACTTAGCAGCTGGCGAGACAGTGGTCGAGGCCGTCCTAGGTGATGCCATTCTCCCTCAAAAGAAAAAAAGGTTGGCACAATTAAATTATGTGACGGCTGATGTTCCTAATCAACGTTTCAGGCGTGATGCCGAGGCAACAGATTTATCAGATGTGGTCATAGACCCGTCTTCAACGAGTGACCAGCCGGAGGTTAGCGATGATTAATCAAGATCAAGATGACGAGTCAATGGAACAACCTGACGAGTCAATGGAACAACCTGACATGACATTTACAGTAGACGTTGAAGCGGAAGATCCATTTATACTTTCCGAGCAACTAACCCTTTCAGGGAAAATTGAGGCCATCATATTTGCATCTCCAAAACCGATGCGTGCGGTTGAAATTCACGAGCTGCTGATGGAATTTGGGCACACGTTAAAAGAGGTCCAAGACTCCTGCGATGAATTGACAGAGTTTTACCGAGACCGCGCCGGCGGCCTGCATCTCAAATATATTAAACGTATGGGCTACCAGTTTCAGACCACACCTGCTGCCAAGAGTTTGATGGAGCGTCAATTCTCTAGTCGCCCGCGCCCACTTTCACGAGCAGCCTTAGAGACATTGGCGGTGATAGCTTACCGTCAAAAACAGTCGAAAGGTGTCACGCGTGCCGAGGTGGAATTTATTCGCGGCGTAGACGCTGGTTCTATATTTAAAACGTTGGTGGAACGAAACTTATTAGCGTGTACGGGGCGTAAAGAAATCCCAGGGCGACCAATGATCTTTGGGGTCACCGACGACTTCTTGAGAGTCTTTCAGCTGGGTTCGATCAATGATCTTCCGCCACTCGAAAGCTTTCAAACTCCAAAAGATGTGTTGGATGCAGCCAATCTAAAAATTGCGGAGTTTGAGGCCGAGCAAGACGGGGTCGATACGGACGAATTCATTAATGACGATACCTACGCATCCGAGGTTCAAAGTCTTGAAGATTTCAACGCTTTAACCGCCGTTCAACCGGCCTACGCTCCGACTCTCGCCCGCCTCGACGAGGTTATTGAGGGGGTTGCGGCCTCGGCTACGGATACGGCCATAGATGGCGTGCTCGAAACAGAGTCATCCGATGATGTCATAGATGATTTAATGGACGATTTAGGTGAAGGACAGGTTGCTTGGGTTGCCCCAGAAGTGCATAATGAAGGCCGTCCACTTCAAGGTGCGGTTGCTGGGGAAATTAAGTTTTCCATGGATTCCATCAATGAAGAGGAATGGGACAATGAAGTTCAAGTCGTGATGACTGCAACACAGTCCACTGCCGCGCCGTTAGTCGACGTAGTCAGTGACATAGTTGTCGACGCGTCAAGTGACGCAGTAAGTGAGGCTCAAACAGATGGGCGAGATGAGACTACAGAAATGGCTTTCCCAATTGGGAGTAGCGAGTCGCCGCGAGGCGGAGATTTGGATAACTGAGGGACGTCTTGCCGTTAACGGCAAGGTTGTTACGGCCCAAGGCACCAAGGTTGACACAGAAACCGATAGCATTTCGCTTAATGGTAAATTGGTTAAATCCAAGATGCCGCCGAAAGTCTATTGGCTCCTAAACAAACCAGATAAAATTCTGACGGCTCGTAGCGATGAGCTAACCAATAAGCCCACCATTTACGATTTGCCGATGGTTGCGAAAGCAAAATTTCTGGTGTCGCCAGTTGGTCGCCTCGATTTTCGTACGGAAGGATTGTTGTTGTTAACCAATGATGGTGACCTCAACTATAAACTGTGTCGACCCGAGTATCATGTACCAAGAGAATACCAAGTGTTGTTAGATGGTCGATTAACGAAAGAGCAAGAAGCTGAAATTAAGAAAGGCGTTGTCCTTGAAGACGGCCCGACAAGAGACGTAAAAATCGTGTACGTGCACGGTACGAACATGGGCCTTTCTACGGGCTCATGGTATATGATCACAGTCCACGAGGGGCGAAATCGATTGGTGCGACGAATCTTCGAACACTTCGAAAAACGAGTGGTCAAACTGATTCGCGTTGGATTTGGCGACATTCGGCTTCCAGCGGATCTTCCTGCCGGGCAATACCGCCAATTGACTAATGCGCAAGTTGACACGTTGCGTGTGGCGACAGAGCATGCGATCTCCTTGAATACCGCCAAACGTGTCTCGGCGTCCAAAAATCGTTCGTCCAGAAAAGCATTGTCATTCAAACCAAGGGTCAAAAAACCGTTGGATGAAGAGGACATTGGGTCGGCCTCCGCCGCGAAAGGTTCTACAAAAAAGATCGCAGAAAAAACAAGTCCGGCATCAAAAACCAAAGAGACAAGGGTCAAAGATTCCCGTGCTCAGGCCAAAAAGCCGACAGCAAAAAGCGGATCTACGTCCACTCGGTCCACTCGAAAAAAATCCACGTCGTTTAAAGATGCGATCGCAAACGACAAACGAAACCGGCACGCTCCCTCAAAAAAGGTTCCGCCTCAGGATGCGACCGACCGGGCCGCTCCGGAATCGTCCCCTAAGCGACCACCTCCTCGCACTACCTCTAGGGATGCGTCCAAGGGTGCGGGCGACCCAAAAAATGTGGCGAGGACCTCTAAAGGGGCAAAGCCTGTTGATCCGAAATCGACGACTAAAAAACCGTCGAATAAACCATCGAATAAACCCACTAGGCCCTCACAGCCGGAGAAAAAAAACTCCACCAAACGAGGATAACGCTCTATGAAATTAGCAACCCTACGAGACACCACGCGAGACGGTAAATTAGTGGTGATTTCTCGCGACAATACTAGATATGTCGAAGCATCAAACATTGCCCAAACGATGCAGGAGGCTTTAGACAGGTGGGACGAGGTCAAACCACGTCTTGACGGTCTAT
The DNA here is from genome assembly GCA_945900755.1 of Bdellovibrio sp. ZAP7. Classification (GTDB taxonomy): domain Bacteria; phylum Bdellovibrionota_B; class Oligoflexia; order Oligoflexales; family RGVZ01; genus CAMDKS01. Next base: position 99,971 of record CAMDKS010000001.1, read on the forward strand.
ATAAAGATCTATCATCTGGTGCCACAAAAGGCCAATCCGTGGCTTTAGAAAAATTGGCAGCACCGCTGCCGAGAGCTTATGAGTGGATTGACGGATCAGCGTACATCAATCACGTGATCCTCGTCCGCAAAGCTAGGAATGCAGAGCCACCAAAGACCCTAAAAACCGACCCGCTTATTTATCAGGGCGGGTCTGGAATTTTTCTTGGAGCCAATGATCCCATTTATTTAGCCAACGAAGAATGGGGCTGTGACTTCGAGGCGGAAGTCGCCGTTATCTTGGGCGACACACCCCAAGGCACTCAAAAATCAGAGGCATCCAAGTACATTCGATTGCTGATGATCGTTAACGACGTCAGCCTTAGAAATCTCATTCCTGCTGAGCTTGAAAAAAACTTTGGATTTTTTCAAAGTAAGCCCGCCTCGGCCTTTGGGCCGATCGCTGTGACGCCTGACGAGCTAGGAGATGCCTGGAAAGACGGACGTGTCCATTTGCCGCTTGTATCGCATTATAACGGTAAGAAATTTGGCGACCCGAATGCCGGTCCTGAGATGTTTTTTGGGTTTAACGAATTGATTGAGCACATCACAAAAACCAGATCGTTTACGGCTGGGACGATTCTCGGGTCGGGTACGGTATCGAATGAAGATCGGGCCCGCGGCAGCAGTTGTTTGGCAGAAAAAAGAATGATTGAAGTCATTGATTCAGGTAAAGCCGTCACTCCCTTTATGAAGGTGGGTGATACCATTGAGATTGAAATGTTTGCTCAAGATGGAAAGTCAATTTTTGGCAAGATCAATCAAAAGGTGGTTTCGACTCAAGGCTGTGTGAGGAACTAAACGTGGGAAAATACGCTGTCATTTTGCAAGTAACGTCGCAATATTTAAAGAGACCTGTGATTTTTTTGCTACTCGCGGCACCATCCATTTTATCGACGGCAGCTTTTGCAAGACTGGAGCAGGGCAATAGGTCGAGTATGGTCTTGCATTATAAAGAAGATACGACCGCGGGGGCGGTCCAGCCAGATAATGCTGCAAAACCAGCAGAAACGGACGTGTATACACGTCGAGAAAGTCCGGGCGACGAGGCCGAACCTGCGCTCCCAAGGCGGGTGGACGGTTCAGAAAATCCGGACTCAAGCCCTAAATCTGGAAAACCAAAATATCGAAAAGCCTACGATCAAGCTGCAAAAAAAGAGGCAGCTTCCGAGGGCGGTGATGAGTCCATTGGAGTGTCTGTCGGGATCGGTTTTGGATTTAATTATTTTGCAGGTAGCCTAGGTTTGACGTTTCCCATCAACCATTATGTGGCCTGGGGTATTTCAGGAAATTATTATTCAAGAGACGAGAAAAAAATCGCTGAATTACGAACTGGGGGAGATCTCAGTTTAATTTTACGAGTGCCGAATTTTACGCCTTTGACGCCCTTTGTTTCTGCGGGGCCAGGGTATATAGATTGGAAGCGCTCTAAAGATGATGGAGCAGGACTTGTCGTTTTTGACAAAGCCGCCAGCCCTACTGCCGAGTGGGCTGTAGGGGCGTCCATCAGGCTCGCTAGGTACGTATCCTTGGTGGCCGCACTTAGGTCTACGACCTACACGGCCTCGCCTCCAAGGGTGTTTGAAGACGAGCATACGCGCCGAGAGGTTCGCACGAGAGAGCGGTTTGAATTTGGTTTTGCGTTTGGTTTTTAGTTTGGTTTTTAGTTTTCTAGAATCGGCGATATTTTTTCGTCCGTAGTATACGTCCTAATCATTGAGGGAAACTATTTTGACAGATTTGAAAACGATTGCGATGTTTCCAGGCCAAGGTAGTCAATATGTTGGTATGGCCAAAATTCTGCTAGACAACTTCCCATATACCAATGAAGTCTTCGAGGAAGCAGCCGACGCGGCTAAAATCCCAGTGAAGAAATTGTGCCTTGAAGGGCCAGATGATCTGCTAAAACTTACCGCCAATACCCAGCCTTGCATCGTCGCCACGAGTATCGCTACCTGGCGAGTTATGATTGAAGAAAAAGGCTTTAAGGCCGATATTTTTGCGGGTCACAGTTTAGGAGAATACTCGGCGTTGGTGGCCTCAGGGCGACTTTCGTTTGAGCGTGCGATCACTCTGGTTCGGGCTCGTGGTGTGGCCATGCAAAAAGCAGTGCCCGTGGGGGCAGGAGCGATGACGGCCGTGCTGTCGATGGAGGCCTCTCGCCTTGAAGAATTCTGCAAGAAAGCATCAAAACCAGGCGAGCCTGTCGAAGTCGTGAACTACAATAGTCCAACCCAGCTTGTAGTGGCAGGGTCTTGTGTGGCCGTGCTGCGTCTTGAAGTGGCTTTGACTGCAGAGGCGGTTAAATTCGTTTCACTACCAGTCTCCGCGCCATTCCATTCGTCTATGATGAAGCCAGCTCGCGAGGAGATGACTCCCATGCTTCTCGCGACCGAGTTTATAAATAATAAAACTCGAATCATCCCTAATTTTTCTGCCAAAATAACCGATCAATACGCCGCAGATTTTTTGATTAAGCAAATTGACAGCCCAGTAAAATGGTGTCAAACCATCGAAAAAGTACAATTTTCGGGTATCAATCATTATGTGGAAGTGGGCCCAAGCAAAGTGTTGTGGGGACTTGCGCGAAAAATATTGCCTAAAGGTCAATTCAAATTGGCCAACACGGATAATGTCAAAGAGTGGTTAGCCCAATAAAAGACGGGATCAACCTAGATTTGGCTGAACGATAGTGCCTTGAAGTCTTCATAAAACAATGATATAAAATCCACAGTACAACTGGAGATTTTATGGAAAATTCCCAAGTAGCGCCGCAAAAAGGAATTGTCCCCAGGACAATTAACCTACAAGAATTACTAAGCAAAAAGTCACATTTTTTATTTGGCCCTAGATCCACTGGCAAATCAACAGCCATCGGTCAACAGTTAGGCAAAAAGGCCGTAATCGTTAATTTGCTTCGCTCGGCGGTGCAATCAACGCTTCTTAAAAACCCAGAAGAACTCGAGGGCATCATTGATGCGGCCATCGATTCCAGCACATCAATGGTAGTGATAGACGAAATACAAAAAGTGCCTGCATTGCTTGATGAGGTTCATCGGCTGATCGAAGAACGCAACTTTAGATTCTTACTCTCAGGGAGTAGCGCGCGAAAATTGAAGGCTTCAGGTGTCAATCTCTTAGGTGGACGCGCATGGATTTCAAATATGTTCCCTTTTACAACTGAAGAACTTAAAGAAAATTTTAAACTTGAGCACTTTCTGCGATATGGCGGCCTACCTCATGTCTACTTCAGCTCGTTTCCTCAAGATGAGCTGGAAGCATATATGACAACTTATCTTAACGAAGAAATTAAGATGGAAGGCTTGGTCCGAAAAATTCCTGCGTTTCTAGAATTTCTCCGGCTTGCAGCGATGACTAACACTCAAATCCTTAACTTCTCGACCATAGCATCCGACACTGGTGTTAGTGCGACAACGATCAAAGAATACTATGGCATCTTAGAAGATACTTTGATCGGTAGGTTGGTGCAGCCCTGGGCGAAGTCCACCAAACGAAAAGCAGTGGCCACTGCGAAATTTTATTTTTTTGACACGGGAGTGGCTCACACGTTAGCGGAAACTAAAACCTTAGACCGCAACTCGGATCTCTACGGACAAAGTTTTGAGCAGTGGATCTTTATGGAGCTTTCCGCCTATCTATCTTATCGTAATCGTAAAGAGAAACTTCGGTTCTGGAGGTCTCAGGATCGCCACGAAGTTGACTTTACCATTGGGGACGAGGTTGCCATCGAAGTCAAATCAACTAAGAAAATCAATAGAGACGATTTCTTGGGAATTAACGCCTTACGAGAAGAGGGTTTCTTTAAGGCTTTTTTTATCGTCAGTAGCGATCCGGTCGATATCGTAAGAGATGGCGTCCATTGTTTAAATTGGAAAACATTTTTGCAGCGTCTATGGGCCGACCAAGTGCTCAGAATATAGAGACGAGCGACAAGGAGCAGATCAGACTCAACTGGATTTTTTCGCTGACAAGCTTATTTAGTTCGCGGAAACGCTCATGGTGGGCATTGCTGCCTTTCGAAATAATGGCCTCGGCATCCTTCAACGCTCGTTCGCAAAAACGAGCCAAAGCAATTGGATGAAAGCGACGAAAAAGTTTTCAGTCGGATTCCTTGAGAGCACTCATTTCTGACGCCTTTGCCAAAAACGTTTTGTTCAAAAATTTATCGCCACTGGTTACAGGCCGAGTTTTTGTCGCAGCATATTTACATCGGCTCGAAAAATATTTCCCGGCGACTTTGCATTTTGTTGTTCGTAGTAAAGCAAGAGACTTCTGAGTAAGTCACGTCCCTCGGGCGTTTTAGCCGATTGCTTTGGCGTTTTGTCATTCAAGGCTGGCACAGGAATATCAAACCAAGAGTCCCAATGGTCTTGACTTCTTTTTGCAATCATCGCCCTAGCTTCCGGGGGGAGCTGGTCTAAAGGTATGGCCGCTCCTCTTTCTGGCAATCGTTTTCCATTTTTCAGGGCTTCAATTTGTGGTTCAATGGGCTCAATCATAGTCGTCTTATATGTTACTTGACCGCGAAGGCGAGTCTCGACTTCCTTACGGATTCGTTTGGCCCGTTCATGTGAATTTACTTCGATCGTTAGTTGATTCTTATAAATTTTAATGTTCCCAAGAAGTATAGGTCCCGCCAAACGCTTTCTAGCGGTAGGCTTTCCCCCAAGCCAAGAGATTTTCGCTTCCACGATCTTTCCGTGCTCTGACCTCGCATGGTGCGTTAACTCATCTTCGGTGGCTCCCTCCTGTAGGACCTTTAATTTATGAAAAGCAAAGTCTGGGTCTTCAATTTGATACATAATTTTTTGCGGCATCAAGGGATCACCATCGGTATTATGCAACTTGATGTTCGGATTAAATAATTGCTTGACGATATCTAGATACGTTTCGCGGATAGACTCATCAAACTCCAGAATATCCTCAGAGGTTAACGGCTTTTTCCCAACGGCGCTTTCGATAAATTTTCTAAGTTTCAAGATTTCATTTTTGTATATAGGCGGTATTGGATAAGGTGCCGTTGCGATGTTCGAGAATCGATTTGCAAAATACATCGTAGCACAAAACATGATTTGTCCGACTTGCAGAGCCAGGGACGCCGTTCGCTCGTTGACTTCAAACTCGCCGTCGGTCAGTAAATCCCGCAAACGCATTCCCGTTCCTGGGTGGACAGCAACCACCTCACAGAAGCTAAATGGGCACCGATTGGCTGCATTTAAAATCATTTTTTCGTCAGCACTAAGCTGCCGGTCGTTGGCTTCGAGAAAAGACTCAGCCACGGTGGTGTCAATAGGCGCGCCCAGTTTTACCGTTTCTTCCGGTTCCGTCTCTGTCCAATTAAATAGGAGCCAAGGCATGAAGGCTTGATTCATCGGTGCTTCGGGGTCAAACCCAACGTCTGTCTCATAATTATTGAAATCGTCCCATGCTTCGTGGAACGCTTCTGGTCCAAAAATCTCGGCGGCATGGCGCATCAGTCTGGGAATCAATTGAGCCTCGACATGACGCAGGCGCTGGTAGTTAAAATCAACAGCCTTACTGAGATCCTGAGTTGCCAGACAACATTTTTTGTACTTCTTGCCACTTCCACAAGTGCATAGATCGTTTCGCCCTACTGTCATAGACTCACAACTCCTTCGGAGTAACATAATTGAAGTTAGGAAAATGCATTATTTATTTTCACCAAAAACACCAATGTGTTCGCCAGCCCTGTGGAGAACAGCACCAGCGGACTCTCTCACAGGTGGGCGGACATTTTCAACTTCTATTGCAGGTTCATATGAAATTAGGTGTCTTTTTGGTGGTACTTTTGGGTTTAAACTCGCATTTTGGAGCTAGCGTCGTGGAGTTGAATAATAAGAAAATTAATGGCCGAAGGGATCATAACATCGCCGCTGTGACATTGATTAAGTCTAAAGGCGCTTTCGAAGTTTTAACTGTAATGACAGATTTTGAGGTGCAAAAATGAAAGTCTATCATGATTCTGAAATTGACTATCTTTCAATAGACTTCACGGATGAGGTTGAGTCGAAGTCTGTATTTAAAGATGGAATTATTATTCGGTATAACAAAAAAGTCCATGTCATTGGGGTCGATATCACAGACTCAATGAAGCTTTTTGCAAGTTCCGACATGATGACTTTGCAAGAGGCTTGTGCCTTTTTGGGAATCTCAGAATCTACAATGAGACGAAAGATAAGACATGGAAAGATTAAGTTTGTTAAGCAAGGCAAGGATTATCGCTTTAAAAAATCTGCTATTATTAACCTTGCAGCGTAGGCCTGTCGTCGAAATAGCTTTGATCTTGACACAAGTCAAATAATGTGCAATATTCACATAGCCGTTATATAGGAACATTCTGACCCATGCAGACCAGGCAATTAACCAAAACAATACGTTCCCTCATAGCTGCCGGTAAAGTTCGTGTCCTTAAACATGCCTGCGAACGAATGGCACTACGAGGTTACACGTTGCCCGAGGTAGAGCAAATCCTTAGGAGCGGATTCCACGAGCAAAACCACGATGAGTTTGATGGCAAATTTGACACTTGGCGTCACGCTATACGGGGGTCAACGATCGACGGACGGCAGACCCGCGTGATAGTAGCAATTGTCGACGATCTTTTGGTAATCTCCGTCGTCGGGCCATTAAAATAAGGAATAAAACTTCATGAAAACAAAAAAATCAAAAAATCTTGTCTACGGCGGTCTAGGCTTCCCCATTATTTTTAAAGAGGTCGAGGTAAAAGAAGTGCTAGGAGAATTCGTTCCCAACATGAACCACCGCAAACTTCAAGATGATGTGTTCCGAGCTCTTCTCAATGCTCGATTTAAGCTATCAGGATCCCATCTGGCCTTTATCCGGCATTATATGGGGCTGAAACAGGACGAGTTTGCCCAACGCCTTGGGCTGAGCGGCCATAGTATGATCTCAAAATGGGAAAAAAGGCGCACCATCTCCACAGGTATGTCAAATGCCACTGAAGCTGGGGTCCGAATACTTATGCACCAATTTCTCAATGATCCGAAAATTGCCACCAAAGAAGTGACTGATATACTTGCCGGCGAACTTACTGAGCCGAAGGGGCCTGTTGCTGTGAGCGTGGCTGCATAAAAAGATTTTCACTTCTGTCCCCATTGTTCACTGAGCCTACCCATGAAACACTAGATTAGTGATATTGGGGTTCCTGCTCGGCCAAATCCGTTTTGGCTAGCCACCATACTGGGTCTGGACGTTGGGGGTTAGGTGAAATTTCTGTCTCTTCACATTGGTCAAAGCATTCCAGTCGGAATTGAAACCCTTCATGAGAGGTGAGGGTTTCGCCAAATTCTTCCCAGGTATATTCAACGCCATCGACAATCACAACCGGCGTGCCATCAGCCCGCTGGCAAATCCGACCATTAACAGCTGCGCCTTTGATATAGAGGCGGTCATGATGGAGTTCCGCCCCGAAATCAGACGAACGCATATAGCGAACGGCGAGGCCCGCCTCAATTTTCTTGTAGAGTTTGGCATAAACTTCCTGGACCGGGGTATCGGGGTGCTCAAGGACAGAAAATTGATAACCGCCGGGTGAACCATCAACCAACTCGAACGACTTGATTCCAAGCCCAGTGCTTAGGCGAACATCAAAATAAAAGATATGGGCCTTACCGACTGAGTCATGCAACATAACGGGGGGGAAATTGACAGTCTCAGGCCTGGGAAACCCGGATTGCATGGCATGAAATTGATTGTAACACTCTGAGCAAAGTTTCTGGCATGCGCCTCCATCCTTACTGGTGAGATGAGTAAAGCCGAAGGCGAGATTTTCCTTGCGGCATGTATCGCAAATCTCTGTTGGAATCTGTGATTTTGAATTTTGCCCAACTTTCTTGTTTTCCATTCAATGTCTTCCTTTCAAATTAGAGAGTTCATTCAGCCGAAATGTGGCCGTTTTCTGCTGGCAGATACGGAATCAAACCTTTTTTAAACGCAACTTCTTGAACATCCCTTGTGGCGTGCCGTACATCCACAATGAAGCCGTTTATCGAAAGCATCCATGCCATTGGATTTTTGTCGAGCCTACTTGGGAGTGTCCATTCCGGGGCAAACTGTTGAAGTTTGAGCATTCGCCTTATCGCCATGCATTTTCCCTGGCCCGTGCTTTCCCCGACCCCAAGTGCCTTATCAATTGCGGTAAGTTTCATATAAGGTTTCGTGCTGGAATCATCAAGAAAATTAACCCATCCAACCGTGCGAATGATTCCACATGCCCAAGTGTTTGGTTTTCCACTTGCGAATGGCGACGGGCGCTTACGGGCGAGTTTGGCGAATAATTGCTTGCACAGATTGGTATACTCTTCATTGAGATGCTCTCGGCAAAACATCTCGACGAGGCTTGAAATATCTGAAAAATCGCCCTTTGGGCTTTTGGCGGACATATTCGCCGCAATTTTCTTGGCCATTACACTGCCCTTTCGTCATTTGAAATAAATCTTGTCCTCGTTGCCCGCTTTGCGCTCCTTGCTACCATATAAATCAAGTCGGCGCAATTGTCGTGATTTAAGAGCATCACCGCCATGGTTCTTGACACAATTTCTAACGCTTCTTCAAGCCGTCAAGTTGCCGACTTGTTTGGATTTAGACCAAGGACGAGTTCACAGCTTTGTGCGTCTTGGGTTGACCAAGGTTTTTTAATGGTCCTAGATTTTTCGAACAAAGGGCGAAAGTACGAACTTGCAAAACAATATCGGAAGCTAATCCCATGACGCAGGGGATTACATCAAACTTTGCCCGGAGCACGAGCGGTTAAATGGCCCTAGCACACAGGATGCCACTATTGCGAATTATTTATTGCTGGCAATGCATACACGCGTCTACGCAGCCGGATCGTTGTAAACAATGCGGGCATCAATAGCGAGCGACCGGTTGCCATTGAAGAAACATCCGATGATGAGTTTGACCGTGTACTACCGCATTATTAAGCTACCAATTTAAAGCTGGTGATTAGACCGTCAACTTCAGGCGACTTTGAGTATCGAACAGCGGAAGTTAGTGTCCGTCGTTTGCTTAGGTCGATGACTTGAGACCGTTGCACCAGGGTTGGCCGCGAGGAATCCGGTAGACAACAATATCAAAATAGCGCTTAAAATCACGTTCCAACCACTGACCAAATATGCCGTCATTGTCGGCGGAATCGACAAAATCACTCTATCCAAAGGAAAACTCGAGGCCATTGGATGGCCTGTTCCGATTTCAACAAAATGATGGCTTTCTGCCTGCATTCAATCCGGCTTTAATCCCATCCCGAAAGCAAAGCCCTGCGTTGAAATTTTAAACTCTTGCCATATTAGACAAGTTATTTTCTGCTGAAGCGTCCGGCCTGGAACGAAGATATTTTGTTCCACCATGATCCACAACAACGGCATCAATTTCTCCTTTCGTGGCTAACTGAATGGCACGCTTCTTTGTAAGCCAGCCGAGCTCTTGGACGAAATATTCTAGAATTCGTCCACTCTTGTCCTTTTGCGTGCCAGTAATTTTCTTTTTTAAAGGCAAAACCTGAATTATACCAATTTTGCGTCCTTCATACTTTTCCATCGCACGCCAAAGTTTTTCAAATTCTGATTTTGTAAAATCTTGAATTTTTCGACTACCTTGCACACCTGTGTGTTTTTGCAAATAGCGTAAATATTTTTTAGAATTATTCTCCGAGTTTGGCGCATACGCCTTAATGAGGCCCGCAAGATCTCTATTTCCATACACATTTATTAAAAGGTCTATGTGGGCAGCATGGCCAGTTTCATAGTCGGGAAATTTGTCCGGCGAAAGCTTCTACAAATCGTGTCATTTGACCCTCTTAAAATAATACATTATTGGAGGACCAAGCTTACATTCGTCAGCCAATTTTACTCCATCTGCAGTCAATGTGAATGTCTCAGGGCAAACATCTCCTCTAAATGGAAGTCTCTTAGCGGTGTTGCCATGAATTGACGCGAAATAGACCTCCTCATCCTTCTCCTCGCCTGGCCTTTTCTCTTCTCCTGCCTTGAAGTCTCTCCATAGTTCGACCCACAATTTCTTTCCATCCTTTTCAATCATCAGTCCACCGCCACCGCCCTTCAGCACATACGTTCCTGCCCAGTTCTGAGACTTGTCTTTGGAGTAAGAGTTTTGTGGGCAAGTGAAAGCCGTGATTAGAGTCACAAAGGCTACAGAATAAATTGAAAACCTCATAAAAGCTCCTCAGTAAGACGCAATTGTGAGTCACATTTTTCAAATATGCAACAAACTTTGTAAAATTCACGAGCGGACAAATGGCTCTAGAACACCTGCAGAATTCGGCAATGTTGAATTCCTACCAGGCAGGCCGGACCGCTTCGCACCCTCTTAGAAGGCAAGGTAAAGTCATTAAGTTTTACCGCGGTCGGGGCAACGCAGAAATTTCATCAAAGAAGACAAGTGCGGCTTTGATCTCAAGCACTATCCTTGCCAAAAACTCACTGCCAACAAGGGCTACGGGCTTATCACGGCTCACGCAACTTCATACATGCGCTACCTAGCCTTGCTCCAAAAGAGCAAGATCACGCATTTTGCAAAGGCCACTCGCAATCGACTGATCCACCTGCCTGTCCAGATTAGCCGTCACGCCAGGCATGTGATCTTTAAGTTCTGTGAACGTCATATCGCGGAGGTGAATCGCGTCCTACAACAAATCAAAAATCTGCAGTTAGTATTGCATCGACGAATCCAGAAGCAGGCGGATGCTCTTTGAAATTTGAATAGTATCGATACCATCTTCGCTACATAACCCCGCAGAGTAAATAATAGTGGAGCCTTAAGTCTCCGCTCGGCAAAACTGTGTGTTGATAAGCCTGTTTGCGAGCAACCTGATAGTGCAAGGGCCATAGCACGAAAAAAATTTAGGCCGCAAAGGAGGAGTGCCAGGAAAAAGACGCACGAATGCCCTCCTGCCGATCACGACGCCGCAAAAAAATGCAAGAAGTGATCGCACGAATAAATTTTAACTCTGAAATTTCGGATTTGGGTTCTTCTCGCCTGACACGAGCAGATCAAGGAAGAGCAAGCGCGAGGACCGAGGTGTACATGTGGTACTCCGAGGGAGTCGCGCGACGCGATGACGCAGAGATGCGAAGTGTATGGCGATGAAGAAGCGTCCCCAACGAGATTCGAACTCGTGTAGCCACCGTGAAAGGGTGGTGTCCTGGGCCACTAGACGATGGGGACCCAAAAAAAATACCGACTTCTCTTTATGAAAGAAGTGAGCCCGGATGGATTCGAACCATCGACCCGTACATTAAAAGTGTACTGCTCTACCAACTGAGCTACGAGCCCGCGGTCTTCAACAATGAAAACATCGAGGCAGAAGTATGTATAAAAACCACGAGCCTTCGTCAACGTCAATTTGCACAATCCAGACATTTATTTTACCTCTGACTAAAATTCGGTCGGAGATGCCTGAAACCATTGATTCTTCGGCCATCCTAGCCTATTGTGCCCTTGCTCAAAAAACTAGGGAGAAATAGTGACCAAAATCATCAAAAGAGACCGTCAAACTAGCTCAGCTGATCTTGTTGCGGCTATCGATAATCTGAATCCTCTGCTTGAAGAGCAAGAAGAGGATGAGGCGGTAGCCCATTTAAAAAAGGCGTCAGCCACCCTCAGAACGGCAGCCCTCGGCAGTGACGCCTACAAGGCGGCGATTGAGGACGTGATTGACGCGTTTGAGGGGGACTTAGAGTTGTCCGCGTACACCCACTCGCGCAAGGACTCTAAGGAATGGACGGTGGCCGAGCAGCTAGCCATTGCAAGTTGCCGGGTTTTGAATCTTGCTCGTCGTATGAAAGCATAACGTATTCGTTAGTTAATTTTAGGAAGCAAAAAAATGACAGAAAATAATGCACCAGCAGAAGCAGCACCAATCGAAACCAAGCAAACAATGAAGCAACGCGTTGAAACACAACGTGGAAGCAATGTGCCAATCGACTATTTTTTGTTTACGTGTCTCGAACATGAACGCACTCAGCGCGCTGCGAAAATAGACGACGCCTATGCCAATGCTGGACGTTGGCCGATTATGCTTGGCGCAACACTTGAAAGCCTGCCTAATGAATTAAAGGAAATGGACCTTCAAGCGCTGATGAGCCGAATGACGCTGTGGTATGCGTCCCAGTATCCTGAGATGGTGGAGGAGATTCCGCTCGATCATATCGTTTTAAATCAGATCGTTGCGCCGTTTATGAAATTTACTTTGGATCTCGCAGATCTTGTGCTCCTTAAAACCGGAACACCATTGCCAGCACACAATGCGCAAACCGACGAAAGCGCGGCGGTTTGGGCTACAATTAAAGGCGTCCTTAAAGAAGAGTATCCTGGTTACTACGCTTATTTCGGTCGCTTTTTATGTTGGGCATTTGCTGACATCGAACCCGAGGAAATTGAAGAGGGATCTCGTCCGCCAGTTGGCAAAAATATGCCAAACTTCCGCGGAAATCGTCAACAAATCGGTAGTGGTCCCCCAATTCAAAGACAAGGTTCCGGCGGCCCACGTCATGGCCAAGGCGGCGGTCAAGGTGGCGGTCAAGGCGGAGGCCAAGGTCCACGATTCGGTCAAGGTGGCGGTCAAGGCGGCCGGGATAATAACCGAGGCCCGCGAGACAATAATAACAGGGGGCCACGCGATAATAACCGCGATCAAAATCGTAACGGAAAACCTCGCAACAGCGGCCAAGGTGGTGGCGGTCAGCCTGCTGACTCCGAAATTGAAAGCCAAGCATTAGCTTCCGTAGATGATGCGATCGCAAAAATTAATTCGGGGGCGGTTGAAGAAGTATTCTTAAAGCCGGTGAATAGCTTTTACCGCCGTATTCAGCATCAATATGCTGTCGACAAAGGCTACGAGTCTTGCTCAGTAGGCGACGGCAATGAGCGTGGCGTTAAGGTTGCTAAGAAAAACTAACGCTCGGCCACTGTCGAGCGAATGGACATTATATTATGACGAAAGCTGTTTTTTCCGCACACCCGACCATTGCCATCACAGGGGCATCGGCAGGTATAGGCGAAGAAACAGCTTTGTTGTTTGCAGAGCGTGGGTGGCGCGTTGTTTTAGGCGCGAGGCGAAGAGATCGCCTTGAAGAAATCGCTAAAAAATTAAAAGCGGCAGGTGCCCACGACGTCGCAGTCGCAACCCTAGACGTGACCCTTGACGAATCGGTAAAAAAGTTTGCCGAGGTGGTCTGGGGGGCCTGCGGTCATCGGCTGGACGTTTTGTTTAATAATGCTGGTTTAGCGTTAGGGGTAGATCACGTGGCCAAAGGATCGATGGCCGATTGGCAATCGATGCTGGATACGAACGTGACAGGACTATTACGGGTGACCCGTGAATTTCTACCTAAGATGTTAGAAGTGTCTCACGGCCATATTATAAATATGGGAAGTATTGCAGGCCACGTCGTGTATGAGGGAGGTAGCGTTTACGCGGCCACTAAACATGCAGTGCGTGCCATCACCAGAACTATTCGACTTGAGGTTAATGGCACCCCGATTCGAGTATCATCCGTGGATCCTGGCATGGTCGAAACAGATTTCTCTCTAGTAAGATTTAAAGATGACGCAGAACGAGCCAAAAATATTTACAAGGGGGTCACTCCTTTATCAGGGCGCGATATCGCCGAGTGTGTTTGGTTTGCTGCATCAAGACCAGCCCACGTCAATATCGAAGAAATCGTGTTGATGCCTGTTGATCAGGCCGCTCCTCACAAATTGAATAGAAAATCGTAAGGAATAAAATTCATGACCATGCCTCGCCCAAAGAAAAAACCGACATCCTCAAAACCATCAGGCTCAAAGCCGTCAGGCTCAAAGCCGTCAGGCTCAAAAGGTTCGCCAGCGAAAAGGAACTCAAAGGGACCGTATTCTAAAAAAACGGATTCGAAGGTCCCTTCTGCAAAAAAAGCACCATCTACAGCTCCAGCAAAGCCGATCAATCCATTTGGCGAAAAAAAGCAAAGTGCCGGAAAAAAATGGGGCTCTGGATCAAAGGCATTCAAAGCCCGTCAAGAAGACGACGCTTTGGAATTGAAATTATCCGACCGCGATGCGGCACTCGTTAACAACATCAAAGCAAAGCTTCAACAAATTCGCGACTACAAGGCGATTCTTGCGGAAGACGGACTTAAACCCGATGAAGCTGATAAAGCCAAAGAAAGTGCTCTGATCCAACGCCTGCTTAAAATGGAAAAGGCCGCTAAAATTGAGGCGCGCCAGCGGGCGAAAGTTGCGAAAACGGAAGCGTTCCGAGAGAATGCCGAAAAAGAGATGTTTGCACGTGAAAAGAAAAAAGGGCGAGCCGACCGCTATACCGGAGAAGATTCCGACGGCAAGGATAAAGATGGAGATGACGATGAAGATTTCCATTCGGATTACGACGAAGAAGACGATCAAGAGGATGATGATCTTGACGACGAATAGACCGTGGATTTAAGAGACAAAGTACGCAAAAAAATCGATAACACTCTTTGCTGGCATTGGCATGAGGCGTTGAATGAAATTTTAGAGGCGTGAAAAAGTAGGCTTCAGGCAGCACCTATCAGCATCAGCCGTGAGCCGTTCAAAAATTATCAATGGCCCCCTATTTTATAAAGTATAACCCATCAGAGTTAGAAGAAATCATCGATGAAGTGTCGCCTACTCCTGCTTACATTGTCATTGATGAAGTGCAGAAAATTCCAATCTGCTCGACGAGGTTCATCGGCTCATTGAGGAACGAGGACTAATTTTTCTATTGACTGTGAGTAGCGCTCGACGCTTAAAAATGGAGGGCGTAAATTTGCTTGCCGGTCGTGCGTGGATAGCAAACCTATTCCCCTTAACTTACCGTGAAATAGGTTTAAAAAACTTTAATCTAAATCGCTACTTGCAATTTGGAGGTTTGCCAGCAGTATGGCAGAGTGAGTTTCCAGAGGAACAGTTAGATGCATATGTCCAAGTCTATTTGACGGAAGAGGTTAAGGCAGAGTCTGCCGTGAGAAAAATGCCAGCATTTGTCGAATTTTTGCGGTCCAGTGCACTATCAAATGGTCAAGTTTTAAATTACGCCAAATTAGCAAGTGACGCCGGGGTTTCGATACCAACAATTGCAAGCTATTATAAAATTCTTGAAGACACTTTATTGGGGTTCGAGGTAAGCAGTTGGAGGAAATCAACATCACGAAAAGCGATCACAAAATCCAAATTCTATTTTTTTGATCCGGGCGTTGTCAATACACTAACAGGAACTGAAAGTATTGATCGCAATTCAAATATTTATGGAAATCTATTTGAGCAGTTCATTGCAATGGAGTTGCGAGCATACATAAGCTACCGCAGACTTAAGAATCAGCTACAATTTTGGCGAACAGAAGATCAAGTAGAGGTCGATTTTATAATAGGTGGAAAACTCGCCATAGAAGTAAAAACGACAAAAAAAATTAGTGCTGATGACCTAAAGGGTCTAAAAACGCTTGCTAAAGAGGGTCTCGTTAAGAAATACGTTGTTGTCAGCCACGATCCAATCGACCGTAAAACCGGTGAGTTCTACCTATACCATTGGAAGACATTTTTAAAAAAACTTTGGGACGATGAACTTCTATAATAGCTATAATAAAAAACCGGCCATGAATTCATAAACATTGATTTCTGCGGCACTACAGTAGGTTTTTGGGCTAATAATTGGGATGTATCAATGAAAAGGCTCACTTGTCAGCAGCCGCCTAAAGACTTCATTTTCATGGAATTTTGCGTTGCTCATCCAGGCTCAACTTTACGAATAGATCGTCGCCACGGTTCTCCTTTCATATGGCTGATGATCTTGTCCTGCACGAACTCATGGGCAAGAATAGGATTATAGGTATTCGGCCTGGCCAGCAGAGGATCCATATCACCAAGAAAGCTAGCCTCTTCCATTTTAGCTGCCAGTGTTTTTTCAAACTCCGCTCGTGACACGGATATTGAGCTACGTTCCATATAACGTTCAAAGCAGCGCAGTAGCTTATCTGTATCGACGTCACGTGAAGACAGGGCGAGCCACAGATCAAAAAGATCACGACCTTTCTTACGTTGATGAAGGGCGCGTAGCTTTGTGGCAAGCAACTCCTCCAGGTGATAGGTCGGAATTTTGGCCGTTCCATTGAACCACGGGCTGCTGACGGCATAGCTGTGATGGAAGTATCCAAGTTCTGAAAAATGCTCTCGTGTATTGATCTCGATCTTAAGTCGCATAGATTGAACTGGCTTGTTCGTGGTTTCAAAACGGTATAGCAGGGTGACACGTCCCTCATTACGCTTGCGCTTTGGTTCTCCCAACCACCCATCTAAAGTGCTGCGAAGAGCGTCGATGAGGGAGCCGATTTCTCCCGCACGAACTTGTACCAGGTCGATATCCTCAGAATACCGACCTGGTGGATCAAAAATCAATTTATGCAATGCTGTTCCACCGCGAAAAGCGAGACTTTGATTGATCAGCGGTATGTTAAAAATCTCGACAAGAGCGCGACTCAGAACTAGATCTTGTTCCACCTGGGCATCAGTTGGCCAAGGAGCTTTCGTGCGCCAATTGGTGATGTATGCTGCAGGGATCATAGGTCGGTCTCAATTGTTTCATTTGGTACGACACACCAGTTCTTGTCTGGTGATTTCTCTTTTGATGGCATTTTGGGTGATAGCAATACCGGACGTCTTCGCAATTTTTGGTAATACTCCAAAAGTGGTGCGACTAGTGCTTTATTATTTGAAAAATTTTCCAGAATAAATCCTAAGCGTTGAACATCTGGAGTTGCATACAACGGAGCCGTTTTTACCAGTTGGTCTGCGTCTAATTTTTCCTCGAGCTCGGTCAACACGGTTGCAACGTTGTTTAGATGACCTGACGCAGCGGTATACTTAACGAGATCAAAGGCGGTTGTCTCAGGTGTTGCAACTTTTATGTATCCTGTTTCTGTTTGCATTTTCTTGGTTGGAAAATTTTCAATGTCTTGAGTCATGTGGAAGGAAATATTGATGCTACCTAAATCGATGCTTCGAGTTGGACGGTCGGTCATAACTTGGAATATCATAGGCTGTTGATGTGCAGCACCATGAAGTGCAGCGGCACTTAAAAGAGCCACATAATAGGGCTGTTTTAGGTGTGCCATCAGTTCGTCAATAAACCAATTGGCTGGTGGGCTACCTAATGAACGGTATTCTGGACGAACGACCACAAAAAAACCGCGATGTGGGCTGACGATACGGTGGCGCTGCTTTAAACGACGAAGGGCCGCTTGAGTTGCAATGTGGGAGCGGTCTGAAGTGAGGTCTTCAAATTTGAAGGTGTAACGCCCTTGTCCCTGTATTTGATCAATAAAATCGCTTAGTTTTTGATGTGACACAGTAATTTATCCATTTCAACTGCGAAAAATAACGATTTTTATCTGATAATGCATTCAATTCGGACAAATTGGCCGTCCCACTTATAAATAATAACATAAAATGTTAGTTTTTGCCAATATAATGGCAAACATTTTGTTTTACCCCCTTAACCACTTCGAGTGGGGTGTTAGCAGCCGCCTAATGACTACAGTATTTGACCTACAAAGAGTTAAGCCGAGGGCTATGGCCAGGTGCCGTCACAGGTAATTGAGGGATGAGCTCCCGAGAATTTATCCGCCGCTAGCTTTCTTCCAATTTGTCTCCGGCTGTTAGGAAATGTTCCGTTTTTTTTCAAATGAACGCCGTACTAGCACTATTTACGGCAATTTATTTATTGAATAATTCCAAACCAAAGTAAACGTACAGCAATGAATGCTAACGTTATCCAAAATAGTCTTGACATGGTCATCTAGAGACCATATTGTACATTCAGGGAGCTTAAGATATGAAAAAAGTGAATATCTCAAAAATTAAAGCTGAATTAAGCAAATATCTACGCTTTGTTAAAGCCGGCGAAGACGTATTGATTATGGACCGTGATCAGCCGGTTGCCAAAATTGTTGGTATTAAGCCAGAGTCGGCATTGCACATCAAAGAGCCGTCGAGAGATCTGAAATCAGTCCTCATGCAAGCCGATAAACGCCCTTTTACTGAAAAAATGGATATTTTAGACGTCCTTCTCCTAGATCGTGAGGACCGAGTTTAGTGGTCACGGTAAGTCCAACCTCCTATTTTGATTCGTCGGTTTTGCTTCGCTACGTGATTGGCCACGAACAGTCGATACAAAATCTTACGCCTTATAGCAAAGGCGCTGTGACCAGTGCAATCACGGCAATTGAGTGTTTGCGAGTCCTCGATCGTTGGCGTATCACTAAAGAAATTAACGATGAAAGACTGATTTCTGCGAGAAGTCTATGTTTGCAAATTCTGAGCGGACTCAGAATTATCGCAGTGGACGACCACGTTGTGTCCATGGCTAGTCAAACATTTCCAATCGCGATGAAGTCGCTCGATGCTATCCATCTCGCTTCGGCTCTTCACTTTCAGAATCAAAGTGGAGTAAAAGTTTTGCTCTTAACCCATGACATTAAATTGCAAATGGCCGCAACCGCGTTTGACATGGACGTCTTCAGTTAGCAGATGTTAATTTGAACCGACTCCAGAAAATTGCTTTCGAAGGGCTCATTGTAAAACCGGCAAGGTTAAGTGGGTCCGAAGTCGCATTTATCAGATCTTATATGGGCTACACTCAAGCTCAATTTGCGCAACTTCTCAATTTGGCCAATCATTCTATTGTATCGATATGGGAAAAAAAGGACCTTAAAGGTACTGGAATGGATTTCAATACCGAG
The DNA here is from genome assembly GCA_945900755.1 of Bdellovibrio sp. ZAP7. GTDB lineage: Bacteria > Bdellovibrionota_B > Oligoflexia > Oligoflexales > RGVZ01 > CAMDKS01. The sequence goes on from CAMDKS010000001.1 coordinate 118,827, forward strand.
ATCTTTCTCAGGTTAAATATGGCACGAACAATTCGTAAGGCTCTGGTAAATCAGGTTTTGGAGAACTATGGATCCTCAGCCGATATTGGAGCTAAACCAGAACCGATACGGCTCTCTGTTGCTTGAAAATGGCGTTAGCTGCCGCCTGTTAGCACCACGCACTCCATGGAACAATCGAAACACCATCGGGACATTTTGAAAAATTGCATCTACCGGTCCATTAACTTCGCCACAAGTGTCGTCTTGCCGGACTGCCGCATCCCGACGACTCCCACGACCGGCCAGAAACGTAGATATTTATTGAGTTTAGTTTGGGCCAATCTTTTTCGGAGATGAGGCACATTCTTCCAATCAGAGTTATAACTTATTCTCAGATTTTTGGGAATTATCGTCTTTATGAACTTCAACGATCCCAATCCCCTGTAGGTCAAATACTGTAGTTTTCAGGCGGCTGCTAACAAGGGTCGTAGATTAGTTTAGCTCAGCTGGAAGTCTTGCAGGGTCTAGGCCCCCCGAGAGCTTTAGTTTTTTCTTAGACTCATTAAATGAGTCAAGGCCGCGTCCCAGGTCGGTAGATTCTCTCCAAGAACACGCTCTAGTTTTTCGAGGTTTAGCCGGGAATTTTTGGGCCTAGCTGCGGGCGTTGGGAAATCTTTACTTTCAATTTTCTTGAGATTACGGATTTTAAGTGGCAGGCCACGTTCGCGGGCAGTTTTGAAAATTTCCTCGGCGAAGCCATGCCAAGAAACTTCTCCACGGCATACTAAATTATAAATGCCCGCTGGCATTTGGCCGGCGGCTATTTTTACTAGAGCTTTGAGGGTGAATTCTGCGATGACCAAAGAGGTCGTCGGGGCTCCGATCTGGTCTCCGACGACGCTCATGTCCTCTCGTTCCGCGCCAAAGCGAAGCATGGTGTTGAGAAAGTTTTTACCGTCATTGTCATAGACCCATTGTGTCCTGAAAACATACCCAGAATTTGGGCAATGCTTGGTGACGGCCTCGTCGCCAAATAACTTAGTTCGGCCGTACGCATTGACCGGGCTAGTTTTATCAGATTCCTTCCAGGGTAGGCTTCCGGAACCGTCGAACACGTAATCAGTTGAGTAGTGAATCAATACGGCAGAGATTTCTTGTGCGGCTTTGGCGAGGGCTTCAACGGCAAGGCCGTTAATTTTCATGGCAAGGTCAAACTCTTTTTCTGCAAGGTCGACGGCGGTGTAGGCCGCGCAGTTGATAATAATTTTGGGACGCTCACTGAGAATCAATGCGGACAGGGCTGTGGTGTCAGCTAGGTCGCAGGCTTTGACGTTAGAAGCAGATGCATTGTGATCGGCGTAAACCACATTGGGGCGAGTTCCCAATTGACCACAGATACTGCGGCCTACTTGGCCGGAGGTTCCAATAACAAGAATTTTATCGACTGTCATTTTATCGACCTCATTTTATCGACCACCATTTTATTTACCAGCATTCCAAATTTCCTCGAGGCTTTGCGATAGTGATATCTCTGGTTTCCAGCCGAGGGTCGACTGGGCCGACTCGCAATCAGCGATGATCGCAGCCGTGCTTTCATTTCTTTGGAGATGGGGCGCTAGGGACTGGGCGAGAGATTTTTTAGACAATTTATTCAGACAATCAAAAACAGACTGAATCGTCACCGCCTTGCCGCTGCCGATCACGAATACTCGTTCGGACGGCCGTCGTTCTACGATGAGGCGGTAGGCTCGTACTACGTCACGCACGTCGGTGAAGTCTCGAAGCACGTTTAAGTTTCCAGTCTCGATGGCGGAGTTTGGTGCCGCATTGCGGATTCTTGAGGCGAGGGCTGGAACGACAAAAGAATCTTCTTGGCCGATTCCGATGTGATTAAAGGGCCGTGCAACATAGACTAGAAGGTTGGTGGTATCAAATTTTCGAATAATATTTTCGGCCGCAAGTTTGCCCTTGCCGTAGTCGCCCCGCGGTTGTGTGGGCGTTGTAGGCGTACAGGCGAGTGTTCCTTGGAGAACTCCTTCGCCATAAACGAAGGCACTGCTAATAAATAAAAAAGTTCTGGGCAGATCTTTGGTGGACGGGGGCAGCTTGGACAAGGCACGCACGACATTTTCAGGGCCATGGATATTGACCGCGTCGAGCAGGGCCGTTTTCTGGCCTGTGGTCTTAGCGATGCCTGCGAGGTGAATCACGGCGTCGGGTAGGTGATTCTCGAGAATGCGTCCACACTCTTGTGGATCGGTGATATCCATTTTCAAAACGGACCGAGTACCGTAGCCATATATGTCGACCGACTCTTTTGTGACACCAGTCAAAACCACTTCATGACCGGCACGCAGCAGCTCTGCCGTTAAGTGACGGCCTACAAATCCTGGTGCTCCGGTAACGAGTATTTTCAATTGAGCCTTACTTTAAACCGTAGACTTTAAGGTCAGAGTCTACCATGAGGTGTACCAGCTCCTTAAAGCTGGTCTTTACTTTCCAACCGAGAACTTTTTTTGCCTTGGTGGGATCTCCAAGCAGTAATTCTACTTCAGCAGGACGCATAAATCTTTCGTCGATCACAACGTGATCCTTATAATTTAGTCCTGCCCGAGAAAATGCGATGTCACAAAATTCTCGAACCGAATGAGTTTCTCCGGTAGCAATCACGAAGTCATCAGCGACGGTTTGCTGCAGCATCAGCCACATGGCTTCGACGTAATCTTTGGCGTAGCCCCAGTCTCGCTGTGCATCAAGATTTCCAAGAGGCAATTTTTTTATTTTCCCCGCTTTAATCTGAGCGATGCCATCGGTGATTTTTCTGGTCACAAATTCAAGGCCACGCCTCGGTGATTCATGATTGAAAAGAATTCCGGATACAGCAAACATGTCAAAACTTTCGCGGTAATTCACAGTGATCCAGTGGCCGTATACTTTGGCCACACCATAGGGGCTACGGGGATAAAAAGGCGTGGTTTCCTTTTGAGGGGTTTCTTGCACCTTGCCGTACATTTCAGAGCTACTGGCCTGATAAAATTTAATTCTCGAATTGACGGCACGCACGGCGTCTAGTGCCCTAGTGACGCCAATGCCGGTATAATCTCCGGTCAAGACGGCTTGCTGCCAGCTCGTCGCCACAAAACTTTGTGCCGCAAGATTATAGAATTCATCGGGCTCGGCTTTTTCGACGGCATGTAATAGTGACATGGAGTCGTGGAGATCCGCATCAATCAAAGTGATTCGGTCTCTAATATGCTCAATGCGGCCGTAGTTAGGAGTACTGAGACGCCTTACGGCCCCAAAAACCTTGTAGCCTTTTTCCAGCAGAAGTTCTGCAAGGTAGCTTCCGTCTTGGCCTGTGATTCCGGTGATGAGTGCTCTTTTTGTCATAGTAGTTGCCTTCCTTGGGGAATGTATTTTTTTGGCATGTCAGGTTTGAAAAACTTTGATTCACTTTGCACTAAATTAAAATAAAGAATATGTCGAACGGCAGCAAGGCCGTCTTTCCAAGTGATTTTTTTACCTTCCATGTAAGAACGCGGAAAATAACTAATGGGAACCTCCACCACGCGGACTTTTAGGCGAGCAATTTTTGCGGTTATCTCAGGCTCAAAGCCAAAGCGGTCGCTCTCAAGATTGATATTTTTGAGGATTTCAGACTTAAAAAATTTATAGCAGGTCTCCATATCACTGAGATATAGGCCACTTAGAACATTACTCAAAATGGTGAGTATCCGATTGATTCCGTAATGAAACGTCCGGTGAACCTGAATCCCACTTTGCTTAAATCGGCTACCAAAGGCGACGTCCGCTTTTCCCTTTAGCATTGAATCAATGACAGCAGGGATATCGTCCAACGAGTATTCAAAATCAGCATCTTGCACGCCGATAATATCTCCCGTAGCGAGTTGAAACCCAAGTCGTAGGGCGGCCCCTTTGCCTTTGTTATTGGCTTGTCGCTCTAATATAACTTTTGATTGAAATTTAAATCGAGACAAAATCTCCCACGATTTGTCTTTGGAACAGTCGTCGACAAAAATTAGTTCTTTATCAACGGCCAACTCAAGTGCATCGAGCACCTTGAGAAAAGTCTCGAGGTGCTGACTTTCATTGTAAATTGGGACCACCAAACTTACTTTCACTGGGAATTTCCTTGCCGCTGGCTTAATATTTGCGGAGTTTAATGTATACTATTGCATTGGGATGAGTCCAATCCAATTTGCGCGTCTACAGGATGTCATATTCGGCTATTTCGTACGCTAGTTAGCTTCATGGTTAGGGTTTTTTGCAAACTATACGAGGTCTTGCTTAAAATTAATACACGCCTGCGCCGAGGACTTGAATCTGACCCCACAGTAATACTCATTGATCACCTAACCCCCGAGCAGGTCAAAGCTCAAGTAGCTATTGACGTTGGCCTAACTAGGCCGTTTACGGATGCGGGTGAATTATTAGTTTTAATTCCGTTTAGGGATCGTTGGGATCTTACTCAAACTTGCCTTTGTACGTTGGCGAGCCAAAAATTCAGTGACGGCGTGAAGGTTCGGGTGGTGCTGATTGATAATGGTTCTGTGAACCTAGAGACTCGTGCAGGTCTTGGCGAAGTTACGAAAAATCACCCAACACTGAATATTCAAACGTTGCAGGCAAATTATGAGTTCAACTATAGTCGCCTTAACAACGACGGCTATCGTCAATTTAAGACGCCTGAAACGAAATGGGCTTTATTTCTCAACAACGACGTTGAGTTGCTTGACCAAGCCATCTTGCAACGGATGGTCAGCGCTCTGGCGACGATACAGGATGTTGGCGCGGTCGGATGTACCTTGCTCTATCCTAATCGGCAAATTCAGCATTTATTCGCCGCTCCTGGAGTCAAAATCATTGCCGCACACCCGACAAAAGGTGAGGCCTTTAGGCCGTCGATGGCTTGGTTTGCAAAATCTGTGCGCCCAGTCGCAGCCGTCACGGGGGCTGTGATGATGGTTAGGGCGAAAGATTTTGAGGCGGTAGGTTTAATGGACGAGGGCCTGCCAACGATGGGGCAAGATATTGATTTGTGTCTGAAGTTATTTTATGACCTAGGAAAATATTCGGCCGCGGTCACCTATTGCAACGTTATTCATTGCGAAAGTAAAACTAAAAATCATGATTTTTCGCATACAGAAATTCAGCGAATGACTGGCAAATGGGGCCCGAGGCTTTTAGCTCACCCATTTTATTCTAAGGCCTTTTCGCGATTTTCCGAGTCTCCATTACTTGTGATTGGTGCCGAGCCTAAATACCCAGTCCAATGGATTTTGTAGAAGGAAGACTTGTTAGGGACTGACAGAAGGCGGAGTGTTGCAATTGGCTCCTAGTGGGGAGTGGTAGGTAAGGCCCCACCCTGGGGGCTGGGTCGGAATAAAAACGTCAGTTGGGCAACCTGACTTCATTGACGATGCAAGCAACGGCGACAATTCATCCCAATAGGTTGCCGGTGCTGGTGGCAAGTGAATTCTTGGCCGTATTTTCATATCGTTTGGAGTTACCGGAAGCCAAACCGCCCAGATAAAAAACAATGCAGCCTTCGAAAGATTTTTGCCCCAAAGGCTAGTTGGCCGAATGAAAGCCATCCAAAAGATCACGCCGGCAGCAGTCATGGGAAACGAGTACCGGATTGTAGGGTCTATTGCGCATTCGATAAATGTCGCTAGAGAGCCCGGCCTCGCAATCCAGTTCAGTGCAGGCCAGCCAGCAATTCCGACTGTAAACAACAAGACAGCCGTCCAAGAATTTCGTTTGTCTCTAATAAAACACCATGCCAAAAACGCAAAGACTATGCATGGAACTAGCCACGGCCAGAGCGACGGTTGAAGCCATATCCAAAACGTATTTTGGCGCCAAATGCCCAGCCAAGGTGTAAGTAGGAGAAGTCTCGCAGAGTGCTCTGCAAGAAGGAACAGGCCTTTACCGATAAAACCGTCTGGAATTATTACAGCATCGTGATTGACGCCGTGCCGATTCAAAAAAATGAGCGTGATTAGTGATGCAACACAGATCACCAATAAATAAGCCTCTTTAGCCCGATTTTTCGTCAATTCGACGTCTCGAAATACGCCATAGAGGCGCCAAGAAAAAAGAGGTAGTAGCAAGATTGACGTCCCAAGAGAGTTGCAAATTAATAGAACCATCGCCAGCTCACGCCATGTGATTGCTTGCTTTGGGTCTCTTAATCCTAAAAAAGCCATCCAAAACAGAAGCATCCAATTTAGATTTGCCAGGTTGCCGAGCATCTCTTCGTAACCAGGCATCACGCAAAGCATGATCGCCACAAAAAATCGTGCCCCCACTGAAGGAATGATCCATGCGAGCCCCGGCCTTACGATCGAGGCAACACAAGCCGCAGTCATGGCAATACATAGCAGCGTCGTGACTGCGGGCCACGAACTGACGGGAGCCAGGGTGATGATAAGGTAGGCCAGTAAACGCTGAAGGACGTGAAACGTGCCGGCGTAAATGTCTAGGATCGTCCAAAAGCCGCCTTTAAGCGCGTCGCCAAAATAGAGATTTGCATCCTCAGCCCAGAAATCGGCATAAGGCACGCGAACCCATCCGCGCCACAATAGCAGCGCAAAACAGGTGGCAAATGTGCCCCAATAGTTTAAAGAGGACGAGTCCTGAAAATATCTTTTAGAAGGCACATTATCTCCGAAGCGATAGGTAATACGACCCTAGCCTGTTTTCAATTACGATAATAAAATCAATATACGGCAGCTATAGAGCATACCTCAACAAGATTTGTAGCTAGTGCTTGTTCGGCGTTCCCTGACTCTGCGTTGCTTGTCGCCGGAAAATGTTCATTTACCGGAACTCCACCACGCGGACTTTTAGGCGAGCAATTTTTTGCGGTTATCTCAGGCTCAAAGCCGAAGCGGTCACTCTCAAGATTGATATTTTTGAGGACGACAAAAATAAGTTCTTTATCAACGGCGAACTCAAGTGCATCGAGCTCCTTGAGAAAAATCTCGAGGTGCTGACTTTCATTGTAAATTGGGACCACCAAACTTACTTTCACTGGGAAATTCCTTGCCGTTGGCGTAATATTTGTGGTGTTTAATGTATACTATTGCATTGGGATGACTCCAATCCAATTTGCGCGTCTACAGGATGTCATATTAGGCTATTTCGGACGCTAGTTAGCTTCATGGTTAGAGTTTTTTGCAAACTATATGAGGCCTTGCTTAAAATTAACACACGCCTGCGCCGAGGACTTGAATCTGACCCCACATTAATACTCATTGATCACCTAACCCCCGAGCAGGTCAAAGCACAGGCCGCAATTGACGTTGCCCTAACTAGGCCGTTTACGGATGCAGGCGAATTATTAGTTTTAATTCCGTTTCGCGATCGGTGGGACTTACTCAAACTTGCCTTCGCACCTTGGCGAGTCAACAATTCAATGACGGCGTGAAGGTTCGGGTGGTGCTGATTGATAATGGTTTCGGATTTTCCCTTGCTCGGTTCAATAGATTGTTAGTACTGTTCTCGCAACCATAGTTTTGATATGTATTAGATTGATAGGTCAAAAGTATTTTTACAAAGCCCATCTCAAAAATTTTGCTTCGTGACACTGCCTTGGAAATTGGGCTTCTTGTTTTCGGGACGGCGCTGATCGCAGGTCGATTTTCCTGGGGAATCGACAGTGCGTTTGCCGTCAGGAACTTCGCCACGTCAGCGTTTTTCTTTGTTATATTTTTCGCTACGTATCGCTTTATTCTGGTTAGTTTCATTGGCGATCGAAATATGCGTTTGTGGTTAACTTCGGTCGTTTTCGTGATCTGTTCGTTGCCGCATCATCTTCTTGGATTAGATAGATTTTATTACCATTTATCACATAAAGTTATGACAGATTGGCGAGACCCAATAGCTCCCATTTCAAAGATTCGCTGGTTTCCGGGCGCTACACTTCATCTGCCAACGATTCCCTATGAATTCCCTTTTTTCACCTTCCTTCTTGTTTTTGGAGCGTTATTGATTTGGAGACTTTTTAGGCAACCGAACGCACTATTGGCGCCTCGAATCGCCATACTTATTTGGTTCGTGATTTTACTGCAAGCCTGGATTCACCTATCAATGCGTTCGCCGTACACCTATATTCCACACTTCGAACAGCCCGCTTCAAACCACTACTGGTACCACTATTTTCTATTTCCTAAAGGGCTCGGTGCTGTAAATCTCGACTATCATCATTTTAGGCCTGGTGAAGAGCTTTTTTTAGGGGTTAACTACTCAGTTGCGCCACTACTAGGACGAACATTTCCAGGCTATTTGGTGATGCAGTTCGGCGCATTCGTAAATCCAATGTACGCGTGGTTATCGCTAAACTGTATGTCGTGGTTTCTAGCGGTTGTATCAGTCAGCTACCTCGCGAGCTCTTTTTTCACGAAACGCGCGGGTCTTTTTTCGGCGTGCCTTATGGCCTCGGCCCAAGGAGTGATTGTTTACGTTGGCCAGGCGAAACCTTATACAATGGCAATTTGCGGAATCGCAATCTTAGTTGCCTCCCTCCATTGGTTTGCTAGCCGAACGAAACTGAGCTATGCACAGTGTTGTGGAGTCGGTGGGATTTTTGGTTTATTTCTACTTTGTTACGAAGCCCAACCGTGGCTTATCGCCGTCCCATTTTTGGCCGTATCATTGGGCGCACCTTGGAAAAAGGCTGTGTTCATGACACTTGTAGGTTTTATAATTTCTCAGACCTTCCAATATTTGTGTGGATCAATTCTCAATATGAATTTTCAGGTGGCTTTGGCTCCAGGATCAAATCCAATAGCATCTATTTTTGAGCTGCTTGCAAGTGGGAACATTCTAGCAATATGGCGACGCACCTTCGACACCGTTCACACCTACGGGTGGGCTCTAGGAAACGCATTTCAGCTCACCGCTTTAATTGCAATACCCATGATAATATTAATGCGCGATCGACGGGCTAAATTATTTTTGGGAATACTGTTTTTACCTAGTATCACGACTTTTTGGATGTTTATGCTGGCTAAAAGTTTTTACACCGAATTTCCGCGTTTGGTGTACTCAGCCTATCCTGCTGTTTATATCTTAGGAGGAGCAGCTCTAGCTCGTCTTGAATTAGTAACTTCTGTAAAAAATCGAAACCGATTTTATAGTCGAATTGCTTGGGGAATCGTAATGGTGAACTTTATCTACCTGAATATTGACGCCTGGGGTTTCCCCCAAATTTATTATCGATGGTTCTACCGCACCTTGAAATTTCACGCCGACTGAAGTGGAAAAAAATTGATAGTGTATGAGGTCAATAGAAACCCACTTGGTGACCTTGCATTTGGCAAGGAGGGTATGTAGGGTGGCTTCGCTCGATCGTACGATTCCGCTTTTCAAAACTATCTACTTCTTCACCAGTCCCAAACAGCTCGACTAAGGCCATTCGCCATTAAGGAAACGCCGTCGGAGGGCTCTTACGGTGGTAAATCCTGTAGCCAGCCGGTAACGGTGTTTGCAGATCAAAGCGAGCTAGGTCGATTGGGTCCGGCGCAGAGCCGCCAACAAATAGAAAAAAGTCGACCCCTAAGCGTGAAAATGCGGCATTATTTGCCGATATATTGGCAACAATTTGACCTGGCGACGGACTCGTAAAGTTAACGTTTGGGCCCACCTCTGGTACAAATGTCAAAAAAGCACACTGATTATAAATGTCCACAAATTTACCTTCTGGGTCAAGAATGCTCAGGCTTTTGAGTGGCGGCCCACACCCATAACCACCGATTGATTTGACACCAAGCATCCTAAGCAAATTACCCACTGGCCATAGAGATTGGTCACTAATCACAGCCCACTTACCTGGCCCAAAATTTCCATCTGCAATTAATACGTCTTTAGAAATGGCGTTGTTACGGAGATAATTTATTCCGCCCCTCACCACCGGATTAAACCGGTAGGTTCCGTAAAAATTAATCATTAAAATGCCCGCAAAAAACAATACTGGCTTCCTAAAGCCCAAAAATATCAGAGCTAAAATAAAATTTAGGCTCAAGAGCTTCACCGCTAATCGGGTAGAGTAGTGAGGAGAACCCCCGATCAAACCAGACAGCACGTAGCCTAATAATCCAGTCCACGCCGCGGCAATGAGTACTGTTGGCAGAATTTTCTTTACGGAATGCCGGTAGCCACTACCGTCAAACATTTCAGCACAGACCACGGCCGCCAAACATAAATCGGCAAGCAGTAACGCCATCTGAGTTCGATTGGACGTACTTCGCTTCATCATCGTGATCTCAGCCAACCACTCGGGAAAACCGATAATTGAGTAGGAGAGCATAAATACAATAAACGCCGCCAAAATGATCGATAACACACTTGGCCAGCGTTTTTTTTGAATACACATCATGAACTGACCCAAAAAAATCAGCGGCGTAAAAAACATTCCAAAGCTGGCCTCACACACGTTACCCCAATTTCCCCAATTAGTTTTTGGGTCCAAAACTAAGAAATAATTAGTAAAGAAGTAGTTCCACTGCATGCCCCCACCTAACGAAAAGCGCTGGCCTGGATATGTCGTGTGCATGATCGACTGCATTTGGTCACGACCAGATACCCAAAACGAGATCACTGCCAGTGAGACCATCAGGAGAGCGATAAATATTGCACCCACGCGAAAATTTAATGCCTCTTTCAGATCTAAAATCTTCCTATGATCGACGATATATCCGACCGCAATGGCCGCCATTAATAGACCAATCGTGACTTGAATGGGCGGATATATATAGTGAAACGCAAGACACCCGGTCGACCATCCAAGCAACACCCCGTTCCAAAGAATTATTTTGGGTCGTTTGCTGTATAAAACATGAACCACCGCCACCAACAAAAATGTGGCATGCAAAGGAATTTGCGCTTTATGCAAAGACCACATTTGAATCATCGGAGAACTGCAAAATCCCGCAGCACCCAATATCGACCACCAAAAACGATTTTTTGTGAGAAGCTGTAAAAGCAAGAATATGCCGTAGAAAAGCCCTAATAATACAGACCACCACATCCAGGCGAGCCCCGCGTCGACGCCAAAAACAAAACCCCAAGTGGAAGGTCTAAACAGGCCAATCGGGTGCAACACAGGGGTCTGCATCGGCATCATCATGCTCTGGCCGTCACCAATATTGGGGTTGTCGACTGGGAATCTCGGGGAACTGGCCGCCTGAGCGATCACCATAGGCAAGTCTAATGCCCAGTCGTCGCTGCGGATTCCTTGTGGCTCATTAAATTTGACCTCAACAGGCTTGGTATGGTCCAGATATTCGTGCCACATTGGTAAAGAGTATCCGTGGAGCCCGAGCATGCATAAAACGGCAAAAACGCTCATTAAAAAAAGGACAAAACGCTGATGGGCTAAGTCCCATTTCAAAAGTACTGGTTCAATGAAGGAATTTGACAACATGGACTCTCACGGCTTTAGCAGTAAAGTTCTATTGGTTTAGGTTCATGACGAGATCGCCGAAACCGTAGCACGAGCACTCCTCGTCGTTAACTGGGTCGGCGCCGTACCGGGACCCTTTAGGTGTATCAATAAAACACCTAAGGCCACCAGACATACCCAATATAGTGAAGAGCAATTGCAGTTTGCAGAGAGTGGGCAGCAGCGACATAGGGCAACAAGTGTCTTTTACTCATCTTCACCAAATAGAAGCCGACCAAAGGATAGAGCATAGCAAGCATAAAAATCCAGAGCCGCGGAATTTCTTCCCGATTAACTCCAGAGGCATTAAGAATCAAAAGCGTTGCCGCAAACGTTATTGCGTATCCTTTAGCATTTCTAAACGCGACTGTATCTGCCAGTCTAAGAGTAAAAGAGCCATACAATAAAACTAGCAGGGACGCATAACCAAGGCCTATTGAAAAATCGAAAAAATTTCGAAAGAACCAATCGATCGATCGATAGCCACTATAGTAGTGGGCATTAACGGCAACAAGCTCCAGAAATCTGGGAATACTCCAAAATCCTGTCGCTACTCCAAAGAGCTGAATTGAGAGCGAAAAAAACAACAATGCCCCCAGCCCGACTCGCACTATCTGCAGTGATGTTAACTTCTTGCGAATCCAAGCGGCTCCCAAGATCCATATATGAAATAGCCCACAAACTAGTGGCAGAGGCTCAAACATAAAAAGCACAAAGAAAGAGAGGCCAACCAAAATTATCCAGCGCCAGGCCCCCGACTCTACTGCCCTCAACATGCAATATAGGCTTCCTAATAGAATTGTTGGGCTGACAATATTCAAGAGAGGGAAAAAATAGATTTTTGCTGGACAAAGCCAATACAGGACCGCCGAAGCGAATGCCGCATTACGATTTTGAAATAGGCGCATCGATATGGAATAGATAAACACGCCGCCCAAATTCGAAAGAAGAAGAATAAGTGCCGCAAAAAGTCTGGGATGATCGCCGAAGAGTCCCAAACCATAGTAGAGCATTGCTTTACCCGGCATATTGGAGGTTGCATGGAGCGGCAAGGTTCGGCGAACCGCGGAGTAATTAGCTAGATAATCGCGAAGTGGATATTTTTGAGCGACGGTATAGAAAGAATTTGCCATCTCGTGCTGCACCATCGAACCAGTGCTGCGCTCCGGGAGCAGCTGAAAAACCCATTGCAAGAGAATGACAAACAAAAAAGACAACCAAAAATATTTGCGCGGATGCTTTTCTCCGAATGTATTTTGGTTGAACCACCACCAAACCAGCGGGCACAAAGCGAGAGAAAGGCAAAATGAGTACATGGGCATTGGCGATTTCATCAGGGGATAAGCGTTATCAATCCCTGCAAGCAGAACCCTTAAAATCTCCAGCATTATTGAGTACCCATGGGTCGCGTTCGATAAAACCAAGAAAAATAAATACCCGGGAAACCCCATACATCAGCATTTAGATAGATCCAATTTGCAAAAATGAACGACCCAGCGACAATTTTACCCACACCGTCCCTCCATCGATTCAGACGACCTTCCACTTCCGCAATACTAAGCCCAGCCAGCAGATAAACCATCGGATAGGCAGAATAGACCAATCTTGGGAAGTCCGTGTACAGGCTTCTTGCCATATAAAACATACAGTAGGTCATAAGCCCCGGTAGCAGGAGGCAAAGCAGAAAACTCTTTGATTTGCATTTCACGAATAGAAACAAACCGGCTAAAGCAGGAACAATTGTCAGCGGAAACGCGCAGAGCATGGCATCTGCGTATGCAAAAAAACTCGTACAGAAGTGAACAAACACATCTTTAGGAATGACAGACTGAATAAATGCTTTAATTGATACAAATGGATGCTGCTCAATGTTAGTAAGCGTCGGTATATAAGTGATTTCAGGGACCTGAGTTCCCAAAAACAGAAAACCTTGAGATAAAGTAATCCCCGTCAATATTATCACAGAGACCCCCCACCATCGGGCGCCAAGCGAGATACCAAGGATCGGCAAAGCAACAATCCACGGCGCACCTTCATACATAAGTAAAAATAGCCCAAAGGCGGCCCCAACACCGATATATTCACCGATTGTTGCTTGTGGTCGAGTACACACCCAATAAAATGAAGCAAGAAAAACTGCAATTGAGCAAATAGCCATCGTGTAGACCATTGGCTGGGCGACATACAGTATAACGCCCTGAGCTGACACCATAAAAAAGCTGCTGTAAAGCGCTACTCGCTTGTCAAAAACCCGGTTTGCCAAATAAGCAATAGCTGCAACGGCCATAAACCATGCAACGCAATTCATCACCAACCAAACATAGAAGGAATTAAAAAAGACCGCAAAATGTGAAACAAAATACGCCGGAAGGGCTCGAGAAATAAGCACACTAACTGAGTGTTGAGCGTTAAAGAATAATTCTTCAGCAGGCCGAAAAACGAAGTAGTCGAAATTTACAGCGCCTTTACCATCCGGAAAAAGAAAATAGTGGTACCAGTACTTTTCTGACTTCGCGAGTTCAAAGTGAGGCAAATAGGTATAAGGGGACCTTAGTGACAGATGCATCCACGTCTGAAGGAGAATTGTACCCCATGCAATGATGGCCATTCGCCGAGTTAATGGAAATTCCTCATTGCGGGTGAATCTCCAGATCAGACACCAGCCTATCAACAAGCTCGAAGCAAATAGTATTGCCTCTCCAGGTATCGCCGGCAGCAGTGCAAAAGCTGAAGGAAACCAGTCCGTCTGTGACACAGGAACACTGGGGTCCTTCCAATCAAACATGGCTTTGTTAGACAAGCCAAAGAAAAATTTCTCCAAGCCCAACCAGTGAAACGGCAAAGTGCAGGTGAAAAAGACGAAAACGCTAAGCCCAAGCCGCAACGCCCGATCATGGAGAAGTTTTACGGCAAAAAAACGGAAAGTGCCAAACAAACAAAGGAACAAATATGCTGAGAGCAAGTAGGTTCTGGTGCTAAATGGAATCGTCTTGGATGACCAATCAAAGCGACCGTAGAGTAGTGCAAGGCCAGAAACCAAGGCTAGGCTCTCAAACAAAAGCCGAGATCCACAAGATTGGAATTTGAGAGAAGATCGAGATGCGCTTTTACCGGATTTCTTGTCCACAACTTATATCCTCAGAGTATTGATTCTCATAATTCAAAAGCAAATTTTGAAAAAACTACTGAACTTTGGCCTTGAGCAGCGAAAGCAATCCAAACGAGGACGTCCTAACTTCAAATAGGCTCTTCTCCCCCACCAATTCAGCATGACGTTTGACACCAGCCTCATCAAGAACAATAAATTCAATATTCTTCTCAGTGAGCGCGGCCATTTTATTTAACGGAAATGGTCCGGTAAAATGCCAAGCTATGGCGCTGTCAGCAAAATACGAGAAGAATGGCTGCAACAGAAAGATGTCCTCCGGTAGCTCAACCCATACTACCGGTGGAGAAGGTAGCTTCTGAGTTTTCAGAAAGGAGCCAATCTCCGCGTACCCCTCCTCAGTTTGACGGCTCCCTAAGTAATCCTTGGAATAATACTCGGTGCCCTGAAAGGACAAAAAGAGAACGCCTGCCGTCAGAAGATAGGCCGAATAACGCCGTTTGACTCCCCAAGCCGGCGCGACATCAAGTACTATGCTCACCATCCCAAGTGCCACTAAGAGAAAGAGAAAACTGCACATCGGGGTCAAATAGCGGAGATCAATATGAAACAGGTAGTTGGCGAAGCCACTTAAGTGCAAGGCAAGAAACAGCGCTGCAAACGGCCTGTATCGTTTAGACCTAGGATGCAATAGCCCTATAAGAAATATAAAAACGCCACCGACAAAGTAAGTTGGGGATCGAAAGATCAATGAGGTTCCCACAACCAGATTTTGAACGAAGCGCCTCCATACCGGTTGTGGATGATTCCAAATAAGGTAAAGGAGGCTCCCCTTATTGGACTCGATTGAACCATAGATTTGCTGGCTCTCAACATAGCCGAGATTGTCCCCATTGGCGACAGTACCTCCAGACTTCGAATGCACTTCGCCTGTATAGTAAGTGTAAATCGCGTTATCAGCGACGATGTCGTAGGCCTTGGCTGCCTGATGATAGTAAACATCTTTCGGAAGGTAGAAGAGCAAAAAAACAAACGCGAAAACTCCGAGACATTTGACAGCCCGCAATCTGGGCATCTTTCCCCAAACGTAAAGCCCAGTAACACACCAACAAACAGCGAACGATAGAATCATTTCATAGCGAGCCAAAAACGCACATCCCCACAGTACCCCTGCCACTGCGAAACGCCCAAACGAGCTCCCTCGCCAAGCAACGACGGTCGCCAAGATGGCCCAGCCTAACACGCTTAACAAACCGAGATGACTAGCATAATGATGGGTCGCCCAAGGGAATTTGGTGAACAACGGCGTGGTCAGAAGCAAGAGTGCGGCTAGATTTCCCGCCTTCGAACCAGCAATCGTTTTGAACAGATAGAAGATTGAAGCAAGAAACGAGGAAAGCGCAACCACATGCAGAGTCCTGTATACATCGACTGGATGGGTGACAAACCGTTCGATGATGGCGCAAAGAAAGGGCGCGAACATGGGGCGAGAAAGGGCCGGCGGGTCCAGCGGGGCAAATACATAACCCCAGCCATTGAATAAGCTCTTGCCAAGCAATGCCTCGATGAGGTTGAAGCCAATGTACCGAATCTTAACGATTTGCTGATAGCTTATCGCACCGTAGACCAAAAGCCAGAGCCATGGATGCCGCCACAAAAAGGCAAATCTATCGAGCCTTAGCGGCCATTTTTTCAAAATAAAATTCATTTTCCATCTATATTGACAGCTAATTTAAAAACAATTCAGATACAAGGATTATCGCGCAAACAACTAGATTTTTAATCATTTCTTTCTCCATAATGTTTGCTACGAAGCATCCACAAAACGGAGAAAACAATCACCAGACCAATGGTATCTCAATACTTCCCATCAAAGCAACGAAATCTTTTTCCGGACTTTGCTCTAGGTGCGCCGCAGGCGCAAGATTATTGTTGGAGGTAAGCTCATGATCTAACAATAGTCTGTCAAAGCTGCTGCGGTAAAGACATGGAAAATCGGCGCAACCGATCCGACCTCGAGCTGTCTGACATCTCTCGTATGTATATTGGATAGACGGCTTTGAGCTTGCCGGCAGCGGCTGGCGCAATTCCCCCAAGGAAAAAATTCAATTTACGCAGGCCGACTCAAGAGCGTGGATAGCCGATTTGTAGACCTATAAAACAAATTATTTTGACTCCCAAGGCTTTCTCAAATGAAGCTTTTGCGATAGTATTAGATGTGAAATAATATTTTGAGACAGGACCAATAACATAGGTACCTTTTGCTCACAGACCAAAAAATATTATTTTTTGCTAACCACTATAGAAGGAAAAAAATGAAGCGTCCCTTGATTCTTATCTTGTTGCTGTTCAAAGTTTCAGTAGTAGCCGGCTGTAGATCCCGCAATGAGTCGAGCGATGCAAAGGGTTTTGTGTACACCGGCAAAACCTGGAAAGACTCGCAGCATATTCCGATTTGCTGGCTCAACCCCGAAACGGCCGTACCAGAAGTTCGGGACGATCTCAAACTCATCATTCAACAGCAGTATGAAGGTCGTACCGGTGTGCGCTTTGTGGGCTGGCAAACCTGCGGTGCCGAAGATCTCACCAAAGAGGTCATACGTGTCCGCTTCTCGCAAGCGCCGCAAGGAACTGTAGACGGAGGTTTGACCATCTCATCTGCCGGCCGTAGTATCCTTGGGCCAGCCAGCACGGCTGTGCCAGGCGAAGCAAACGCAACCCTCATTATTCGAGTCAAACTGGATTGGAATAATTACAGTCTAGAGAGCAATCGGTGGACTGGTCGCAAAGTCTTTTTGCACGAGGTGGGGCATGCAATTGGCCTAGCGCACGAACACCAGCGCGACGACTCCAGCTGCCATCCTCAGATCGACGGCCTCAACCCAGGAAATGTGGAGCCCATCACCGCACCTGGTTATGTTAAAATCAGCGCCTACGACGCACTTTCCGTGATGAACTACTGTAACAACTCATATTCGTCCTCGGAAGGTATCGATGCAACAATATCCGTCGGCGACGTCCAGGCAGTGAATTATCTTCACGACCTATTCAGCGAAGTTGCCGGCAATGCGAAGGAGATCGCAACCGGTGCTGACGGTTCGGTCTGGATCATTGGCACCGACCCGGTGGGAGCTAACGGTGACTTTGGCATCTATAAATGGGATGGTTCCACTTGGCAGAACCAGGGCGGTGGCGCAGCTCATATTGCGGTCGCACCGAACGGAGTGGCTTGGATAGTAAACTCCATCGGCGAGATCTTCCGACGTGAAGGCGCGACCTGGGCCCATATGCCGGGAGCAGGAAAGGACATTGCAGCTGGTTCGGACGGTAGCATTTATGTAATTGGCGGCGACTCTGGCATCTACAAGTGGGACAATACTACTTGGCAAAACTATGGGGGGCAGGCCACCAACATTGCGGGTGGGCATAATGGTAATCCATGGGTCGTGAACTCGGAACATCAAATTTTTCAGCTCCAAGGATCGGCGTGGGTACAGCAGCCGGGACTAGCCAACGACATCGCAACCGGTTCAGACGGTTCGGTCTGGGTGACCGGCACCGACCCGGTAGGAGTTAACGGCAACTTTGGCATTTATAAATGGGATGGTTCCACTTGGCAGAACCAGGGCGGTTCGGGAATTAAGATCGCTGTAGACAGAAACGGCCTACTTTGGAAAATCAGCTCCAGTAACAATATCTTTTTAGCGAAGCGATTATTTTGATTGGACTGGTCTGGATTCAAACCAGAAATCAAAAAGGGGATACTGGAACTTGATTCCCTAATTTCGACCTACCAAAGCGCTGTTGTTTTAGGCGCCTGTAGATTTATATAGTTTTGAAAAGCGGAAACGTAAGATGGCACGAAGCCATGTGAAAGGATCGAGGAAAATGCGGATTTTTTTGCCCGCCTCAAAACCCCTGGACGTATACGAGACGGCCACTTCAAGAGGGAGAGATCCCGAACGAATTAATTTGGCAACCAGTTCGAAATCAAAATCAAAGCGTTCGGCCTCAAAATGAAGCCTTTGAACACAGCTGCGTTCAAAAACTTTGAACATCGTTGTTGGATCCGTTAACCGTTGTCCGTACAACACGTTAAAAAACGTGTGAAAAAATAAACCGCCTAAATTCATAAAGGCAGCTTTCAAGGCATCATGTTCGAATTTTCTTATGCGCCAGGTACTTGCCGCAAGATGACGACTTCCTAGGACAAATCGCGTTCTCCCATCAAGTATTGGCTGGATCAGGGAGGGATAATCGTTCATGTCATACTCGAGGTCTCCATCTTGAATGAGCACAATTTCGCCAGTTGCGACCTCAAGGCCAGCTCGCACGGCATGCCCTTTCCCCTTAGCGGTCTCTTGCAATATTAGTTTTACAGTCACCGCCGATGAATCGGGATGATTGGAAACGAACGTTTTAACGATTTCTCTTGTCCCATCGGTAGAATTACTTTCGACGATGATCATTTCTTTTGCGGGCAACGGAATTTCTTGCCCATAGACGGAGTCTAAAAGCTCAAGCACCGTCGACGCCTCATTGAATATTGGCAAAATAATGCTCAATTTGGAGGCTAATGTGGTCTTTGTTACTTTTGCCGGTACTTTCGTCATTTTTTGGTTCGTTTCCGTGAGGGTTGTAATACAGTTTCAACTAATCGAAGACATGTAAGTATCCAGCTTTCAGCTTATGTAAAAACGAAATTACCCCTTTAGGGCCGAAAAAGCGAATGAAAACTGGAGAAGATTCGAGAAATTCAAGGCTAATTGCCCGTAGTCACATCGTTTTTCTCGTGCTATCCTGTCCAGCGATATCGTATTTTTAGTCCATATTTAAGGTCAAAAGGGGTCTTTGATGAGTAGCTTTAGCAGTGAATTTTTGGGTGCCATTAAGCGTGTGGCGGATACGATCTCCATCGAAAAAATTGAAAAAGTAGCCCTCGGTTTGGCGAATGTTAGAGCTCAAAAAGGTCGACTGTTCTTCTTAGGAGTGGGCGGAAGTGCTGGAAATTGCGGCCACGCGGTTAACGATTTTCGAAAAATTTGTGGCATTGAATCGTATGCTCCCACAGATAACGTCTCTGAATTAACGGCGCGAACCAACGATGAAGGCTGGGAGAGCGTATTTGCTAGCTGGCTTCGCGTTTCAAATTTGAAGTCTAATGATGCCATCTTTATTTTTTCCGTTGGCGGCGGCAATGCTGAAAAGAACATCAGCGCCAATCTAGTTCACGCCATCGATTATGCTAAGCAAGTGGGTGCTGGGATTTTTGGAGTTGTCGGAAAAGACGGAGGCTACACGGCGAAATCTTCGGAAAATGTAGTTGTCATCCCTACGGTGAACGATTCTTGGATTACACCAGTGGCTGAAGCGTACCAAGGTGTGGTTTGGCATCTTCTCGTCACGCACCCAGCCTTGAAAGCCCAAGAGACGAAATGGGAATCAACCGCAAAAGCTGACACAAAAACGAAGGCCTAATGAATTCTGGGACCACTGAGCGCAAGTTGTCGCAAAAGGCGATTTTTCTGGACCGCGATGGGATTATTAATCAATCCCTGGTGCGCAATGGGAAGCCTTATCCTCCAAGTGAGATGTCGGAATTTCAGTTGGTCCCTGGCATTCAAGAGGCACTTAAAGGGCTCAAAGCTAGGGGATATTTGTTGTTGGTGGTCACGAATCAACCAGATGTGGCCCGTGGCACCGCTAATTTAGCGACGATCGAGGCCTTTCATGAAAGAATTCTGAGTGACTTACCAATTCAGAAAATTTATGTTTGTGCCCATGATGATAAAGACGGTTGTCCATGCCGTAAACCAAGGCCAGGACTATTGTTGAAGGGGGCCGAAGAATTTGGAATCGACCTCACGCAAAGTTACATGGTGGGAGATCGGTGGCGAGATGTGGATGCAGGAAATGCGGCAGGCTGTACCACAGTGTTTGTGAATTACGACTACGAAGAGAGTCTGAAGACAATGCCTACGCATACCGTGCAAAATGTTCGAGAGTTACTTAGCGTGATTAAATAGTGTCTGACAGAAGTTGTTTGCAAACCATTTTGAGAGGAACACCCAGATGAAAAAAGTTAGTGAATTAAAAATTGCGATTTATGCTGACGGTGCAGACAAAGGCGCCATGCTCGATATGTACAAAAATCCATGGGTCAAAGGTTTCACCACCAACCCAACACTGATGGCAAAATCAGGCATCACCGACTACGAGGCTTTTGCTCGTGATATGGTTAAAGCCATTCCTGATCGTCCAATTTCGTTTGAAGTTTTTTCCGATGATTTCGCTGAAATGGAAGCGCAGGCACTTAAAATTAATTCCTGGGGAAAAAACGTAAACGTAAAAATACCAATAACCAATACGAAGAAACAATATTCTTACGAGTTGATCGAGTCTTTGGCAAATAAGGGCGTGAAAATTAACGTCACTGCGTTGTTTACCCTTGAGCAAGTCCGCTTGTCGGCTCTTGCACTAAAAAATTCTCCATGGAGCATTATTTCAGTATTTTCCGGGCGTATCGCAGACACCGGCCGTGATCCAGTGCCCATGATGGCGGACGCTGTAAAGTTGATCGGCAATGCGCCGAACATTAATCTTCTTTGGGCAAGTCCACGTGAATTGCTAAATATTTTCCAAGCTGACGAAATTGGCGTCAAAATTATTACGGTCACCAACGATGTCATCAAAAAACTTGAGCTCGTAGGCAAAGACATGGACGAGTATTCCCTAGAAACCGTCAAAATGTTCTACAACGACGCCAAGAAAGCAGGATTTAGTATTTAATGAAAGCTTTTGTAACCGGCGGTGCCGGATTTATCGGTAGTAATTTAGTGGACCGACTTTTGTCTCGTGGTCACGATGTGGTTGTTTACGACAATCTTTCGACGGGGCATTTGTCGTTTCTTGATGGCGCGTCCAAAAATCCAAAATTTCGGTTCATTAAGGGTGATATTTTGGATCAAGGCATCTTAACTGAGGCGATGGCTGGCCGTGATTTTGTATTTCACCTTGCGGCGAATGCAGACGTACGTTTCGGGCTAGATCAGCCGAGGCGAGATCTGGAACAAAACACGATTGCGACGTCAAATGTTTTGGAAGCCATGAGAGCGAACAAAGTGATGCAGATCGCCTTCTCGTCGACAGGGTCGATTTACGGTGAAGCTCAAGTTATTCCAACTCCAGAAAACGCACCACTACCGATTCAAACGTCTCTTTACGGCGCTTCGAAAATGGCCTGTGAAGGTCTTATTTCCGCGTATTGTGAAGGCTACGGAATGCGGGGATATATTTTTCGATTCGTATCAATACTTGGTGAGCGGTACACCCACGGCCATGTTTTCGATTTCGCTCAACGCCTATCTGTGGAGCCGACAAAGCTGCATATTTTAGGCAATGGCCGTCAGAAAAAATCTTATCTTTACATCCAAGACTGTTTAGACGCGATTGAGTGCGCCCTTGAAAATGGTAAGGATAAAGTAAATTTATTTAACCTTGGCACAGAAGAGTACTGTGAGACCAACGACTCAGCTGGCTGGATCTGTGAAGAGCTAAAAGTGACGCCGGAGCGTACGTATGCCGGCGGAGAACGGGGATGGGTGGGAGATAATCCTTTCATTTTTCTCGACGTTAAAAAAATTCGCGCACTCGGCTGGAAACCAAAATTAACGATTAAAGATGCCGTCGTGGCGACGGTGCGGTATTTGACTGCAAATCCAGATATTTTGAATCCAAAGACTGCTGATAAGGGAAAAGGGAAAGCATGAACATCACAGTAGTGGGACTTTGGCATTTGGGAAGTGTTACGGCTGCTTGCTTGGCGTCAGCTGGGCATAAAGTTATCGGCATCGATTCAGACGAAAACGTGCTCGCGGGATTAAAAGACGGAAAAGCCCCACTTTTTGAGCCAGGTTTGGATGACCTCATTAAAAAAATGCTAACCAGCGGCCAACTAACGTTTACCGCAGACCGTGTGGCGGCCTTGAAAGATGCAGATATTCTTTGGGTCACCATCGATACGCCTGTGGATGAAAACGATATTGCTGACACTGAGTTTGTGGTGCGTGAAATCGAGAGCTGCTTTAAATTTCTGCCGGACCGTGCGGTGATTGCCATTTCTTCGCAATTGCCTGTGGGGTCTACGGCTGCTGTGCGTAAACTGTTACATAAACAACTTCCTAAAAGCCCTATTGAGTTTGCGTATGTTCCAGAAAACCTACGGCTTGGCAAAGCCATCGATTGCTTTATGAAGCCTGACCGTTATGTTGTGGGTACGTCTTCTGAGGCCGCCGATAAAAAGCTTCGTGCAGCCCTTGCTCCAATCACTGACCGCGTAGAGTCGATGCGCATCGAGTCTGCTGAGATGACAAAACACGCGATCAACGCGTTTTTGGCGACTTCTGTCGTGTTTGCTAACGAGCTTGCGACAATCTGTGAGCAAGTTAATGCCGACGCAAAAGAAGTCGAGCGTGGGCTTAAAACAGAAATGCGAATTGGACCGTTAAGTTATTTATCGCCAGGCTCCGCGTTTGCGGGTGGGACGTTAGCCAGAGATTGCAGATTTCTGGAGCAACGAGGACGAGAACACGGCAAAGCTTTGCCGCTGATTAGTTCGGTATTGAAAAGTAATGAGGTCCACAAGCGTTGGCCAGAAGAAAAATTGACAGAGATTTTGGGTTCGCTCAAAGGCCGCAGAGTTGCAGTCTTGGGGTTAACCTACAAGGCGCAAACGAGCACTCTGAGGCGGTCTGCTGCAGTAGAAACCTGCCAGGCTTTGCACAGTGCCGGAGCTCACGTCCAAGCGTTTGATCCAGGGGTAAAAGAATTGCCAGAAGAACTTTCTTTTATCACGTTGGCTAAAGATATTGATTCGGCGCTCCGTGGTGCCGACGTGCTTTTAGTTCAAACTCAGTGGCCTGAATTTCGTCAAGTGACGTTAGACAGTGCAACAAGTTTGCTAAAAGATCCTGTGATCGTAGACCCAAATGGTTTTTTAGCGGCGACTTTCCAAGGCCAATCAAAGGCTCGTTATTATGTCATAGGTAGGAGTGCGGCCCATGCTTAAGGGAAGGTCAGCCATTATTACCGGTGCCAATCAAGGTCTCGGCAAAGAGATTGCCCGTGCGTTTGCGGCTGCGGGTGCAGCAGTGGCGTTGGTGGCCCGTGACCGAAAACTTCTTGATCTTGCGTCCCAAGAACTTACTGCTGAGGGTCCTGGTCGAAGAATTCTCACGTTTGCAGCCGACGTTACCGACGAAAAAGTCATGAAAGAAGTGATCGGCAGTACGATCAAAGAGTTCGGCAAACTAGATATTTTGGTGAATAATGCTGGTGTTTATGGCCCGAAAGGCCCGCTTGAGGAGATTGACCTCGCGGAGTGGCGCAAGGCTCTGGATATCAACGTTATGGGGACCTTAATTCCGACTCGTCTTGTTTTGGCGCACTTTAAGGCCAATAAATATGGAAAAATTATTAATCTTTCTGGTGGCGGCGCGACTAATCCAATGCCGCTCATCACCGCTTATGCGTCGTCAAAAGCCGCAGTCGTACGTTTTTCAGAGTCTATGGCCCTTGAATTAAAAGATTTTGGTATCGACGTTAATGCGGTGGCACCTGGGGCACTCAACACAAGACTACTAGACGAAGTGTTAGCGGCAGGCCCTGAAAAAGTTGGCGCTGCATTTTATAAGAGATCTCTCGAGCAGCAAAAGTCGGGCGGAGCCTCCATGGTCACGGCATCCAATTTGTGCGTATACCTTGCCTCGAAAACTAGTGACGGCGTGACAGGTCGGCTGATTAGTGCAATTTGGGACGAGTGGTCCACTCTCGCCGAACGTTTGCCGCAGTACAAAGATACAGATGTTTATGCTTTAAGACGAATCACCGCAAAAGACCGCGGTTTTGACTGGGACGTGAAATAATGAATGTAGCAATTGTTGGATGTGGACTAATTGGGGATAAGCGTGCGACGACTTTAGCGAAGGTTGCAGCTAGTGGTGCAGGCAAAGATAAGTTAGTGGCCGTCTGCGATATCGACATGGGCCGAGCCAGCAAATTGGCTGAAAAACATAAATGTGATGCGGTCGAAAGCTGGCAAGACATTATTGCTCGCAAAGACGTTGATATTGTCGTGATTGCCGTTATTCACGGGGAACTTGCGAAGATTGCCGATGCGGCCTTGGCCGCAGGAAAGCATGTGCTCGTTGAGAAGCCGGCAGCACGCTGGGCCTCAGAGCTAGAGACTCTCGTCGGGAGATACCCAGACTACCGCAAAAAGGGTCTTGTGGCTAAAGTTGGGTTTAACCACAGGTTTCACCCAGCCTTGACCAAAGCTCGGGAAATATTTGATTCCGGAAAAATTGGCGAGTTGATGTTTATCCGCGGCCGTTACGGTCACGGTGGACGAGTCGGCTACGAAAAAGAGTGGAGGGCCGATCCAGAGTTGTCTGGAGGTGGTGAACTTCTTGATCAAGGCATGCACTTGATTGATCTTTCCCGCTGGTTTTTGGGCGATTTTCCAGCGGAAAACGTGTGGGGAAGAGCCAAAACATATTTTTGGGACATGAAAGTTGACGATAATGCGTTCTTAACCTTGGAAACCAAAAAAGGTCAGATTGCACAATTACAAGTGACTTGGACTGAGTGGAAAAACCTTTTCTCGTTTGAGATTTATGGGCAACACGGCAAGCTTCATATCGAGGGCTTAGGTGGCAGTTACGGCATTGAAAAATTGTCGTACTACCAAATGTTGCCGGCGATGGGTCCTCCGGAAACGATTATTTATGAGTATCCAGGGGCCGATTTATCGTGGGATGAGGAATGGAAGGAATTTAGGTCTGCAATCGACCAAAATCGTGCTCCGCTAGGAGATTTAATGGACGCCTATGCCGCACATTTGATTATCGCAAAAATATATAAAGGAAACGAAAAATGATTATCGTCAGAAGCCCAATGCGAATTTCTCTTGGCGGCGGCGGCACAGATTTGGCGTCTTACTACGAAAATCACGCAGGATTTTTGATGGCAGGAGCCATCGACAAATATATTTACATCACCATTCACGAAACGTTTGTCGAAGATTTGATTGTTAAATATTCGGAAATGGAGCGAGTTCCATCATTAGAACAGCTTCGTCATCCGATTATTCGCGAATCACTGCGGATGCTGGACGTCACGCAATCAAACCTAGAGATCACCAGTATGGCTGATATTCCCGCCGGTACAGGGCTAGGGTCCTCAGGAAGTTTTACCACCGCATTGCTCAGAGCACTGCATGTGCATAAGCGTGGAATTATATCGCCTCGGGCATTGGCGGAAGAGGCGTGCAAAATTGAAATCGATATTTTAAAAGAGCCTATCGGTAAACAAGATCAGTATATCGCAGCGATTGGCGGCATCACGTGTTTTGATTTTGCGAAGGACGGAAAAGTTACGGCCACTCCTCTAAAACTAGAAGATGAAATTCGTTACTCACTTGAAGACAATCTATTACTGTTTTTTACTGGATATTCCCGCTCAGCCTCTTCGATTTTGAAAGAGCAAAATGACAAAAGCAAAACCAATAACGACGACATGATTAATAACCTCCACTTTGTCAAAGAGCTTGGCTACCAGTCTAAAGGCGCTTTGGAGGCGGGAGACCTGCCTGAGTTTGCGCGGTTGATGGATGTTCATTGGCAACATAAAAAGAAGCGCTCAGGTAACATGTCAAACGGAAAAATTAATGAGTGGTACGACGTAGCCATGGCGAACGGTGCACTGGGTGGAAAATTAATTGGTGCCGGTGGCGGCGGATTTCTACTGTTTTACAGTGAAAATAAAGTACCGCTTAGACGGGCTATGCACGCCGCGGGCCTGAAAGAAGTCAGGTTCAAATTCGACTTTGAAGGCACCAAGGTATTGGTGTCCTAAATGACGACTGTAGTTATTTTAGCTGGCGGCCTCGCAACCAGACTTCGTCCACTCACCGAAAAATTTCCGAAGGCTTTGATCGAAATTAACGGGCGGCCGTTTATCGACTATCAACTCTATTTGCTCAAAACCCAAGGGTTGACCGATATCATTATGTGCCTTGGCCACGAAGGCAAGCAGGTCGAAGACCACCTTGGGGACGGCCACAAAATTGGCATGAATATTCGGTATAGCTATGACGGTCCCACGCTTCTCGGGACTGGTGGTGCCGTGCGAAAAACGTTAGACATGGTGAGCGATCCATTTTTTGTAACCTATGGAGATGCATACCTTCGTGATGATTATCCAAAAATATTGCGGCACTTCCACAGTCTAAACGAGAGCCGACGGACCAAAGCTATCGCACTTATGACCGTTTACCGAAATGAAAATCAGCACGACCGCAGCAACGTGGTGTTCGCAGACGGTGTGCTTAAGGTCTACGATAAACGGGCCCAAACCCCAGACATGCGCTATATTGATTGGGGACTTGGGCTTTTAGGGAAATCGGCCTTTGAAGGTACGACCCCAAACAGTGTTTTTGATTTGGCTGATATTTACACAAAACTCGTATCTGAGGGACTCATGGTCGGATATGAGGTTTTGGAGCGATTTCACGAGGTGGGTTCATTTTCTGGAATTGAGGAATTTAAGGGGTCTGCACCTGTAATTCCTTAATAATCCACTGAAAACAGGTGTATCGGGAGCCTTCTGAAGAGTGTATAACTCCCATACATCATTTGCTTTGGAGACCTATTAAACTTATGACGCAGACAACGAATACCAAGCCTAGACTATTGATCGCCGTGCCTACTTATAATGAAAAAGAAAATGCACCGCGTCTGATTGCTGAAATTACCCAATTAAATTTGGACGCCGATCTACTTTTCGTCGACGACAACTCTCCTGACGGCACGGGTCAAATTTTAGACGCTTTGAAATCTAAGTTTCCTCGTCTTCAAGTATTACACCGTGCCGGCAAACAAGGTATCGGCAGTGCTCATATGGCTGCGATCAAATGGGCCTATGCCAATAAGTATGAAAATCTTATTACGATGGACTGTGATTTCACCCATCCGCCGGCAAAATTGCCAGAGCTTTTGGCTGCGGCACCTGGCTATGATATCGTCGTGGCATCACGTTACATGAACAAAAACAGCCTTGACGGCTGGGATCTTCACCGCAAAATTCTGACCAAGGCCGGCCATTTGATGACCCTGCTTCTTCTTAAGATTCCATATGACGCCACGGGTGGGTTGAGATTCTACCGTCTTGATCATATTCCTATTTACGCATGGGACGTTGTATCGTCGACAGGCTACGGATTTTTCTTTGAGAGCCTTTATATTTTCTTTCTCAACTCGTTTAAAATCAATCAAATTCCCATCGTGCTTCCGACTCGCACCTACGGCGAATCAAAAATGGATAATAGTGAAATTGGTCGCAGCGTTAGACTTTTGTTTACCCTATTTTTGACCACACTCATGAACCGAGAGCGTTTTAATATTATAGAGCCAATGCCACCTGAGTCTTTTGATAAGACGTTGCAAGACGAGCAGGGCTGGGACGGCTACTGGAGCGGCAAAGCGAAAGTCGGGACCTTGGCCTACGATTTTGTTGCGGCGTTCTACCGCAAATTTATAATTCGAAATATCTTGAATCACTTTATACGCAAGCACTTCAAAGAAAATGCAAATGTCCTTCACGCTGGCTGCGGGAGTGGTCAAGTCGACGTAGACATCACGTCCTATGTAAACATCACAGCCCTTGATATTTCTCCAATGGCACTAGCCTTCTACCGTAAAACAAATAAAGACAATTGCACACTGGTGCACGGCAGCATCATGGATATTCCGCTAAAAGAAAATTCATTAGATGGGATTTATAACCTCGGTGTCATGGAGCATTTTACGGAGGAAGAAATTGCTAAAATCCTTTCAGAATTTCACCGCGTGCTAAAAAGTGGCGGCAAAGCGGTCCTACTGTGGCCACCAGAATTCGGCCTAAGCGTTCTATTTTTCAAAGCCCTGACAATATTTTTTGAAAAAGTACTTGGTCGAAAAAACGTAAAGTTTCATCCTGATGAAATCACACGCCTGAAATCTAAAAAACAAGGCTACTCTATTGCCGAAGCCGCCGACTTTGCGGTTGCAGATTATTACTTTGGAGTTCGGGATCTGTTTACCTACTCTGTTTTGACGATTCAGAAGCCTTAAGTATTTACCGAGAAATTTTTAGTAATTTTTTGGTTATAATGTGAATCGGTTTTAGAGTGATTTTCAGGTAGGAATTCACTCGGTCAGCCACGCGGTAACGAAGTGGTTTTTCTAGCCAGCCGGCATCTGAATTAATTACCGAAAACGTATCGTAACCAAGCTGTAACCTTATTTGTTGGCTGATACAAGCTCCGTGCCGGAGGTAAAGCGCGGACAGTTCTAGGGATTCGTCACTAGACTTGCGTGTGATGGATTCATGATGGGTGCCTTCGGCAGAGCCCAGATAGAAATTTCGAAACCCCCGCGTGATCGCCCGTAAACACAAGTCCACATCTCCAAGTCCATTGGGAAGCCAGTCTTCGTCAAGCCCTCCGAGGTCTTGGTAGGTTTGCATTCGGCTTATGGCACACGCAAACGTGACGGCCGTCACCGCGTGGTCATCATGAACGAAATCAACCATGGTGGTCATATGTGCTGGTCTAAAATAACCAGACCCGATCATTTCAAGTCCGATCTTGATGCCGCCGTGCTGGACGCTTGTGAGGTCTGGATACCAAAGTTTTATGCCACAAAAAGCGATGCCAGGGTCGTAGAGTAGGGCACTTACCATTTGTCTAATGACGCGAGGCCCAGAAAGTGTGACATCGTTATTTAGAAAGTGGACGTATTCAAATCCGTTTGCGTGCCGGGTGATCGCTACGTTATTTAGTTTAGCGTAGTTGAACGGGCCGGGGATGGTCTCCAAGATGTAGCGAGACTTCCTTGGTTGACCAAGCCAGCGTTTGAGCTCAGATATGGACTCGGGCGCAGAAGCGTTGTCGACTAAAACTACGGTGACCTTTACGTCTTGCGCCTCGATCGACTCGAGACAAGATATAGTCATTGAGGTCTTGTCTCGAAACGGAACAATGGTCAGAATTTTATGATCTAGATTATTAGGACTAGAAAACGAGGCCCGAAAAAAACGGTTTTGGCCGTTATTTCTAGCTAAATGAGGTGCGAGGTCATCAACCACATAACCAAGGCCTTCTAAGTTCTCGCGAATTAGGGACTGACCGCGCTCTGTCACATAGGGTTTTGCGGCCAGAGAATCGGCGGTTGAATTTAAAATCTTGCGCCAGTAATAACAAAATTCAGGAATGTGCTTAGACCTGATGTCAGGCGAATGGGCTAACCTAAGGAAAAAATCATGGTATTCGACCCCGTCAAAGTCCTTTCTAAAAAACCGACCGTCAGGAAGTGCATTTTTGGCCATGAACTGGCGCTCAATAAAGGTCAGGTGAGCCAGATAATTGCTGCGCAAAAGAGTTGACTTGCATAGGTCAGGCTTCAGAAAGAAATCACTGACCTTTTTGCTGTCCTCTGTAATCTTGCACTCATTAGAAAATATGAAATTAACGCCTTGACCAGATTTCTTAGAGTCGTGGATATGCCGCGCAAATAGCCCAAGGGCTTGTGGGTGCAGTAGGTCATCGTGGTCTAGGAAACCCGTCCAATCTCCGGTGGCATGTTTCATGCCGAGATTTCGTCCTCCCCCAATTCCTAAATTGACGTCAGACCGGATGACCTTAATTCGTGGGTCAGCCTTCGCAGCCCCTAGGGCCGTGTCCATGTGAGACGAGTTTGGGCTACAGTCATCAACTAGTATTAATTCCCAACGCCGCCAGGTTTGAAGCTTGCACGATACCAATAACTCTTCTAGGAGGCGAGGAGGGGTGTTGTACATAGGAGTGATGATGCTAAACGTGACGTCACAAGTCAGAGAATCAAGGCGAGCACTCTCGTTTAGGAGAGTTGCAGGCATGTTTGCTTGAACGGCACCAGATAGTGTCCAGGGGACGTCCCGCAGTAGGGTTCGGCACAATGGGTTTGTTTCGATATAGGACTTGTATTCTGCGAAAGAAGTCATGTCATCCTTGCGCCGCCTGAGGTTGGCGTGAGTTTGGAAATCCACTGATCTTGGGGTGTCTCTAGAAAAAATTTCATCTGCTGGCCATTTAGGTCAAGTGCATTATAAAATTGATCAACTTGATAAATGCTATCTCTGTTGAGATTTGGGTTTAGATAGGGGTCGTTTAAAATGTCATGTCCGAACTTTCGCATCATCAAATGCCGTTCAAAATATTCGACGGACTTTCCCCTAGTTTTGGACTCCGCATGAATGACCACGGCATACGGTGTATATAAAATGGATTTATTGTGGCTGCGAGCTCGCAAACAAAATTCCACGTCACCGTACCCGTTCGGAAAATAATGTTCGTCAAAGGCCCCAACGTCAAAAAACAGATGTTTTCGTACCATCATACAAGCGGCCGTCACGGCCGACACCTCGTGAAGGGTGTTGAGCATGTTTCCGTATAGATTATCGTCCTCCGCAAGTTCCAGACCTGCATGAACGGCCACGTCACGACCTGCCGCCATTATTCCCGCATGCTGAATGGTGTGGTCTGGGTACAGTAATTTGCATCCCACAGCCGCAATCTCTGGCAGTAACGCAAACGGGAGCATCTCCTCAATCCAACCCGGAGTTTTTATCTCGGTGTCGTTATTAAGAAATAAAAGGACGTCGCCGTTTGCGTGCTTGGCTCCGATGTTGCACTGGCGAGCAAAATTAAAGGGACCAGGCTCAATGATGGTCCTGATTTTATTCGGGTAGCGACCTTTGATCTCCTCATAGAAAGCGAGGCACTCTTTGGAGGTCGAACCATTGTCCGAAATTACAATTTCAATGTTGGTGTAGGTCGACTTTGTAAATATTGATTCAATGCAAGTGGCGAGTAAGTCTCGGGCCTCTTTGCTTGGTATCACAATGCTGACAAGGGGCCTTGGGCTAGGGAGCTCTAACTCTATTTTATAGTGGACGGTGTGGGGCTCATAAAGCACTTTGGCATTATGACCTCGGCGCGTGAGACTTTCTGTGACAGCCTTTTCTCCGGCGTTTGCGGCGTAAGGCTTAGAGTCAATACTGTGAGCCGTGCTTGCAGGGTGAGCTCGCCATTGATAAAGGCAGCTTGGGATATGAATCACTGGCTTCGATGATTTTTCTACCGCGCGGAGCATGAGGTCGTGATCTTGAGAGCCCTCAAAGCCTAGCCTAAAACCACCAATTTCCGTTAATAGAGTCCTTCGGTAAACAGATAGGTGTGTCGTGTAGTTGACCGAAGCGTGAAGCCACGGTGACCATTCAGGCTTATGAAAGGGAGGATTTACTTTTTCTCCGTGGCCGTCTACGAGGCGTTCATCTGAGTACAACACATCTGGCTCGTGATGCAGATTAATATATCTGACCACCTCCGCCAGTGAATGAGGGTATAGGCGGTCGTCGTTGTCTAAAAGGACGACGTAGTCTCCAGTGGCCAAGCTCAAACATGAATTTGACGTCGCCGAAATGTGCTGGTTTTTGTCGTGGGCGGAAAGCTTTATTTTGCTGCCAAATTGAGATTGGAAGCCACTAAGGACCGCTGTTACCGCCGGATCTTGTGAGGCGTCGTCCACGGCGCAAATTTCCCAGTTTTCGTAAATCTGAAAGGCCACACTGTCTAGGCATTCTTGCAAATAAACTGGAGAAACCTTATACACCGGAATTAACACTGAGATTTTCGGTTGAAGCGGTAGCGTACGAACGACGTGCTTCAGGTGATCGAAATGTTTTGCCACCACAAGTAATTTTCCTGGGTGGAGCTGGCGCCCGACAACCAGCATGTATGGTGCGTTGGTGTAAAGCTTCTCAAACGCAAAGTGCAATTCCAGAAATAGGCGCTGAGTTAGCCATAAAATCTTGCGGCAGGGACGGCCAATTAGGCTTGTCGAAAAAAGTTTGCGACAAATATCTCTTAAACGCCGTGTGTGGATCCCTACCATCCTTCTCATGTCTGCCCAGCCTTTTCGATGGTGAAGGCGTTAACTCTAGAGGAGACATCCACCAAATAATTATGACGATTGGCACCACTTAGTGAGTTCGTCATCTTTATGCTCGCGCCTTTGCCCATGAAGATCTCTCGGGAAAGGCCTTGATCGTGGATGCCTACTAAGATTTCAATTTGATCACGAGCCGCAAGTTCTGGCATGCCACTTGGCATTGAATATCGGGCCATAATACGCTGGCTGCCGGTGTCAAATTTGGTTTCGAAACGTAAATCAAGGTTGTTAAACCCCGTGATAATACGTCCATTATCGGACAATGCAATTCCTATTGCGAGGTCGTCGCTGATGACCGGATAATTGGAAAAGGTAATGTCCACAACAAGCTCAAAGGCCCTTGAGACGTCGAGTTCTTCGGTTGATTTTCCATCTTGAAAAATGCGCACATCTGAATTTGCAGCTGGGCCATTTTTGAGAAGACTACCTTTTCGCAGCAAGTTTAATCTAGTCGCCTCGTCGTGCTGCTCTTTGGGTAAAGATTTGATGAGACGCTCATGCATAATATCTAAGTAGAAGGCGACGCCAACTTTGACATCACCGTCAAATTTAAGGAGACCTTCTTCTAGCACGATGGCCCGGTCACAAAATTTCTGGACTGAGGCCATGTCGTGAGAGACGAGCACGACCGTGGTGCCCGTTTCACGCAAAGCATTAATGCGGCCCAGGCATTTATAAGCGAAGTTTGTGTCGCCAACGCTCAAGACTTCGTCGACTAGTAAAATATCAGGGTCAATCGCCGTGGCACAAGCAAATCCTATGCGGGCGATCATCCCACTCGAATAATTTTTGAGTGGCGCGTCAATAAAATCTCCGAGGGTCGCAAACTCGATGATAGCCGGAGTCCTGGCGGCAATTTCCTTGCGACTAAGTCCCATTAACATGCACGAAAGCTCGATGTTTTCCCTGCCAGAGAGCTCGTGGTCAAACCCCGCCCCCAGTTCAATCATGGGACTGATCCGGCCTTTAACGACCGCAGACCCGCTCCTTGGATTAATAACCCCCGCAATCGTTTTAAGGAGAGTTGATTTGCCGCAGCCGTTGTGGCCGATGAGTGCCACCGACTGGCCTTTGGGGATTTGCAGTGTCACGTTATCAATCGCGCGAAATTGTTTTCTGCCGGAGAGATACTGGCGGTGATGGAGGATAAAGTCTTTTAGGCCAGAGTGCTTGTGGGTCGCTAAAAGATATTCTACGACCACATTTTGGCAGTCAATGGCGTAATTTTTTGGCTCGTTTTCACGCATCATTTACTCTTTTATAAATTATAAATAATCTGATTTTTACTACGCTTATAAGTCCAAGCTGCGATTCCAACAGATAATGCTGTCAAAAGACAAATGACTTCAAGCTCTGATAGGGAGACTGTCGAGCCCCCGAAAATCGTGGCTCTGTAGGCCTCCACAAAATGAGTGAAGGGGTTTAAGACGAGTAGGTTTCGGGCTTTCTCTGAAAAATTAGCACCGTGGCGGTCGTAAATGATCGGAGTGCCGTAAAATAAAAGAGTTAGCAGCGGCTCCATGACGTGGGCAACGTCTCTAAAAAACACGTTCATTGTCGACAGTATGATGGAAAGGGAGGTTAAGAAAACAAGAGTCAGAACTAGAATGAACGGAAATAGCCAAAGCTGGGCAGGCCAAGCGCGGCCAGAGAACGCGTAAACAACAAAATATGGCAGGAGCGAAAGCATGAAATTTGTGACCCCAAGGCCTGCTGGCACTACAGGGAAAACCCAAATTGGAATCCTCACTTTTTGAAGGAGAGACGCATTTCTTACGATCGCCGTGGCGCCAAGATTTAACGATAAAGTCACCATGTTCCAAAACAAGATGCCAGAAAGAACAAAAAGATTATAGTTTTCAATGCCTCGCATAATAAATGAAAATACGACACTAATAATGACCATGAACAAAAGTGGATTTAACATGCTCCACAGGTACCCAAGCGTGCTCCCACGGTACTTGACTTTAAGTTCCCTGCGAATCAGCAGCGTAATAAGTGCTACGTAGTGCATTCTGTGCTGGATGGAATTTTTGATTTGGTCGTTCACAGTGTCTTTCTTTATTTGCCCTGAGCCACGATTTTCAGTAGCTGTTGGCCATAGGAACTCTTGCCAAGGGCTTTTGCCAATTCTTTAACCTGAGCTGTATTTATATAGCCCATCCGCCAGGCCACTTCCTCGGGTGCCGCAATCTTCAGGCCTTGCCTGTTTTCAACGGCCTCAACAAAATTTGTCGCCTGCACCAGGGACTCATGGGTGCCGGTATCGAGCCAGGCTGTTCCCCTACTAAGTAACTCGACCGTGAGGCGTCCTTTTTTGAGGTACTCGATATTCAAGTCTGTAATTTCCAGTTCTCCGCGTGGCGAAGGTTTCAGATTCTTGGCAATCTGCACCACCTCATTATCGTAAAAATAAAGTCCAACGACGGCGTGGCTACTTTTTGGAGTTTTTGGCTTCTCTTCAAGGGAAAGAACTTTTCCACCTTCGCCAAATTCAACGACACCGTAGCGTTCTGGATCTGTGACGTAGTAGCCAAAGACGGTGGCTCCGGTACTTTCCAAGCTTGTGCGTTGAAGCATTTTAGAAAGGCCAGAGCCGTAGAAAATATTATCACCCAAAACTAGGCAAACAGGATCTTTGCCAATAAATTTCTCGCCGATAATAAAGGCTTGAGCCAGCCCGTCAGGACTAGGCTGCTCCGCGTACTCAAGCTTGATTCCCCACTGCGCCCCGTCCCCAAGTAGTCTTTTGAAGTGGGGAAGATCATGGGGTGTGCTAATTAAAAGAATTTCTTTAATGCCTGCGAGCATGAGGGTCGTGAGTGGATAATAAATCATGGGTTTATCATAAACAGGAAGTAGCTGCTTACTCATGACCAAGGTCAAGGGGTGAAGTCTGGTGCCAGATCCCCCTGCGAGGATAATACCCTTACGATTTGCCATTTTAGCCTCCGATTCCAAGTCGTTCACGTTTGTAAGAGCCGTCTTGGATGCGTTTGCACCAAGCGGCATTTTCTAGGTACCAAGCTACAGTTTTGCGAATTCCCGATTCAAACGTTTCTTTGGGCTTCCACGCAAGCTCCCTCGTCACCTTACTTGCATCTATGGCGTAACGCTTGTCGTGCCCAGGGCGGTCGGCGACATACGTGATCAAGTCTCGGTAGCTCTTGCCGTCAACACGTTTTCTCATTTCGTCGAGCAGATCACAAATTGTGTGCACGACCTCGAGATTTTGTTTTTCGTTGTTGCCACCAATATTGTAAGTCTCACCAAGGCGGCCTTTTTCAAACACAGCAAGTAGTGCTTCCGCGTGATCTTCCACAAACAGCCAGTCTCGAACGTTGTCGCCTTTGCCGTAAACGGGCAATTTTTTTAGGTCCAAAGCATTGAGGATCATGAGCGGAATTAGCTTTTCAGGGAAATGAAACGGCCCGTAGTTATTGCTGCAGTTTGTCGTGACAACAGGAAGTTTAAACGTCTCGTGCCAGGCCCGCACCAAGTGATCACTAGATGCCTTAGACGCAGAGTAAGGAGAATTTGGTTTATAGGAGGTCTCTTCTGTGAAAAAACCGGAGTCTCCAAGGCTTCCGTACACCTCATCTGTAGAAATATGATGAAACCGGAAATTTTTCTTGGCCGTCTCACCGAGATCTGACCAGTAGGCTCGTGCACATTCAAGCAGGTTATAAGTGCCCATAATGTTTGTTTGAATGAATTCATCTGGACCGTCAATCGACCTGTCCACGTGGCTTTCAGCGGCCAAATGCATGATCCCATTGGGCTGATGCTTTGCAAAAAGAGCCTTAATTTTAGCCTTGTCGCAGATATCTACCTGCTCAAACGAGTAATTGGGGCTGTCACTGATGGATTTCAATGACTCTAAATTGCCCGCATAGGTTAGCTTATCAATATTGACGACCGACCAACTGGGCCGGGTGCGGATGATATTACGAATAACGGCAGAGCCTATAAAACCAGCGCCACCCGTGATAAAAATTTTCATGCAAAACTCCCAAATATATGGAACTATACATTATTGGGAATACAACAAGCTCGCAATCAAATTCAGAGCGAAAAAGAGGGTTTGCAGCACATGGAAGTGAAAAAAACAGCCATTGATGGCGCTTATATCATCGAACCAAAAGTTTTTGGCGACCAGCGAGGATTTTTTCTCGAAACCTACAGCCAAAAACGTTATCAGGACGCAGGAATTCCAGGAGTATTCGTACAAGATAACCTCAGCCTTTCACGGCGTGGGGTGCTGAGGGGCCTAC
The DNA here is from genome assembly GCA_945900755.1 of Bdellovibrio sp. ZAP7. Classification (GTDB taxonomy): domain Bacteria; phylum Bdellovibrionota_B; class Oligoflexia; order Oligoflexales; family RGVZ01; genus CAMDKS01. Next base: position 155,739 of record CAMDKS010000001.1, read on the forward strand.
ATTTTCAAAACCCCAATGCCCAAGGAAAACTGGTCTCTGCCCCCATGGGTGAAGTGTTTGATGTGGCCGTGGATATTAGGGTCAACTCTCCCACTTTCGGGAAATGGGTTGGAGTGCATCTTTCTGGCGAAAATAAACGCCAGTTTTGGGTCCCTCCGGGCCTAGCGCACGGTTTTGTTGTGCTTAGTGAAACAGCTCTTTTTTCATATAAGTGCACACAGTACTATGCGCCCCAAGACGAGCATGCCATCATGTGGAATGATCCAGATATCGGGATTGAGTGGCCTTTAGTCGAGGGCATTCAGTTGTCGGCGAAAGATAAAGAGGGAATTAAGTTAGCCAGTTTTGATCGCTCTAAATTACCGGTTTTTGGCGGGTAAATCAGTGTTTATCAATAAATTTTTCGGAACTCAGCGTTTTTTGGTCGTGGCCCCATTTTTTTTGGCCTGCCTTGTCATTCTACCTACCCTTGAACAATCAATACGGCCAATTTTAGGCTCAAGTTTTACCAGGCTAGACCTACTAGCTTACACATGGGATTTCCCTCAGTCAGTTATTTTGGCCATTTTGGCGACAGCGTTTGTCGCAACACTTGTTGGATCCTATTTTCTTCTACAGAATGTGGGGAGACCCAAAATTTTCGTCGGTATGACTCTTCTGGCACTGGGACTTTCGTTGCCCCATGTTGTGGTGTCGCCGCCTTTTGAGGCTCCAGATGAGCCGGATCATTTTCTTGGGTTTGTCCAATTTCTGCCAAATCGTCAAGAGCTCATATTAAACGCAGAAAGTCTGTCAAGACAGGGACAATTCACAAGAATCTATACAAAATTTGACGCTAAGTTTATGTCCGAGGATATATTGAGAATTACGTCGTTACCATGGATGCCTCACATGTTTCCGACCCTTATGTTGGAGCGATCTCCGTTTACGAATTCAATTTGGGATGTGCTGCACTCAATATTTGATTTTAAGCATGCAAACACGTTGCTGCTTAGCCTCAGACTCATGGGGAGTTTTCTATTTTGTCTTAGTATCGGAGCAATTTCGATGGTCGCCGCAGCGACCCCGACATCGAGGGATTCAGGATTTTTTATCGGCTCAGTGCTGTTATTCGTGCCAACACTTCCATTTTTTGCAATGCATGTTTCCAATTATGGGCCGTTAACTAGCCTGTATGTACTTGCGGCAGCAGGAGTTCTATTGAGCCTGCGAATCGCAAGAGAAAATAATACTACATCAGTCGGGCTTTTGTCTTTTTTGTTCGGAACCTTAGCGCCACTTCCCTTGCTAGGCTCGCCTGCAGCCATCCCTTTTTTGGTGTTTCCATTAATTTGGGGGCTTCTCATTCTCTACTATCAATTAACTCTAAGTTACCAAAAATTTCAGCGGTCTTTAGTTTTTATGATCCTAGGAGCAGGCACATTTCTTGTAGTCGCAATGCCAAATTTGGTGGCCTTGCCGCAGGAAATTTCCAGGTTGATTCAACTTGGGCCAAAAGCAATATTCACACCAGGTGGAAGAATCTATTCTATGGTCTTATTGCTCGGTGGGATGTTTGCAGGAGTCGTAGGCGCCCAAAAGTTAAACCAGGAGCAAGCTCAAAAGTCCGCCCAAGGACCTCAGGATGGGATTTTAAAATATAGCCATTATTTGATACTCGCAATAATTACTATCATCATTTTATGGCCGTTGTTTTTACATGTTGAGCCGCAGCCAAATATTGAAATTTCAAATGTCATGACGAAATGGATGTACGTGCGAAGTTCTGTCAAAAAATATTTCCTGAATTTCACCACTCTTTATTCAGATCTCTATCTTTGTTCGTCATTTTGGAACGGATTTGGATGGCTGGAGATGCCTATCCAGCGGTCGTTTGTGATGCTTCCAAAAAGTGTGCTTCCTATAGCTATTCTTATTGGATCTATTCAAAATATAAAAATTAGCCGAAGAGGCGAGATTTCTTCTGGGATTGAAGGAGTGTTCTTGTTGGGTACGATTGCTGCAGCCGCCATATCTATTGGAATAATGGCAGCAGCGCTTTATCCAGTCGCCAATTTACATGGGCGATACTTAATTGGAGTAGAAATCGCGTTAATTGTAACGTCTATGGCTTATTTGACGGCAAATACGAAGGTTGGTGCGATTAGCCATTTAAAACCATATTTCCTGACTGCCATTTGTCTAATGAAGGGAATAACGGTTTTGTCATTAATGGAGCGCTATTTTTAGCGCCTCAGAGTTCCTGAATTTGAACTTAGTGACTCCACATACCACTTCACAGTCGACTCGATGCCCTCGCTAAGGCCAATTTTAGGCGACCAACCTAACCCTCTCAATAGGGAATTATCCATCAATTTTCGCATGGTCCCGTCTGGCTTTGTGCGGTCAAAAATGAGCTTACCCTTAAAACCGACGGCGTTGACTACCGTAAGTGCGAGGTCAGCAATGGACACTTCCGCGCCAGACCCCACGTTGACGTGATACCAGCCGTCACGAGCAGGTGGCAATTTTTCCAGAGTGCCGGTTTCGACAGTCTCCATCAGGTGAATGATCGCATCTGCGCAGTCGTCCACATGCAAGAATTCTCTGAGGGGATTGCCGCTGCCCCAAATGACCACCTCTGCGGCGTTCTGTGATTTGGCCTCCACGATGCGGCGAATTAGTGCAGGTAGCACATGGCTGTTTTCAGGATGAAAATTGTCTCCTGGGCCGTAGAGATTAGTCGGCATGACGGAGAAGTAATTTCGACCGAACTGCTGGCGGATAGAGTTAACTAGTTCGATGCCGGCAATTTTGGCAATTGCATAAGGGCGGTTTGTAAATTCTAGAGGGCCAGACAGCAAACAGCTTTCAGCCATTGGTTGCTGAGCTTGCCTCGGGTAAATACAACTTGAACCGAGAAAAATTAGATTTTTGACGCCCATTTCATGAGCAGACCAGATCAGATTGTTTTGAATTTGAAGATTCTGCCAAATAAATTCACTTCGGTAGGTGCTGTTGGCATGAATTCCGCCTACTAGAGCGGCAGCTATAATAATGACGTCTGGTTTTTCTGCCTCAATAAAGCGCTTTGTACTTGCGGGCTCCAGCAGATCTAGCTCTTCGCGGGTTTTTCCAATGACATTACCAAAGCCGCGGGCTTTAAGATTTCTAAGTAGGGCACTTCCTATCAGTCCACGGTGCCCTGGGACATAGATTTTAGCGGTTCTATCAAGTTTGGCCATCGTGATCGTTTTCCCCATCTGCTTTTGACAATAACGTCGAGGGAAAGACAATACATGCCCAACTATAAGTGGTCAATCACGCTTTATTGTGCGAAATGCTGAGGTGACAGCAGGCAAAATTTCTAATACATTCAAACACTAGAAATAGACTATTAGGAAGCCCTCACGGCGGGAAAAATCGGCTGCATGCATAGTTCTTTGTTGATACTCATCGGATTTGTAATGGCCACGGCCTTTAGCATGGCCTTAGTGCCCATGGTGCTCAAATTCGCAGGAACATTTCAGCTTTATGATATTCCAGACGTGGCCGAATCAAATTCTTCGGCCCGAAAAATTCATTTGGCGCCAATTCCACGCCTTGGTGGAATTGCAATTGTACTTAGTTTTTTTCTCACGCAAGTTGTTTGGCTTAAAAGTGCTCCCTTGCCTGGTGTGATGCTGGGTGGATTTGCCGTGTTTTTGTTAGGAGTCGCCGATGATGTCATCTCAATTCGGCCAGCTTACCGATTTGTCCTGCAAATACTTTTCGCAAGCTTTGCGGTGCGATACCATAATTTGGTGCCTCAAACCCTTGATCTAGGCGTCGGAATTAATTTAGTACTTTCTCACGAAGTCGGATTCGCATTTGCGGTTTTTGTAATCGTAGGTGCCATTAACACGATAAATATGATCGATGGCCTAGATGGGCTGGCAGGTGGTTTGGCGTTAATTGGGGTCGCACTTTTGAGTTTCCTTTATTTTCTGAAGACTCACGACCTAGGGCTACTTCTATTCATAGCTTGCCCGATGATTGGGGCCATTGTCGGATTTTTAAGATACAACACTCATCCTGCAGTTGTTTTTATGGGAGATGGTGGCTCCAATTGGCTTGGATTTATGATTGGTGCGGTCATGGTGCTGCTACTTTCTGGCCAACAAATAGATTTCACGACGTCTGCTCTCGTTGCTAGTGCCCCGCTACCTCTGGCGTCTGTCGTTTTATGCTTAGCGATTCCCGTTCTGGATACGGCAATAGTCATGGTTGGAAGAATGCGGCGAGGGTCACACCCCATGAAGGCCGATAAAACACATTTACATCACGCCTTACTAAAAATCGGCTTAAGCCATACTCAAACGGTCAGCGCACTATATTTTTTAGGATTAGTGGTCGGGGTGATTGGTTTACTGCCGGTCGCATTTCCAGAATACGGCTTGGATTTGGCTCCCTATGTTGGAATTGTTCTCGTGTTTTCGTTTGTCCTCGTGGCGTCTAACGTCAATGCAGAGACCGCCATTGGATTTCTGGAACAACGGGCCCATATCAGAGATTTGTCCGAGTACAAAATAGTGTCGAGAGTCATAAATCTCTGGGAGAATTTTAACCGCTACATTCTTTACGTTATTTTACTCGCAGGCCCCGCCTTTGCTGGAGCCGTAAGGAGGGATGTTGGTATTGCTAGCGCTGCTGTGGGGCTGTTAATCCTGGCGTCCATTATTTTGAGTGCGTCTCGCCGTGGCGATGATTTTTTGGACTCCACGTGTATTGCCTTAGCCTCAACTGTGCTGCTGGTGGCTAACAACTCTAACACGATGATGGTGGCGTGGGACGGTGCAAAGGTTAGTATTCAACCGCTCTATAACGGTTTATTTGGGCTACTCATGGTGAGTACGATTTTACTTTTCATTGTAACGGTCAAAAAGCGCTACTTTATATTTAAACCAAGTGATTTTCTTTTAGCGACGATTCCTTTGGTCCTTTTGCTCGTGCCCGAGCCGTTTCGGACAGAATATCGAATCAACATTATTTCACTGCGAAGTATCGTCGTTTTCGCTGCCGTCAGAACCCTAGTAAAGAGAAAAGAATTCGTGATTGCACACATCAAAGGGGTGACTTTATTGGCCCTTACCTTTGTTTTTTTTGCCGGTGTTTACGGACTTCGAATCGTCTACTAACGAGGGATAGCAGCCAATTATGGGTAGTGCACAAAAAACACAGCGGGTCATCCAACTAGAGCTCAATGAAATTAGCCCCGTACTCATAAAGCTATTAGTGAGTCAAGGCCACCTCCCAAATTTCAAGAAGGTGATGGCTTCTTGGCACGAGGCAGAGACGACCAGTGAAGATGTGTACGAAAACATAGAGCCATGGATTCAGTGGGTGTCTGCCCACACTGGCAAAACATTTGGCGAGCATGGGGTGTTTAGGCTAGGTGATGTCCATGAATTGAAAGATGACCAAATTTGGGAAAAACTTTCTGACCGCGGTCTAAAGTGCGCCATTGTGGGCGCTATGAACGCTAAGCCTGGCCGCCAAAAAGAGGGCGTCTTTTTCCCAGACCCGTGGTCAAAGTCTAATACGACAGTCCCTGCAGACCTTCGCAGTTTGTGGGATTTGGTTAGTAGTCGGGTGCAAGCTCACGCATCAGCTCAGCCGAGTTTAACGGATATACTGAAGGCGGTAAAATCGGCGGGCCAATTTAATATTTCAATAAGGCTAATGTTAAGAATAGCGCGCCAACTCGTGGCCCAAAGAGTAGACCCGAAAGTCAAATGGCGTTTAGCTGGGCTTTTTGATCTTTTTTTGGCAGACATTTTTTGCAGCGTTCAAAAAAAGCAAGAGTACCGATTTTTGACTTTATTTCTTAACTCTATTGCCCACTATCAGCACCATTTTTGGAGAAACCTCGAGCCGTCAAAATTCTCCGCCGAAATTGTTGCACCTGATTGCCGCCCACAAGATAATCCACTACTTGATGGATACAAAATGATGGACGAAATTCTTGGGCGAGTACTTAAAGGTGTTGATCTGTCGAACACGCTAGTTTTAATTGTTTCTGGGCTTAGTCAGATTTCTGATACCCGCTTTGAACAGCAAGGTGGAATGAATTTCTATCGACTTCTTGATCATAAAAAATTTGCATCCAGTCTAGGCTTGAGCTCCGGCGAAGTGTTTCCTTTGATGAGTCGAGACTGGCAGGTTCGTGTTTCAAAAGACAAAAGAGAGATGATACGTCACCAGCTTGGAACATTCCGGGTAGGAGCAGACCAGCTGTTTTCCGTATCGGAAGATACGGACGGATACCTTTTCGTGGAAACAGCGGTAACTCGTTTAGTTGATCAGGCAGAAGTCATTTATCAAGGAGACCAATCCTTTGGGCTATTTGGCGAATTTTTCACTCGAACTGCCGTCAAAAGCGGGCATCATACCGGTATGGGTGTCATGTGGTCGTCGCAAAATTTGGAAGCCCTTGGCGTCAAGAATTCAATTCCATTGACGAAGGTCTTTGATATTTCAAGCCAGGTTTTGGCGCAGTGAAAATAGTTCTAGTCAACGAATTTTCAGATGTGAATTGTCCAGTCACAAAATTGGTTTATGACCTCGGAGCTGAACTGACTTTGGTCGCAGATACACACGTTGTGCAAGCCAACCTCAGGACCAAGTACCGCCCAGGGGGGACGAGGTGGCAGCGAGTTTTGTCGCTTATCTTATGTCACCTTGGGATACCCGTTGTGGTGATGTATCAGGTTTTTTTGTCAGCCATAAAGGGGCAAAAAATCTGTGTCGTGGTTACCACGCTGCCTCCACTACTACACTGGAATTTACTTGTGCTCGCCTCAGTGCTGCGGTTTCGCTGTGTGGTGTGGTATCAAGATGCCCATCCAGAAATCGAGGCCCGTATGCTTCAAAGAAGGGGATTTTCTTGGCTGCCAAGGATGTTGTCGGGTATTGACGAAGTGATTTTAAAGTTGCCCCAAAGAATTGTCGTCTTAGATGAGGCGATGTTTGACCTAATTACCGTAGACCGCAAGATTCCAAGTGAACGCGTCAAAATTGCGGCGCCCTGGAGTACGTTTGTGTCCCCAACAAAAAAACTTCGCCAGCCGCACTTTTCAGCTAGTCAACCAATTCGGCTGATTTATGCGGGTAATTATGGATTTGCACACGACATCTCACCGTTGGCTGGGGCTTTGAGTAAACTTTCTAACGAGCTAAAATCCAAAATACTAATTACTGGAATTGGCATGAATGCACCCTCTCAAGAGCGTTTCAAAGATCTCTTTACCGCTGCCGGAATCACGGTCAACCTACTGCATAGGACCGAGTCGTTTAAAGCACTTCTCGAATTGTTTGACGAATTCGATTTTGGTTTGGTCTCACTTCGAGAAGACAGTGTGGGACTTGCCTCACCGAGTAAGGCTTACACCTACATAAGTCAGGGGCTTCCGATATTATACGTTGGCCCCAAGAGAGCCTTGCCAGACGGGCTGGTGAAGATGGGTTTTGGGATCTCGCTTGACGATTTTATTCAGGCGTTGGCAGTGGGGGCTTTTCCAAGTCTCAAATCTGGTGGATCACTCATGGAAGATCCGAAGAAAACCTCTATTGAAGCGATAATGCGAGTTATTTATGAATAACATCACGGACTGCCCCATAAAATGTCTCGTTGTCACGACTATGTTTGGACATGGTGGTGTCGTAACTTACTGGAAAGACCTGATTGGCGTGTGCTCTGAAACGGCCAAATGGATGATGTTTGTTAACGATGTGGAAGGGGTAGACCTCGATCCATTTAAGCGAGAAAATGTCAAAGTGACTGCAGGCTTAGATTGGAATAATCCTGTCACATCTAGCCTAAATTTGGTTAGAGTCCTCAACCAATTTCAGCCACGAATCTTGATTTTAAACGGCACCCTCGCCGTGCTGAGAATATTGCCCGCCATCATTTATTTGCGGTTAACACGTCCAAAGCTTCGTATTAAATGTGTTTTTCACAACGGGGCGATCTATCAACAGTTTGTCAAAGATACCGTAAACCGCCTGATCGTATCGAGTGTGGGATGGCTTTGTCACGAGAATATTTTTGTTAGCCTGTTTGTTTCTAAATATTGGCTGTGCCGAGGAGTCGTCTGCTCCCGTCCTTTTTCGCCAAAACGTCGCGATTCCTACGTTTTGGCCGCACTACCTACGGTCGGATTTCTGGGAAGAATAAGTCATGAAAAAGATCCCGAGCTCTTTTTGAGAGTTATGGATACAGTCCGAAAAAACCTCAATATCAAAGTTGAAATCGCAGGACTTGGCCCCTTGAAAGAATCACTGGAAGCAAAGTACCCCTGGGCAAAATGGTGTGGATGGATTGAACCAAAAAATTGGCTAAAAGGAGTAGATCTTCTCGTCACAACAAGTCACACTGAAGGTTGGCCGATTGCCATTGGCGAGGCCTTGGAGGCCGGCGTGCCGGTTATCGGAATCGACGTCGGAGGAGTGGGCGAGGTACTGGCGGGAGTTCCGTCACGGTGGCTTGTCAAGGCGCGAGAGGATATTGGGTTAGCGCACATTGTCGCAGAGTTTCTTAAGGATTATGTCCCTTCGAGCAAAAATTATTTCGACGAACTTAAGCAGCCTCAAAATGACATCGCCGTTTGGGCGTCGCAGGTCGTTAAATAAATTATAATCTCATGGAGCCTCGTTGGAAGGTGCTCGTTTGTTGGCGAGTGTCGCTGGAATAGCTTTTTTGAACTTAAAAAAGCTATTCATTCCAAATTGAAAACGTGAGTAAGAGGCTAATTCCCACCCGGTCCCTACCAGGGCTTTCTCCAGTGTACTCCTATCGTAGTACACCTTATGATCCCTAATTTGTGACGGGTCAATTAAGCGAAGTTTATAGCTGAGAAATTCTAAAACAGGCTTAGCGATCGGCGTAGGTACAGTGCCAACTAACGTGGCGTCGGACGTGGAAACTAACGCTAGTTCTCGCAAAATGCCTTGAAGAGTGTCTGTCTCAAAATGTTCAAAACACGCTAGAGCCAGTATTAAATTAATATTGTCCCCGCATTGCCCCAGTGCCGCCTTCAGGTCTGCAAACGATCCCGCGACATGGATCCCACATTTTGTGACATGTGCTTGCATACTTTTAAAACATGAGTCTAGGCCGTAGCGGTTTAGTGCGCGGCCCTCGACAGCCTGTAGGGTCCGGAGGTGTTTGCCGCACCCGAAATCAAGGACGACTGAATTGTTAACAAAGGGCAATATCTTGCGTGTGCGTAAATAAGTCAAAAAAAGCTCAAGTGGGGCATGTTGAGTGGTGGTTTTGGATTCGATTAAATGTTCCATGAATTTCTCCCGCAAATTTTTGTAGTTACATCGGAGCCCCAAAGACCTCATTAGGACAAACGGCCATTGATCGTGGCTGACAAAGACATCCCGTGCAGAATTAACCTTCTTTTCGACGCTATTATGGCGCTACCTCGGGTAGTAAAGACTTATCCATCATAAAAATCAAATTGTTCTTGATTGGCATGGATGCATCCGAGATTTTAAGTTCGACGTAATTAAATTCCTGGGCCAACACCCTCTCAAATGGACCACCAACTGGTCCATAGCTAGTGTCAACCACGATTATTGGTTTTTTTGTGTGGATGAAGTCAGCTCGAGTTTGGAGGTTGAAATTAAAAATATTAGGAAACCCGGTCCACATATACAAGGCATTAAATGCATCTGGCTTCTCAAAATTATGAGTAAATGTGCCATAAAGTGCGTCGTCAGTCAGATTTATCACTGGGAGATTGGGATGTTGCTTAGTAAGTCTATCTAGTGCTACCGAAGGGGCCAACGCCACATTTGGCCGGTCATTAAATTGTTTAATTCCTGCGAGAATCTCGGGCGTTTCAATTGTCCAATAGTCCCGCTGCAGAGTAGCAAATGCACCTTTGGACGTAAAATAAATGGGACGCGCTAATACAATGAAAAGTAATAGAAATGTTTTAAGCTGACTTTTTCCTGTTGCAAAATATGTTGCTATAAAAAAAACAGGAATAGAAGGAGTCACTCCCCAAAATGCGTGCCGAGTATCACTAAGCGGATAATACTGACTCCAAGAGGCTAGGGCCATCATGCCGAGAGTCATGACTGGAATAATTGTCGGTGATACAGACCCAATCCGAATGACCAGAATGAAATAGTAGGCCAAAAAAATGGCGGAACAAACGGGGAAAATATACATAATGCTACCGAACACTGACGAGGAGTAATTATGGTACCCCAAAACAATTATAAAACCGACATAACAGGCCGTGGCAAGTGCCTTTGGGAGGACGGACTTTGAATCTCGAAGTGACAATATTTTGAGAAGTATCATAAAAATAACAGGCGAAATTGTTACTAGAATATTCTGCCACTGAAATGGGCCCGTTAGGTGCTCAATCCCATAGAGCATTTTTGCGTGAACGCTTTTCCCGGTATTAACAGTCATGATACCTAGCCAATATCGAGGCCAAAGTACGTTTTGCTGATACCACTGCTGCAAGGAATGCTGCGCTAGCATTATTGAAACGAACCATCCAATTCCCAAGACTAGTCCTGCGCCATACGAGGCAATCATCGCATTACTGATGAAGCTTTTCATTCGCAATCGCAAGACAATGAGTAGCACTGACACTCCCACTATCGAGAGGACTCCAATGGGCTGCCTGGACCAGAAGACCATTGACGTGGCAATCCCCGAAAATACGAGCATGATCATCTGCAATTTAGCATTCACAGACGGGCGAATCGAAGCATTTAATAATAGCGCTCCTAGTCCCTGAAACCCCAAAGCCACTACTGATGACCATGGGAGCATGGGACTATCAGTTAAAAAATAGGCCGAAAGTAGCCAAGTTGCAAATGCCAGGATTGCTATAGAAGCCGGTAGAATGCTCCGATAGACCATGTAGAAACTCCCCGCGGCGACGGCATACATAAATGTTGTTGCAATCTTGATCGATAGTAAATGATCTCCCAAAAGACTTATAAACGCAGCGTGAATATAAGTCGTCGCAGGGCCATATTGAGTGAAGGTTTGTGAGAATAGATTCAAACCATGCGCCACGTCGATCGCCGATTTAAACATAATACCATCGTGGTGAGGGTCGAAATCAAATGCAGCGAACTGCCGATAAAATGCGTATGTAAAAATAAAAACAATAAAACTCTCCACAACTATTCGAAGTGGACCGAAGGGTTCGCGTAGGAACTGATATTTTGGTTTCATAATCCGCCTTTAAAAATGGGAAAACTTTGCCTTAACCGGTACGAGGATATACATATTGCCCAATAATTTCGCTCACAAAAACCGCTCTCTCCGAACTAAAAATCGGCACAAATCAACGCTCAGTCATCGAGAACCGAATACTGCAAGATTTCCAACGGGCAACGATACGACTAATTTGTCGAGGCGCAGTGTCACTAAAAGTGACTGCAGAAATCTGCTAAATGGTTTTGGCAGTGGGAGCAGGCGAAGCCAGTACCGCAAAGGGTATGAATTGACGAAGCTTGACACCTCGACTGACTTAAAGCCGCAAGTTGATAACAAGTATTCTATACTTTTGGGGCTAAAGAGCTGAAGATGTTCAACGTCAATAATGGGAGATTTCCGCCCAAGTAGTCGATTTAAAATTCCGCGTCGATTATGGCAGACGATCATTAAAACTCCGTTTTCCTTAAGCAAATTTCTCGCAGATTTCACAAATGAGCCTGGGTCTGAAAGATGTTCGATGGTTTGAAAACAAGATATCAGAGAGAATTCCCCGGGAGTAAAATCTGATTCTTGAAAGGGTTTGTTGATTATATTTTGGCGAATTGAAGGGTGCGCCATTTTGATCGGGGCGTCTGAGGGCTCGATGCCGAAAACAGCTTGAAATCCGAGCTTCTTCAATTCCAACAAAAATGCACCATCTCCGGTTCCTACATCGATTGCCGACAAGGTGTCGGGAACTAGGTCGATTCTATGAGCCAGAAGTTTTCCATACGTCCTTGCCGCAAAAGCGGCTTCATCTCCAGTGTCAAAACTTGCTTCCTTATACAATTTGTGAATAGTTGCTTCATTTAGAACGGGCGAAGCGTACCATACATCGCAAAGTTTGCACTGTAGCAACTGATGATGCTGATTGTCTGGCGGTTTTCGTGATGCAAATCCAAACCCGTCTAAATCGGCAAGATTGATATTCTGCTCTAACACCAGCAATGATTGATCGCTCCCAGTCCCACAAACACTACAAGGTCGATTAACTAACGCTGCAATTAAGTGGTCATTTAGCATAACTGTTCTTTCCTATTTTTGTTCTCATGGTCAGTAGGTGGTTTGCTATCTCGGCCCAACTTGAGGGTCAATTTCACGTCCTGCGATCACTAGGCGACTTCTGACAAATCTTGGTCGACCTTTAGATTCCTGTAAAATCTTTCCAATATACTCACCCAGAATTGCAAATGCCGACATATTCAACGCGCCAAAAAACAGCACCAAAATTATAATTGTCGGGATTCCGTGTGGAATATCTGGAAACATGATTCTATAAATAATTTGCACGACAATTGCGGAGATCGCTATAATCATAAACGTCATGCTTCCAAACACTAGCCACTCAAGGGGAGCATAGCTGAAGCTAAAAATGGCTTTTCTAGCCCACCAAAAATTTTTCCGAAGGTTATTCGTCGTTACCCCAAACATCCGTTCTGGGCGTGTGTAAGGAATTCCGATTTGCCGAAACCCTACCCATGCACGAAGGCCGCGCAAAAATTGGTCTCGCTCCGGCATCGCAAGTATTTCCTTAACGACTCGGCGGTCCATTAATGAAAAATCCCCGGCGTCAACAGGAATGGGGATTTCGGCCATAAAGCGCAGCAAGCGGTAGAAACCCTTATAAGCTAATTGCAAAAAGAAGGTAGCCTCACGAGCGGTGCGCCGACCATAAACGACATCGAAGCCCTGCTTCCACTGCGCAAAAAACTCGGGAATAAGTTCTGGTGGATCCTGCAGATCGCCATCAAGCAGTACAACAGCATTACCAGTTGCGATCTCCATTCCGCTTATAAAAGCACTCTGGCTACCAAAATTCCGAGAATGTTCTATCATTGTTACTCGGTAGTCTTTGGCACATATGGCAGATATCACTTCTGCGGAATTGTCGGGGCTACAGTCGTTGACAAATATGATTTCGTAGTCACAACCAATCGCTGCGAAACTGGCCACCAAACGCTCATACATTATAGGAACGGCCTGCCCATCCTTATAGCAGGCAATGACTGCGGTGATGCGGTCAAACATAGGGGTCCCTTGAATTTCAGTACCTGCCGATTTTGAAGGATCCAAAAGTTGCAAAAACCATTCGGAGGTCAGTGCAAAACCCGTTTCCAAATCCGTTGTCGGACTCCAGCCGATTAAATCGGCCGCCTTCTTTGGATTGCCGTTCCATTTTGTCAAATCCCATCCGCGGTTAGGCATGGACCCCCAGACGGGTTCAGTCTGAATTTGGAAATGGGTCCTACTAAGCTCTACCAATTGTTGGAGTGTCGTCTGTCGCCCAGACGCAATATTGAGCGACTGCCCGTAGATATTAGGTTGCATCGGTCTTGCAGATAGAATGGCTGCATTGATTGCATCGTCGACGTAGACAAAGTCTCTACAAATATTGGGGTTGACTAAAGGCGGGTACTTTTTGTTGCGACCGTATTCGATCAATTTCGGAATTAATCGATCACCCTCCTCAAATGGGCCATATATAGAGTAGAAGCGCAAATTTACCGCAGGCACATTGTTGTGATTGGCAAAAAAAGAAATTAATTGCGATGCGGCGACTTTGGAAACGGAATAGTCGCTGTTGGGACGAGTCAAGGCGTCCTCTGATGGGCCGTCTGAATTAGTGCCATATTCAGATGAAGATCCAGCATGAACAAAGGCATCGACGCCAAATTCTTTGGATGCAGACAGCAGATTCAAGACCCCCAGAAAATTTGTCTGGTAGATTTGATCAAAATCTACTTGTCGAGCATAGGCGCCATAAGCCGCAAAGGCAAACACCGTTCGAGGCTTTTTGTGTGCGAAAATGTGATAGACTTCTGCCCTATTTGTTTGATCGCATTTAACGAGATTTTTTATACCGACCTTAGATAATCGCCAAGGAATATCATTTTGGTGCGTCACTGCGAGTATGTCATTTCGATGTTTCAGCAGCGTTTCGGCAAGTCGCGCTCCGATGAATCCGCCAGCGCCAAATATGATTATTGGACCTCTTAGTGCAAGAATACTATCGACATTTGCTGAATTCATTTTTCACCTATTTATCTAACATATTAGACACTTGTGCCATCAAATGAGCGCCAGTCAACCCATTTTCTTCACAATGCCAAAGTTGTGAGCCATATTTCCCACTCGGGTACCCGCGTGCATATGCCCTTTGGAACTGAACTTTTGGACCCTCGTTGTGCATCTCTAAAAGAATCGCTGCTAATGCTTCACCAATTCCTCCTGGACCGACATGCTCTTCTAATACCAATAGTTTTTGCGCACGCGCCAAGTCACCTAGAAGTTCGTCAGGCATCCTGTGAATTGGCGTTTCGTGCAACTGCCACACAGCGATGCGAGACGGAAATTGCTTTGCCAAAATTAGCGCAGACGACAAAATAGATCCAGCAGCAACGATGACCAAATCTACTCCGTTAGAGAGCTTCGTCCAGCCGGCATAATTTGAGACAGGCATGCGAAGTGACATTTTGACCGGAGAATTAAGCCTCAAATAACATGGCCCAATATGCCTAACCATCTCTTCTGCATTTGCGTGGACATCTGAATTGAAAGCAGGAAGAAACACTCGCATATTTTGGAGTGTGCGCATCACTGCTATATCCTCTAACGCATGGTGCGTTGCCCCCATTATTCCATAACCATATCCCCCACCATTACCAACCACTTTTACGTTTCCATTGTGGAGACAAACGTCTACCTTAATTTGTTCAAAGGGCCGAAAAACCGCGAATGAAGCGATTGAATAACAAATTGAAATGAAATTTTTACTTGCGGCAGCAGCAGCCATACTGATCATGTTTTGCTCGGCCACACCCACATTTACAAAGCGCGGGCCGAGTTTTTCTTGGACTTCCTCTAATGCCGAGAATCCGAGATCACCGGTAAAAAATATTAAACGAGGATTCGTTTCAATAATTGAATTAATAGATTTTGCGAATTGCCGCCTCATACTCCATTCGCTCCTGGTGGCGGAACCATTTTCGAATATTGTTCCTCGGTCATTGGCAAATAGTGGCATGCCACTGTGTTTTCCAATTCGCAGTATCCATACCCTTTGATCGTGTTGCAAATAATGGCAAGAGGTTTGTTTCTGCTTCGACATATCTCTGACGTATACAATTCAGAGAGTGCGTCCACATCATGACCGGGTACTTCCACCGCATCCCATCCAAATTGCCTAAATTTGGCACCCAAATCACCAAGCGAGATCACGTCTTCGGTTCTGCCGAATCCCTGAATTTGATTTCTGTCGACGATGCAGACAAGATTTGCAAACTTGTGGTGGCCTGCAAACAGTACAGCCTCCCATGTGGAACCCTCATTCATTTCGCCGTCCGAGCAGACGACATAAATTCTGGCGTTGTCGTCATCTAGCTTATTTGCTAAAGCGAGCCCAGAACCTAAACTTAATCCGTGTCCAAGACTACCTGTGGCGAATCTAATCCCGGGAATTTTTCCCGGGGGCGGATGTGCTGCGTACAGTGTTCCCTCCTGGTAAAATGTCGCGCAGTCCGTATCATGAATATCGCCATATTCTGCCAAAACGGAATACAAAGCCGCAGCCGCATGCCCTTTCGAGAGTATTAATTCATCGCCAGGCTGAAACCAGGAAAACTTTACGACAGTCAAAATTTCTGCGGCAGATAAACTGCAGCCAACATGACCTGCGTTTACATTTCTATACATATTAAGAAAACGCTTCTTAATGGATGACACTCGTTCTGGTAATAAAATGTTTCGATTGAGAATATTAGGCTCCTAATATTGGGTCCCTGACGAAGGGTTCGATCCCTAAAGCGATGTTTGGGCACTTCGGTCTGTTAAATAAACTTTTAACCACATTCCAAAAGCACAACACCATACTACGATTAGCGGCAAATAAAATATGGTCACACTAATTCCGGGGAATCTCTGCGGATATTTCAGCATATGATCCGAAAAATCAGCAATATAGAAATTCATTCCCCCAGGTTTCTGGGTCAAATACATTCCGTATTCAAAGTAGCCAGCCAAAAACATCCAACTCCAACCGATAATTTTCAATGCCTTTGGTGCGCTTGTCAGGAAAATTAGAGCACCTGCAAATAAAATTGGGTTCAATTTTAGTAAAAAACGGCTTTGCCACTCAAATCCATTTGGATATTCGTAAAAGGTGCACATAAGGAGGTAAACAAGTGTCGTCCCGGCAAGAGGAAGCCACCAACGCCATGCCTTCCAATTCAGGACACATGCCATGACTGCAAGCCAGGGGTAGGCATTTTTCCAGTAAAACAGTCCAAAAGACTCACGGTAGAATACATCTGGCCCTTGAGTACAAAAAACCTGCCAAAGATTACTTGTCCGGAAATATTGCTGAGTACTTGAATTCCCAAAAAAGGATTTTAGCTGAGTAAAATAATTTGTGCCCATTAAAATGGCATATGACACAACTGCAAATAGCGCCAAAGAGGCAATATATTTAGCCATAATTTTTACAGTTGGGTGCTTTACGTGTAAGAATTCAAATATCATTAACAGACCAAAAAGGGCGATATTCTCTCGGCGGACCTGAACGGCCAAAACCATAAAAAGCAACATGCAAACAAAATAGAAAAGGTCTGCTCGACCCTTGTAGAACCTCTGTAACGCGAAATAAGTTACAAAACTAAGTGCGAAAAATTCGGGTACGTGGCTAAAGAAGTTTCTTATAAACATCCATTTTAGCATTGATGTTGAAAGCAGACTCAATACAGCAACTAATAGTGCGGGGCGCCAGCTACTAATTAGACTAAATGCCCTAAATAACATCACAACAGCCAGGCACCCGCAGAAGATGACACCGAAGTTCATTAGTCCGAAATGTATTATTCCGGGCCGCAGACCCGATCCCATCAGGAGGGATGGAAGTACAAAAGGCGCTAAAATTAATCCTGTGCCCCAGGAATGGTGGTTATGATTGAGGGACCAGCTAGGGATAAACGCACTGTGAGTTAAGTCTGGATCCAACAAATAGCCTAGATTATAGGCCCAATGCATATAGCTAGTGTCATCCCCAGGATCAAACCAGCCCGTGGTACTTCCGTAAGGCATGCCATACCAGAGCACAATTAATGCCAGCCAAGATGTAAGCACAGCATACTTTAGCCAAGGATTTCTCGACGGCATTAAAAAAATCACGAGGGACGCAAGGAGCATAATTACCGTTAATGCGTCAAAGAAATTTGTACGCAACTCCTTTCGAAAAGTGGAGGTCAGGATTAAATTGTATTCGGTATTATTTGGGAGACTTAAAATAAATTGGTCGGAATCTTTTGGGAGCTCTATTAAAACACGAGTAGCTGAAGACCAATCTGTTCCGGTTCCGCTACCGACCCAAACCGATTTTCCCGCCATGTCTGTGACGTAAAGTTTACCGGGTGGTGCTTGAAGGGCTTGACCCGAAAGGCTAAATTTATTTTGAAATCCAGAGATTAAAAATTTAAGAGGGTTAGGGCCGGGAATTTTTTTGAGTAGAACGGAATAGTATTGTCCAAATAAATAATATCGGGATTCGCAGGTGGCCTCACCGGTCGCCGCCGCAAGGTTTGTAATTCCAAGCTCTGAGCAGTCAATTAGACTTCGAAATGGTAATCGGGTCCACGCCTTTGTGGTGATAACTGCCGCAAGTCCACTTGTTAAAAGCATACAAATAATGAGATAATTGCGTAGTTTGTCCATAAGGCTCCGAAAACTTTTTTGAAGATAATAAGACAGTTAGATTAGGATTTATGCCATGTGGCCAGACAGTTGTCGATCATTTTGCTATTCAGCACTAAACTTCCTTTGAGGATTCTAGATTGAATTGTAAATATTGAATGTCTGCTCCGAGCATTTTTGCCATGAAAATAGCATGGCACGTTGTCGCCCACTCATTGTCACTTGTGAGCGAAGACTTGGAAGATTTAAGTCCTTAAGTCTAGAGATAATGTCCCCTATGGCGCCGTCATTGCCGATTAAAAAATCAACTTCACCATAAACTTCTGGAATCGATGAGGTGTTTTGCGCAATCACTGGGCAGTCACAAAGGCTGGCCTCAAGCACAGGCAGCCCAAACCCCTCGTAGTCTGACAAATATAATAGGGCATAGGCACTAGAATACCATGCTGGCAGTTCTGTGGTGGGGACTGCTGCGACAAACGAAATTCGTTGTTCTGAAGCCAAAATCTGTGTCACATCCTGCTCTTGCTTACTGGGCGCCCCGCCACCAAGAATAATCAAGTGGCTATCTGGATAGGCTTCAGTAGCCTTAACTGCCAAGTCAAATCTTTTGTAACTACTACGAGCACCCACAAATAATAGAATCTTTTTATTTCGTGAAATAGATTCTATCCAAGGATATTTGCCTGAAAGAGCGGTGATAGGATTTTCAACGGGCCGAAAAGCCGGAGAAGCGGCCAGGTGAGTGACGGTTATTCGGGATGCAAGATGTTTGCCGCCGTAATGGACGACGTCTCTTGCGGTCGACTCTGAAATACACAGTATTTTTGCAGATCTTTGGATGGCGCGCATTTTTTGAGCATGATGAAGCCAAAGGGCTGGCCCTTTTCGGTAACGTTCGTAGGTAAAATCATAGACGGTTGTGATCAATGGTGTTTTGGAGTCGGTAGGCACTCGGTAATAAGAGGAGTGAATGATGGAGCCTTTGGCGTTTACAGCTCGGTACCGCTCAATAGCGGGCGGGAATGTAAACGTTGGGCTGTTATAAGAAATATCTTTAAGGCTAGCTCGGGATTCATTGCCGGGGGGCGAATAAGGATCCGTCCAAGAATATCCCTCACGGGCCGCCCGTGCAAGTATCTCTGCCCAATAGACCGAAATCCCACCGTGAGGCTGCAGGCCAAAAATAATATTATCGAGCAAAACAGTCATGACGCCTCAGAGCGAGATATCCCAAAAAATCTCAAAATCACGTCATGTATTCCATGATTAGGAAAAGGAAGGTCTGGCAGCATATCACTTGTAGAAAGCGCAATACCCGTGCCTAGGTGCTTGGCAGTCCTACGAATTATGGGAGTAAACCAGTCTAGCATTTTAATAGATCCGCCCGCCCAAGTTATTTCAGTCAAGGCATCCGAAGGATCCGTGAATTCCAACATATAAAAAAGTTTTAAGGGCTCTGCAGGATACTCCTCCAGGTAAAAGAACTTCTTAGGTCCTACCTTCACGGACTGCAGTATCGCTAGAGCCTTGTCTCGGTCTGCTTGATCACGGAAGAACAAATGGGCGTCATGAGTCATACACGCCTCGACACGAAGCGGGACGATGCCAATTTTGTTTAAAAATGAAAGATGGTCATTTTGCCGGTACATAATCCAGGGCGCTTCGGAATTTGTGTTTATTTGCGTCAAACCATTAGCAATTAAAATATCAGCATCTTTTCCGACAGTGGCAAAAAGCACCCCAAGAATTTTATCAAGGAAAGTAAACGTGTATTTTAACTTGTCGTTTTGGGCTAGCGGCACGTCAGTCCAGTAGTAGTGCTGGGCGTGGGCCACCAAATTCAAAAAAACTAGAGAAAAAGAAGGCTTATCTCGTTTCCAATAATCCAGGAAACGAATGGTCGAGAGGTATTCAGCAAAACTATAGGTCACAAAATTTGCGGCTTTATATTTGACGGCGTACCAAAGAAAGTACGGCAATGCTTTGATGAACGCGATCACAGCTCTAGGGCGGCACATGAAAACAGCAAATTTTAAAAGTAGACCAAAAAGAACATGGATTTTTGGATTCAAATAATTACGAGCCATATACCGAGGAAGTCCCAAGAAGGCATTAATCTCACGCGGAAATGCCTTCTCGTCAAACGTCCAGGGGTCTGGCAAAAAGAAGGAACAATGGTCAGCACTCCCGCGCGTGGCATTCATGGCCCCCCAAATCCCGCTTGAAATACCGTTTCGATTCAGCTGCTCCCAAAGTTGCTCTTTGGTATTAGACTTCACATCTCCTAGGTGCTTAATTTTGTGCTCTGTTGACGGAGTGCCTGTGTGGATAGATACCCACTGCACCCAAGGCTCCAAATACCCACTATCGTAGACGTCAGAGGTTACAGTCTTCCTTTGATGGAGGAGAGTTAAGGCCTGTTTAAGGTGGGGAAGTGCGAACAGGTCGGCCGCTTCGTTGAGAAGCTGGACGTTGAATTCGTTAAGGGCGACGAATATTAATTGTTTGGGCATGCTTGACATCTCCTTAGATGTTTTAAAGCTAAACCAAAACAAACGGTGATGTAAGGAGTATTTGTCCCAGACGAAGTAGAAAACTGGGCCATTGTAAGGCCCAGCCATGGACTGTCTATTTAAATTGCACTGCCTTTGAATTCGTTGCCCGCAGTATGTAAGTGGCAGAGAATTATTTGTGGAATGGCGGAAGTTAGACTAGTTTTCACGGCGCTTAAGAGGTAATTATAACCTCTAACATCGAGGAGACATCGCATTGAATGATATATCTAAACAGCTCCGGAGAATGGTCGTTGAGGCCATCGACGGTGGTGGGCGTGGTCATTTGGGTTCGTCAGTTTCTCCAATTGAGATGATTTACACGCTTTATGATTCTCTATTAAACGTCACCCCTGAAAACGTCCAAAGCCCTGACCGAGATCGCTTCATTCTCAGCAAGGGTCATGGATGCCTAGCACTTTACGTTGTTTTAGCTCACCGCGGCTTTATTAAACGAGAGGAATTAAAAACATTTTGTAAGCACGACTCTCGGATAGGTGGACACCCAGAGCGAAATAAAATTCCGGGTATTGAGGCGTCGACTGGCGCATTGGGACATGGGCTCTCAATTGGTGTGGGTGCAGCATTAGCGGCGCGAATGCAGAAACGGGCCTCTAAGGTTGTCGTGTTGACAGGTGATGGTGAAATCAATGAGGGGTCGATTTGGGAGGCAGCTATGTCCGCCTCTAAGCACAAACTATCAAACCTGACTGTTATGGTGGATTATAATAAATTGCAGTCTTACGGTCAAACTAAGGAGGTTCTAGATTTGGAGCCCCTAGTTGATAAATGGACAAGTTTTGGTTTTCATACAGTAGAAGTCGACGGGCATGACATGAAGGCACTTGTGGAAACTTACCGAAAGCTTCCGTTCACTGAGGGGAAGCCTTCTGCCATCATTTGCCATACCATCAAGGGTAAAGGCTTTCCGTTCGCCGAAGGTAACCCACATTGGCACCACAAGGCAAAACTATCTCCCGCCGAGCTAGCAGCACTTTATGCGTGTGTTGATTAATATAAAGGGATCGTCATGCGAAGCACAAGCCTCAATCTGGTGTACGAACTAGCAAAAGAAAATGACAAAGTAGTTTTTATTGGCTCAGATTTGAGTCCAGGCCTTCTAGAAGGAATGAAAACTCAATTTCCGGACAGATTCTTTATGGAGGGGGTATCTGAACAGCATGTCATTGGAATGGCCGCTGGGCTAGCGATGGATGGTTATATTCCTTACATCAATACAATTGCCACTTTCTTGACTCGTAGATGCTATGAACAAGTAGCATTGGACCTTTGTTTGCACGATTTACCGGTCCGGTTACTAGCTAGCGGAGGTGGAGTTGTTTATGCGCCGCTCGGCCCAACCCACTTAGCAGTAGAGGACATCGCAATCATGAGAGTGCTGCCGAATATGACCGTAATTGCGCCATGCGATGCAGAGGAAATGAAGCGCCTTATGCCTCAAACCTTAAATTGGCCGCACCCTATCTATATTCGGTTTGCGAAGGGCGGTGACGCTATTGTAAGTCGGCCAGACTTGGAATTTAAAATTGGTAAGGCTATTGTTCTTAAGGAGCCTAAAGACGGGCTTTTTATTACCACGGGCATTACAACTCAGATCGCACTTCAAGCAGCAGAAGAACTTGCCAATAAAAATCTTCAGGTCGGTGTATTGCATATGCACACGATCAAACCTCTTGATCATGAATCTCTTCGGCACTGGCTACCCAAAGTAGGCAAAGTGGTTACAGTGGAGGAGCACTCGCGAATTGGTGGTCTTGGATCGGCGGTACTTGAATATGCGAGTGATCACCTGCCGGAAGTGACTCATAAAATCAAAAGGATTGGCCTACCCGATCATTTCTCGGAAAACTATGGGTCTCAAGCGTCACTTTTGACCGCGTTTGGTATTACCAAAGAAGCGCTTGTCGAATCCTTTGCTAATAGCAGGTAGGCAGCCATTGTCTTGAGCATGTAAATCTAAGGAGGGTGATTCAAATGTTTTTAACGGAGTTCGAATCAAATCTTAGTGAAATGTATTTGCGGGACGGATTCATAATTCGCGAATCAGCTGACCTTAAGGCAACAGAGCGCATCAGGTCTGGGATGACAGGAATTATCCGACATATATTAAAGTCAGCAGGAAATGTTCCCAACGGCATTTCAGACGGTGATTTGCTGAGCAATATTCATAAATATGTGACAATCGATAATCTGAATCAATTTCGTCTTCAGGTTATTCAAGGGTTAAATAATTTACCTAATTTGCGTCGAGACTATTTTGACATGGCCCGCTCCTATTTAGAAGCTCTCGTTGGCAGTGAGCTTGCGATGCAGCTGAGAGTAAATTTGAGCATTCAGTTGCCTGGCGATGTCAGTTCGCTGTTGCCCGTCCACGCGGACACTTGGTCTGGCGACTCGCCATACGAAATAGTGGTTTGGGTGCCGCTGGTTGATTGTTATCGCACGAAATCTATGTACATTCTGAAGCCTGATAAAACTCAGATTCTCAAGAATAATTTTGGATCTAAATCTGGAAAAAACAGCGAAGAATTATATCAATCAATTTCAAAAGACGTTGAATTTCTTGAAATTAAATATGGCCAAGTGTTGCTATTTGACCAGGGTTTACCTCATGGGAATAGAGTTAATGAAGAGGCACAATCTCGGTGGTCGATGAATTGTAGGTTTAAAGGTGTGTTTACTCCCTACGGCGATAAAAAAATCGGTGAATTTTTCGAACCCATAACACTGCGGGCAGCTTCAAAGGTGGGAATGAGCTATAAATTCCCAAATTTATCATGAAGCAAGTGCGGGGCTATATTTTTAGTCGCGAATTTATGGGAGAGAGAGTCCCTCAGCACGTCCAAAATCTAGTGATTAGAGATTTTTGTCAAAAAAATGGCCTCGCCTACCTTCTAAGTGCTACTGAGTATGCGATGCAAGGTTGCCAGTTGATTTTAGATCAAGTGTTAGGAGATCTAGATGATATTTCCGGAATTGCGGCCTACAGCCTATATCAATTACCGACTGACGAGCTCAAACGAAGTGTGGTGTATGACCGCATTTTATCACAAAAGAAAACGATCTACTTTGCGGTAGAGGGGTTAAGACTTGAATCCGCGGAGGATGTCGAGCGAATTGAGACGCTGTGGAAAGTTCGAACGACATTGCCCAATTGCTATAAGGCTCAGGAACAAGAATGGAAAAACTAAAGGAAATTGTCACCCCGCTGCATCAAGCAACAAAACGTGATTATTTAGCTCGAATGCAAGATGACAAGCCTCATTGTATGATCAAAGCGAAGGAGTACGGATTTGATTACTGGGACGGAGACCGGCGGTTTGGATACGGCGGGTATAAGTATCTGCCAGGGCGCTGGAAGCCTGTGGCTGAAGCACTCATTCGTGATTACCGATTAGGTCCCGGGTCTCGTGTGCTCGACATCGGGTGCGGGAAAGGATTTCTGCTGCATGAGATGCTCCTCCTTGAGCCGAAGCTGATCATTTCTGGCTTTGATTCGTCAGATTACGGGCTTGCTCATGCCAAAGACGAAGTCAAGCCTCGGTTATTTAAGCATCGAGCTCAGGAAAAATATCCATTTAAGACTAAAGAATTTGATTTAGTTATCTCGCTAGGAACTTTTCATAACTTAAAATTATCGGAATTGAAAGTCGCACTTGGAGAAATGGAGAGGGTTGGCAAGCAAGGGTATTTAATGCTTGAAAGCTACCGAAGTGAATTAGAGCAGTTTAATTTGGAGTGTTGGGCGTTGACCGCAGAAACACTATTAGACGTGAATGAATGGATTTGGCTGTATAAGGAATTTGGCTATTCTGGTGACTACGAATTTATTTTTTTTGAGTAACTAGTGAATAGTAGTGCGACCGTTGGAATATTCAAAAAATGAAAAATGGAAATACTAATTTTGACTTTCTAATACTGGGTGCCGGCATCGTGGGCCTTACGATTGCGCGGGAACTGAAGAGTCGCTTTCCTGACCAATCGATCCTTATTTTGGAAAAGGAATTGATGGTGGGCCTTCACTCTAGCGGTAGGAACAGTGGAGTCCTCCACAGTGGTATTTACTACCCGCCGGAATCATATAAAGCCAAATTTTGCGCTCAAGGGCGGATCGCTATGACCGAATTTTGCCTCGAGCACAAACTTCCATTTCGAGAAATTGGTAAAATTCTCATACCCACTCGCCCTGAAGAAGCAAGTCAGATTAGCCTACTCTACGAGCGCGGTGGTAAAAATGGGGTCGTGGTTGAGCGTTTGAATAAAAGTGACCTGTCACGCCTCGAGCCCGAAGCTCAATCGGCGACTGGCGACGCACTTTTTGTACCTGTTACGTCCATAGCAAATCCGAAGTTAGTCATCAAAAAAATGGCCGAAGTCCTGACCGGTGGAGGCGTAACCATTTGTTACGGAGCCAAGCCCGAATTTATCGATCCTGTTGCAAAACGGGTGGTCACCAAGGACCAAGAGTATTCTTATGGTACTTTTATCAACACTTCGGGCCTGCATGCTGACACGGTCGCCCACCAGTTTGGTGTCGGGAGGGACTATACGTTACTTCCATTTAAGGGCCTTTACTGGAAGCTAGACCCCGCTTCGGGTATAAAGTTAAACCATTTAATTTACCCTGTCCCAGATCTTCGTGTTCCTTTTTTGGGGGTGCACACGACCACAAATACTGAGGGTGATGTTTATTTTGGCCCGACAGCGGTCCCGGCCTTCGGGCGAGAAAACTACAAACTACTCGAGGACGTGAATTTTTTAGAGGCCTCGAAATTTTTAAAATTGATAGGAATTCAGGTGCTTACGGGCCGCCAAGGTTTCCGCCGGCTAGCCTGGCAGGAGGGAAGGCGCTATATGAAGCCGTGGTTTTGGCAGGCGGCCAAAAGCATTGTTCCTAGATTAAAAATGACGAATCTCCTCCCCTGTGACAAAGTGGGAATTCGAGCCCAAATGTACCACTTACCGACCGGACAATTAGCCAATGATTTTGTTGTTGAGAAAGCCGAGAACTCGGTACATATATTAAATTCCATTTCACCGGCATGGACTTGCTCTATACCGTTTGCGAAAATGATCGTGGACCAGTACATTCAGTGAGTCACCGGCCACATTAACCCTCGGTCACCAGTTTGTGAGTTGATTAAATGAAAGAACGCATCCCCCGTTATTTAGAACTTATTTCGTCGTCCTTTACGCCCCATTTGACCGAAAAGGTTAGCGTGCTGGCGGATGTTCTGCATGAATCTTGGCGTTTAAAAAAACATGTGTATATTTGCGGTAACGGCGGAAGTGCTGGTAACGCGATTCATTTGGCAAATGATTTTAATTATGGAATCGACAAAGGAGGAGGCCTCGGACTGCGAATCGAGGCCCTGCCTGCGAACTCTTCAGTTATTACATGTATTGCGAATGATGAGGGCTATGAAAATATATTTTCACAGCAACTCAAAGTCAAGGCCAACGCAGGTGACGTGCTAATCGCACTTTCAGGTAGTGGAAATTCTCCAAATATTATTAAAGCCCTTGAGATCGGTAATAAATTGGGAATGAAGACATTCGCGATTCTAGGATTTTCAGGAGGTGCGGCAAAAAACATCGCTCAGGTTCCCTTGCATTTTCAAATTAACGATATGCAAGTCGTTGAAGACTTACAGGTGATCGTAGGCCATATAATAATGCAAGAGCTGTATAGCCGTGGACGAGGAGAAAAATAGAATGAAGACTATTGTTACCGGAGGCGCCGGTTTTATTGGTAGCCACCTTGTCGATTTATTGCTAGAAAACGGCCACAACGTGACGGTACTCGATAATTTTAGTACGGGTCGGCCGGCAAATCTTGTTCATGTTAAAAACAAAATTGAACTCATTGAATGTGACTTGGCACAAAGAGGGAAATGGGAATCCGCGTTTGACAATGTCGATTATGTTTATCACTTGGCAGCCCTGGCCGACATTGTGCCTAGTATTCAAAATCCTGAGGCTTATTTTCAGGCGAATGTTAACGGAACATTTAATGTATTGCAGGCGGCCAGTAAGCAAAAATTAAAAAAATTCGTGTATGCCGCATCGTCATCTTGTTACGGCATTCCAGAAAATTATCCGACAAATGAAAATGCGGCCATCATGCCCCAGTACCCTTATGCGCTGACAAAGCGCATGGGTGAGGAGCTTGTCATGCACTGGGCCCAAGTTTACAAATTACCTGCAATTTCGACTCGCTTTTTCAATGTTTATGGACCAAGGTCTCGTACTTCTGGAACCTATGGAGCCGTATTTGGAGTATTTCTTGCTCAGAAATTGGCAGGAAAGCCTCTGACAGTCGTGGGTGACGGGACTCAAACAAGAGATTTTACCTATGTAAGTGACGTGGCTGCCGCCGTTTATGCAGCATCGAAGTGTAAGTTTGTCGGCGAAATTTACAACGTGGGAAGTGGCGCAACCGTGTCAGTAAATCGGCTGGTTGAACTATTGGGCGGCGAAAAAACCCACATTCCCCAGCGTCCAGGAGAGCCTGCACGTACTTTTGCCGACATATCCAAAATAACGCGTGATTTGGATTGGGCTCCAAAAGTTCCTATCGAAGTCGGCGTTAAAGAATTACTGAAGCATATAGACTATTGGAAAGATGCTCCCGTTTGGACAAGTGAATTGATTGCTGAAGCCACAACCGACTGGTTTAAGTATCTTGGAAAGTAAGACGAAATTTGGCCACATAAAGGCTTTACTTTTGGCGGCAGGCCTTGGCACTCGGCTTCGACCGTTTACTGATAAGTGGCCAAAATGTCTGATGCCCATTCAAAAAAAGGCACTCCTAGAGATTTGGTTAGATAATTTGCAGCAATTGGGGCTCGAAGGCGTGTTGGTGAACCTCCATGCTCACAGCGAAATTGTGAAAGATTTTCTAGCGAGGCCAAAGTATAAGAATTGGGCTTCGGGTGTTTATGAGTCAGAACTATTGGGAACTGCCGGTACTATTCGCCAAAATTTGGGCTATTTTGCAGAACAAACAACTTTCTTTGCACATGCTGATAATTTATGCATTTGTGATTTCGAGGCTTTTTTTGAATTTCATTTGCGCGGTCGACCAAATGGTACAGTCCTGACAATGATGACGTTTTCGACCGACACCCCACAAACCTGCGGAATTGTTGAATTAGACGGCCGAGGCGTGGTCCAGAAGTTTCACGAAAAGCTAGCAAACCCGCCAGGAAACAAGGCAAACGCAGCCATCTATTTAATTGAGCCGGTAGTTTTAGATTGGTTGCGGGATCACAAGACAGTGACTGATTTCAGCACGGAAGTAATTCCAGCATTTTTGGGCAAAATAGCCACTTGGCACAATCCTCAAGTGATGAGAGACATCGGAAATCCAGCCGCATTAAAGGCGGCCCAAAAAGACTTGCCACCTGCCGCCTCCTATCAAATGGATGCGTGGCAGGAGAAATTTCTGAAAAACCCGATTCACTCGCAAATTCGAGCATAAAATAAGCGCCCTTTTCAAGAAAAGAAGAATACTCTAACTTTACAATTTTCCTAAAAAATAGTCTTATTGACCCCTAATAATAAAATGTCTCACTCCGTACGGATTTGAGCCTAGAGCGCAGGTGCATTCATGGGGCCATCCCACTCTCAAAAAATCATCGCTTTCACTGAGATTCAAAATAATATTTCTGCGAAAAAATCGGTTCTTTGCTACGGCCACTTCAATGTCATTCATCCAGGGCACATCCGGTTTTTGCAATATGCTAGGTCTCTTGGCCTCCACTTAACAGTTGCGGTTATTGGCGATAGCCTAATACCTTCGGCAGCAAAAAAAAGATACTTTTCTCAAGGGGACCGCGCCGACGGTGTGGCCGCCATCCAATATGTGGATAAAGTAATAATTCTTGATGGCTTTAGCCTAAACGATTTAGTTTCTAAAATTACTCCTAAGATTCTAGTTCTTGGTAAGGAGTTCGAAAAAAATCGTGAGTTAGACCTACATCCCGCGATTGAAAACATTGAAAAAAATGGCGGTAAGATTGTCTATCATGCGGGCGAAGTCCATTATTCATCCGCAGATTTTCTTCACAGCAGCACTCAGGACATTGAAGATGAGCGTCATGAAATGTTTCACGACGCCTGCCGGAGACAGTCAATCGGTGCAAAAACATTAGTTGACCGCATTGGGAAATTTCAAAAAAGCCGCATTCTAGTACTGGGCGATACGATCGTAGATCAATACGTGGCCTGTGATGCTATTGGGATGAGTGCAGAGGCGCCAGTACTGGTGGTCAAGGAAATTGAAGCTAGAGAATTCGTCGGTGGTGCCGGAGTAGTCGCCGCACATGTGCGTGCACTTGGCGCATCTTGTACATTTCTCTCGGTGCTTGGAAACGACGATAACGCAAAATTCGTCAAGCAAGACTTAGAAAAGCAGGGTGTTACCACCTATTTTGTAACAGATCCAAGCAGACCGACGACATTTAAAATTAGGTATATGGTCGATAACCAAAAACTTTTTCGCGTTAGTCGCCTAAAAGAACATACGATTGAGCAAAGTATCGAAGACGAGCTTATTAGCCAGCTTAATATCCTTGCTCCCGAGGTGGACGGAATTTTAGTTTGTGATTTTGTGTACGGTGTCGTGACTTCGCGAGTCATAAAAGAGATTGAACGTCTTGCCTCCAAACACAAAATATTGATTTTTGGTGACGTGCAGTGCAGCTCACAGGTTGGAAATATCGCCAAATTCGAAAATTTCGACCTCCTTTGCCCAACAGAACGAGAAGCCCGAATCGCCCTCGGAAACCAGCATGACGGGGTGGAGTGGGTTGCAAATAAACTTCTCACGCAGACAGGCTCCAAAAATTTAATTGTAAAACTAGGAGCAGAGGGCTTTATTGCATATACCAAAGAGGCGACCGACGACTTTATAAGCCGGGAGCACTTTCCAGCACTCGTCTCCAATCCTCTGGATGTGGCGGGTGCAGGAGACTCGCTCCTTGCAGCGGTGGCCGTTAGCATGTGCTCCGGGGCAACTCTCATGGAGGCGTCGGCTTTAGGAGCATGTATGGCAGCAATTGCGGTTCAGACCATCGGAAATATCCCAGTAACGCATCAAAAACTAATTAATTACATCCAAGAAATGGAGAAATTATGACAACTTCGCTAACTAAAGTATTCATAACAGGCGGCGCAGGCTATGTGGGTGCAGTGCTGGTGCCAAAACTATTGAAAGAAGGATACAGTGTTACAGTTCTTGATTTGATGATTTACGGCGAAGACGTCATTGCAAGTCACCCAAATTTGAAGTTAATAAAAGGCGACATCCGCGATCAAAAACTTTTAAAAGAGTCCATTCCCGGTCATGATGCCGTGATTCACCTGGCGTGTATTTCAAATGACCCCAGTTTTGAGTTAAATCCCAATCTTGGGCGTTCCATTAATCTAGACGCATTTCGCCCATTGGTGACGATCAGTCAAAATGCGGGAGTTGCCCGGTTTATTTATGCATCGTCTTCCTCAGTGTACGGCGTAAAAAATGTGCCCAATATTACCGAAGACGTGCTGCTAGAGCCGCTTACTGACTACTCAAAATTCAAAGCGGATTGTGAAAAAATATTGGCTGAATTTCAGACCGATAAATTCACCACTGTAACCATTCGCCCTGCAACAGTGTGCGGTTATTCGCCTAGACAACGACTTGACGTTGTCGTAAATATTTTAACAAATCTGGCTTATCACAAGCGGGAAATCTCGGTGTTCGGTGGCGACCAACTTCGGCCAAACATCCATATTGCCGACATGGTAGACGCCTACTTGTTGCTGCTAAAGGCTCCTAAGGAAAAGATCGCAGGCGAGATATTTAACGCAGGATACGAGAACCATTCCGTCCTTGAAATTGCCAACATGGTAAAAGAAGTCATCGGTCCTGACGTGAAACTAGTGGCCACCGCCTCCGATGACAACCGCTCCTATCATATATCATCGGCTAAAATTCACAAAGTACTAGGCTTTAAAGCTAAGCACAGCATCCAGGAAGCTTCCGCAGACCTTAAAAAGGCTTTCGATCAAAATTTACTACCCAACTCTCTGACCGAGAAAAAGTATTTCAATATAAAAGTTATGCAAGACGTCAATTTGAAATGAGTCCTAGATGACGCTTCGAATTGGAATAGATTTTGACAATACCATCGCTTGCTACGATGCGGCCTTTCAGGAGTGCGCAAAAACTCTCAATTATATCCCAGCAGGCCAAGTAAGTTCAAAACAAGAAATCAAAAAAGCCATCCTAATGCAGCCAGACGGTGAAACCAAATGGCAACGGGTTCAAGGGCTGGTTTACGGGAAATTCATTAGCTATGCGACGTTATTTCCTGGTGTTGCAGAATTTCTTTGGCGGTGCCGAGTGGCTGGCGCTGAGGTTTTTATCGTTAGTCATAAAACGGACTATGGGCATTTTGATGATGAAAAAATTAACTTGAGAGAGGCCGCTCGAGAGTGGATGCTGAAGCATGAATTTTTTTCGGAATCCAAATTTGCAATTAGCAGCCGCAACCTGTTTTTTGAGTATACTCGGGAAGAAAAAGTTAAAAAAATTTCAACTCTTAATCTAGATTTTTTTATCGATGATTTAACGGAAGTTTTAACTGAAAGTTCGTTTCCATTACAAACTAAAAAAATTCTCTTCGCTTCCGACATCTCTAATGGCGTGAACCAATTGTCTGACATTGAGGTTTGTCAATCGTGGCAGCAAATCTCGCTGGCAGTGCTTGGCCACGTTACTGAGGGACATGCTCTAACGATCGCCCAACTTTTATGGCCAGAACTCGGTCTGACTCAAATATGCGCTATTAGTGGGCGTGGGAATAGCCGGGTTTTTCAACTTTCGGCTGCGGACAAAACAAAATATGCACTAAAACAATACCCCAATTTGCAAATAGATCCTCGACCAAGGCTCGAGACCGAATTCAAGGTTTGTACTTTGTTGCATGCTAGAGGATTGCCGGTGGCAAATGCCGTGGCAAAAGATATGAGCCTCAATTGGGGACTGTATGACTGGCTTGACGGTGTGGATATTGGGGTAAATCGTCTAGAGTTGTTTTCGCAAGTAGCGGACTTTGTCGGTGCTTTGGCGATATTAGGATCAGAAATTGATTGCGGGAATTTTCCAGCCGCCTCGGAGGCCTGTTTTTCGGGCGCTGAAATAGAACGTCAAATCTCTACGCGCCTAATCGCATTGAAAACTGTTGGAAGACCTGACGTCGAGAAATTTTTAGACGATCAATTGATGCCAGTTTATAATCAGGCATTAACCCGCGCGAAGACCTTGTTAGGATCCTCATTTGACAACGAAATTAAGCAGTCCGAACGAATGCTTAGTCCCTCCGACTTTGGTTTTCATAATATGAAGGTGTCAGACACCTCCAGACTAGTATTCTATGATTTTGAGTACTTTGGGTGGGACGACCCCGTAAAACTCATATCTGACAGTCTTTGGCACCCAGGAATGAACCTGGACGAAGAAGAAGCCCAAGTTTGGTTTACCACAATTCGACCTCTCTTTCCCGAGATGCCCAATTTCGATTTGAGATTTCGATGCCTTTATCCACTATTTGGTATTCGCTGGGCCTTAATTTTGTTAAACGAGTTTGTGCGGGCAAAATTGAAAAATCGTGTCAATGCTGACCCAGGTAAGCAGTTTTCAATTGAAGCCATTCAAGCGAGGCAACTGGAAAAGGCCGAGTTGCTTTTGGGGCGGGTTCGAAAATTTGCGGTGCTAAAATTGGAATAAAATGTTTTGCCCAACAGGTCTGTGAAAAGTTGTTAAAAATCAATTGCGCCATTGCCCCTGTTCGTCCACAGAATTAACTCAAATGATGAGTCAGACCACCAAGACCCGTAAATAATTAGGAAAGTAGTTGAGTTATGAAAGTACTTGAATTGGAGAAAACCAAAGATCCTGTTAATCAGCCGCTAATTGATTTGGAGCAGACTATTGGATTGCAAAAACTTGGTATAATGAATAACGCAGTCTGGCACGAAGATCCGAAGCGCCTAGTGTTCACTCTCTCTCGATATAAATTTGTCGCTAAAATGTTGACCGGAAAACAGCAGGTTGCTGAAATTGGATGTGGCGATGGATTTGGAGCTCGCATCGTGCGCCAAGAAGTAAAGAATTTACTGATTACGGATTATGACTCATATTTTATCGATAGGTATAAGCAGCAGGCCTCATTAAAGTGGCCAATTGATTCAAAAACGCACAATATTTTGGAAGCGCCACTGGCATCAAAAATGGATGCTATTTATTCCCTGGACGTTTTGGAACATATTGATGTGTCTCAAGAGGGCGATTTTCTAAAAAATATAGGTCTTTCTCTTAAAGATAATGGATGTGCTATTATCGGTATGCCAAGTTTAGAGTCGCAGCTGTATGCGTCGCCCGGTAGTCGTGAGGGTCATATCAATTGCAAAAGCGGAGATAGTCTGCAAGGATTATTACTTAAATATTATGAGCATGTTTTTTTATTTTCTATGAACGATGAGGTGATTAGTACCGGTTTTTCTAAAATGGCGCATTATTTAATGGCACTTTGTGTAATGCCCAAGCGAATAACATAATGTATTTAATAGTTGGTAGTGGCAGTACAATCGGGGATGGGGAGCTTGATACATCTGTTATTTTAAATGTAAAAATTTCAATTTTGTGAATCCCTATCGAATGATATGTAACATGCTGCCCCTCCGTGTCAAAATTCGTAACCTATTTCGGTGTATTAAATGAACCTAGTCTCTGAGTTAGAAAATTTCGATTTGCAGTCTGCTGAAGTGCTTTATGCCAAGGACTCAGAAATTATTAAGCTCAAAAATTCGCAAGTTACTCAGTTAATTTCCATGTCTAATCAAAATGAACGCAAGCGAATTAGGATTTGTACTCATAGGGGGCCAGGCGAATTACTTCATGAAATGATAATAGTGCACGCAAAAGGCACTTATGTTCGGCCACATAAACATCTCGGAAGATCTGAATCCTTTCATGTAATATCTGGTCGAGCGGACGTTATAGTCCTTGATGACTTCGCCGAGATTGTCGACGTCATTCCAATGGGCGACTACCGTTCGGGCGAACATTTTTATTACAGGTTAAACAGTAACTTTTTTCACACGATGCTAATTTACTCGGACTCCTTAGTCTTTCAAGAAGTTACAATGGGCCCATTTGACCCAAAAAGTACAATTTTTGCACCGTGGTCGCCGACGGAGGATGTCGCTGACGAAGTGGTAAGTTTCACCGAGAGTATGAACAAGAGAGCCCAGAATTTTTTGCGACTATAATTTTTCAAATATTGGGGAGGGATAACATGGCAGATGTGATCGTAAGGCGAAAAATTTGTCGCCTTTGTCGCTGTGAAGTGCTGGATTTGGCCCTGACTTTATTGCCCTCTGCCCTAGCGGATGAGTTTTTACTGACTTCTCAGCACAATCTGGAACAAGCCAAATATCCGCTAGATCTATATTTATGCAGGAAATGCGGGTTTTCGCAGCTTCTTGACGTGGTAACTGGTAATACAATATATCTCAATTACACTCATGAAACTATAAGCGCGACAGGGCTAGGAACTCACTTCATCAAATACTCGAGAGACGTTGCAGCGGCACTTTCATTCCCGCCAAGCACACTGATGATTGATATTGGTAGCCATGACAATGATGGTTCGCTGTTGCGTGGGTTCAAGGATGCAGGATATCGGGTTTTAGGGTTAGGGATTGATCCTGCTAGGGAGATGAGTAGGAACGCTACGGAGGCGGGAATTGAGACCCGCCCTGAATTTTTTACATCGGAATTAGGACGGAAAATTGCTGGAGCTCACGGCCGACCTAAAGTAATAACAGCTAATAATATCTATGCGAATATTGACGACCTTGAAGGGATAACCGTCGCAATTCGGGAGTTAATGGCAGACGATGGCGTTTTCGTTTTTGAAAGTTTTTATGCGCTTGATTGGATTAAAAACAAGGTATTTGATTTTATGTACCATGAACATTTGTCTTATTTTAGCGTCAAGCCTCTGAAGGTTTTTTTTGATCGCCTCGGCATGGATTTGTTTGATGTTTGGCCTGTCGCCACAAAGGGTGGGTCCATGCGTTATTTTGTTCAGAAGAAATCAGGAAAGCGAACCTCCCAGCCGTCGGTGAATTTGGCAATTGAAAATGAGGATAATTTCGGACTATTTACTTTAAAAACATTCACCACATTTGCCGCCCAAATCGAAAAACTAAAAAATGAGGCGTTAACTTTCATGAACCCACTTGTTGCAAGCGGCAAAAAAATCGCTGGATTTGGAGCCTCAGCTACGACTACCACGTTAATGCACCATTTTGAACTTGAAAAGAATATAAGTTTTATTGTCGACGATTTCAAAGTAAAGCAAAACACTCTTAGTCCCGGACATAAAATACCCGTATTCTCGCCAGACGTCATTTACCAAGAAAATCCGGACTACATTTTTATTTTCGCTTGGCGATACGTTCATCCAATTATTGCAAAGCATAAGCGATATCTCGAACAGGGAGGTAAGTTCATTGTGCCGCTCCCAGAATTCAAGGTTATTGATAAGTCTAATTTCGGAGAGACTTGATTTTTTGCGAAATCGTCGAAGAATTTTTAATCGGGAATGCGAATCTGAAAAACGCTATTCGATAGGGCAATTGTTGGGGATACTTTAAGATTAAATGGGAGTTGTAGAATGATTAATTGGTGGCGAACATCATTCGGAGAAGAAGAAATTGAGCGAGTCGTAAATTCTATTCGCAATCAAAATATCAGTCAAGGTAAGGTTACGGTAGAGTTTGAGCGCTGCTTGTCCGAATACTTGGAAGTAGATCACGTCGTAGCCACATCTAGTGGAAGCACAGCTTTAGCACTCGCATTGATGGCCGTAGGTGTAAGGCCGGGCGATGAAGTGATTGTGCCTAATCGCACTTGGATAGCAACCGCCCATGCGGCCCACCTGCTGGGGGCAAAAGTAGTATTGGTTGATGTTGAAGCAAGTCGACCTATTCTTGACGTGAAAAAGGTCGAGAGTCTCCTAACGGAGCGGACTCGCGCAATCATCCCTGTGCATATGAATGGGCGTTCCGTTGATATGAATTCTTTACAAATTTTGGCGAAGCGACACAACCTGGCCATTATTGAGGACGCAGCTCAGGCGATCGGCTCCAAAAATTCCAGTGGGTTCCTTGGGACGCAATCAGACGTCGGATGTTTTTCACTGTCTGTCGCCAAAACTATAGCGACAGGGCAGGGTGGTTTCGCTGTGACTAACAACAAAGATCTAGCTTTAAAGCTAAGAGCTCTTCGTACTCATGGAGTGGAGAATGTAACAGATCCAGGGAAGTGGGGCCTCCCTGGGTTTAACTTTAGATTTACCGATATTCAAGCGTCAATGGGGATAGAGCAGCTAAAGCGTCTGCCAAAACGCATTCAGGTATTGAATTCTATTTATGAAATGTACTTGGATGGATTAGGGCGAACAACCTTGCGGCCAATAGAGGTGAATTTGGCAGGAGGAGAGATTCCCGTTTATAACGAATTTCTGTTAAACGATCGAGAAGAGTTAATTAATGAATTGAGAAGTGCCGGCATAGAGACACGGCCGTTCTATCCAGATTTGGACAAGGCTGACTACTTAGGTCAAAATGGACGAGACTTTCCTAATTCTCGAAAGTATGGCGTGAACGGAATTTATCTGCCGAGCGGTCCGACACAAAATATTGCAGACATAAAAACGGTGATCCAGAAGATATGCGCGCTGCGACCAATTTAGCAGAATCAAATTGTCCATTAGAGTGGCCTGAGCGCGCATTTGTACCTCCCCGTTTGTTTAGTCAGTTTATAAATCAATTTTAGGAGGACCTGAAAAAACCATGAAAAGTGACAATATTATAATATGGGACAAAATATACGCGTCTGGGAGCTATATTAATGTAGATCAATTCCCAACTAAGCAACTACAGGCTTTCGTTAAGCACCATATAATCCCGTCCGAAATTGAAAATAAATCAATATTGGAAATTGGCTGTGGATCAGGTGTAGCTCTAAAATACCTAGCTAATTTTTGTTCTTATTTAACTGCTGTCGACGCTTCAAAAAATGGATTGTCTGCAGCCAAAGCATTTAATGAGTCAAATGACTCAAAAATAAAAATTGATTACCATTTGGCAGATTTCCGCGACTTGTCAATTTTAAAATCTGGGCAGTTTAACTTTGTTACAAGTGAAGCTGTTTTATACTACGGAAAAAGAGAAGATTTTGTAATCGGAGTTAACGAAATATATCGGTTGTTAACTGATGGTGGAATAGCGCGAATTTATACAAAGTCTGACCGTGACACTTACACTTTTAGTACAAGTAAAATGATAGATACAGAATTATATCAGGTAGCTAATGCAGATGTGTATGAATTCGGTTTAGATATTTTTTGCCCTAAAATTGAAACTATTCGACATATTTTTAGAAATTTTAGAGATATTAAAATTGGTATTGAAGAGTTCAATCATATCGAAACGGAAAGAGTGCACTCCTACTGGATTATAACTTGCACAAAATAATGCAAGCGTATAAGCGCGTAGCGCGTGGTGGAATGCCAAGAATTCGGAATAGACTTTAAGGGTTCGGCGTCGAACGCGAGTGATTAAACTACTCACGTACCTTGCGAGGAATCGTTTGGAGAAAAATGAAAATTACGTTCGATTTGCTTAAGGAAGTTGGCACAAACTCTGGCATTAGGATGTATCCAGCCATGATAAAGGTGAAAGTGTTTCAACTCCTTCAAGAGTCTCCAAAAATTATCCTGTCGTTCTTTCTCACCTGAGCCTTCAATCCAACTCCCTGTCATTCGTTCTATTTGTTCGGTGACCGCCAATAGCAACTCTTCAGGAGTCAAATCAACTACATCAATTCCTGCGGCTGCGTAGTCGGGACTGGACATGTATCCATGTTGGAGGTGCTCTTCAAGAGTTAGAAAGGCCTTGGAGTGCTTCCATCGAAGGTTTTTAGGGTACCAGTTTGCATCATGCCAGGAATTGTGTTGCCATAGGGGCAATCCGTTAACAATAAGAGAAGGAGCCTTGTTGTATGCGTCTAACAGTATATCCAGCCCAGAAGAATTGGAAATAAATAATTTGCAGTTTAAGGTCAACCATATATCCATTAAATCATTTTGATCGTTTACAAATGGGTAATCAATAACGCGTAGGCCCGCAGTTTTCAGAGGCTTTTCTGCGAATTGACCCATTCGAACCACCCAAAATCCTTTTGATACGAGATACTCCACAGCGCGGCTATAGGTGTCACTATCAGTATCGCGATAATTGTGGTAATCCCAATGCTCACTTTTATATCCAAATTTTATGAAATGTGGTTGGCGTTGTAGATAGGCTGGATCTCTTATTAGTAAGCAGATAAATGGCTCGCCGAGCTTCCAGCCTCGTTTTTCCAGCCATTGGGTCGCCCACTTATTTTCTTCAGGTAAAAATTCAAATCGTGGGACGTCTTTTTGGAACATGCCGTCAAATGGCCGGCTGCCGACAAGGGGGGGGATGACGTGCGCAGCGCCGCCTGGCATTTTTTGATTCAAAACGCAAAAGTATTTAACCCAACTTCTAATATAGAGCTTGCGCGATATCATTTTAAACCACTGTTGATTGCAACTGAATGAATGGAGTGCAAACCAATGAAAAGTCCTGTGGAGGTGTGTGGATTTCGGTAAAGTCGCCAAATAATAACAAGAATCCATCGTGAAATGGCCGATGCGGGAGGAATTTAGGGTAGTAAACCGAATCAATACTAGCGGGCGCACCAGTCGAATAACAACCAGCACGGG
Organism: Bdellovibrio sp. ZAP7; assembly: GCA_945900755.1. Taxonomy (GTDB): domain Bacteria; phylum Bdellovibrionota_B; class Oligoflexia; order Oligoflexales; family RGVZ01; genus CAMDKS01. The sequence continues at coordinate 194,123 of CAMDKS010000001.1, forward strand.
AAGTGCCCAAAAATAATTAAACAGACGTAAAATAATAACGGTTCGCTGTGGGATCTTCTTTAAGAACGTGCCTGCTGACTCTGAGCGCAATGTTAGTGCTATTTCAGCCACATATTTAAACATTTAATAACTCCTGAATTCGGTCGTAGGTGTCGTCGAAGGCAAAACATTGCTTTCACTGTGACGCTGCGCCGCAATCATTCGTGCAAAGAGCCCACTAGAATTTTGAGCTAGGTGACCAAACGTACCCTGCTCCATGACCTTGCCTGCCTGCAATACATAAATTTGGTCTGCTTTTGCAATTGTGGACAGCCTGTGCGCAATCACAAGCACTGTAGTATTGCTGGGGAGTGTGTCTATGGCCTTTTGGATTATTGCCTCTGATTCAGCGTCCAATGCACTCGTCGCTTCATCTAGAATCAACAATTCTGGCTTGCGGATTAATGCGCGAGCCAATGCTATACGCTGACGCTGACCGCCTGAGAGTTTAGTTCCTCTGTCGCCGACTATGGTGTCGATGCCCTGGGGTAGCTGTTTTACAAAACTTTCGGAACCCGCAAGCTTTAGCGCTTCCCATAAATCGGATTCGCCAGCTGTGGGAAAGGACCAAAGAAGATTATCGCGAATGGAGCCTTGAAAAAGAAGTGGATCTTGCGGCACATAGCCTACTTTTTCTCTAAAGCTATTTTGGTTCATTTTCCCTAGCGAGACGCCATCAATAAGTACCTCGCCAGACATTGGGATCTGCAGGCCAAGTACAAGATCTGAAATGGTTGATTTTCCTGATCCCGACTCGCCCACGAGGGCGGTCATCTTTCCGACGGGGATCGTAAGGTTGATATGTCGGAGGGTATCGGTGCGACCGGGATAATCAAAGCAAAGGTCGCGGAGCCTAATTCCTTGTGACATCTTGCTAAATGTTTCAGTTCCTACGACCTCTTCGAGTCGGAAGGCTTGTTCTCTTAGTGACAAGAGCTGCTCGTAGCTAGGAATAAAATTCTTTATGCCAAGCTGGCCTTGTAATAGATTTCCAAGTAACGGAAGTGCAGATAAAATGCTCCACATGACAGCGGCGAGTTCTGCTACCTGAGAGACGCCGTGAATGGAGTACCCCATAGCCAAAATGCCTGCCAGCATCGCAAGTGGACGGTAAAGATTACCTACAACTGATCCTAGGGTTTGTGACCGAAGCGTGACCGCAATATGCGCGTCAAGGGACTTAATATACCTTTCCCGGGCCTCATTTTGGCGGCCAAAACCAATAATTATGCGGGCGGCGGACAATGACTCCACCAAAATTCCAAGGGCTTTGCCGGCAGTTTCGACGTTTTGTTGGCCTAGTCGGTAACTAATTTTCTGTAATAAAAGAAATGGCAGTCCAAAAATGACCGCAAGCACGACTGTGATGCCAGTTAATTTTGGATTAAGCGAAATGGGGACAGACAAGTAAATCCCTAGTTGAATGACTTGCGCTAACAGCTGCGCAATTAACCCCAGCGCATCGCCAATTGTGCTAATTTCTTTACTAAGAGTACTTAGTAATCGACCTTGGTCAGCTCCGCCAAAAAATTCCCACCGAGCACAAAAGAAGCTCTTTAACACATCTTGAAGTAGTCCCCGAGTCACAGCATATTTGATCCTCAGGGTGGCGCCTCTAATGGCAATATCTGAGGCACCCTTTATGATATTAAATCCAACGAAAATTAAACCATAGGTCCAAAATGACGAGGTAAAACCAAAACCAGTTATGACTTCCTTTGCCCGAAGTGCGATGTGCCCAGACTTTGTAAATTCTGGATCGATCAAAAACGTGGCTAACGGCACAACCGCGAGGATGGAGAGTCCGGCGATTACGCCTTCAAAAAGCAAAAGCACGAATAACACCAAAAAATGTTTTGGATACTGGCGCAAAAAACCGGCTAAAAGGGGCATCATTCCGGCGAATTTTTTTTGCAAGGCTCCCCCAGATTCGAAGTCATTTTAGAAATTAGCCACTCTAGCAAGTCGGAGTATGACATGTGCTCGGGACATGTGTCGATTAATTTCTTTCGCACGTATCCTGGCATGGAGATATCACTGAATCTTGTGGTTGAGCGGTAGGGTGGCGTAAGCTTCATTAGCTTAAAACAACAATTTTGATGGGTCAGCCCAGGGGAATCAAAATGGGGTTGGAAGGGGTTGAGTGTTTTTCGAGCAAAATATTGCGTCCATATCTTAGGAGTACGACGTTTATAGAGGAGATTGATAAGCAGACAATGCAAAATCATGACAAGTGAATTACCTTGATAGCCAATCTTGAAAAGTCTTGATTCCGGACAAGTTACATCGGCAAATAAATTTGCGTTCAATTTCGAAATCTGTTGAAAATCTAACCGCCGGATACGCTAAAATTTCTTCAAGCATTGCAGAGAAATTCTGAAAAGAATTGCTGCGCAACACATACCTGTAAGTGCCCACCATGGCATCATGCCTTCTATCGGCTAGGCACGATGCAAACATGACCTTTTTTCCCGCGCCAAACAGCTCTTGTCCAAGAGTAGAATGAACGGTTACCAGGGCTGATGCTCGCATTCCTGCCGAATAATTTGCGAAGAGTTGGCCCGGTTCCTTCGGAATAAAGTCCATCTTCACACCTAAAAATAGCCGATTAAAAAATTGTACTTCCGAATCTGCGTTTGATGCGCCCAAGATAGATAGAGGGCGATTTGTTAAAATGCAAAAACGCGCAAGGTACTCACATAAATTGACGAAGGCCGAAAATACTGGTACTGTATTGTGTTGCGCCTCAATTCCAAGTCGGAATTGGGAGATTAGGCACAATCCCTGAGTGGCTTCTTGAATTGTACTAAGACCTATATGGTTTCGTAAAAATAGCAGTAACTTCGGCGAACCGATAGGAATGATTGAATTGAATTTATGTCCATAGATTCTAGCTAGCTCCCCTTCAGAGTCCCCATGACTAAATAAGACATCATAACAAAGTTTGTATTCGATATCGTAGTTGGGGATTCCGCGAGTGCCATTAACTAGGGCGGCGAAAGAAATCCTACCTTTAAAAAAGATATGCAGCGCTGAAAATGCCTTCTGATTGTCAATAAAAGTCAGCACCGTGCGCGGAGAATATAGCCAAATTCGAGCAGCCATGCGAGAAATGGTTACTCTCTGCCTGAGACTGATGCCAACTTCCTTTAGTTGCTTGGCTATAATACAGCACCGAATCCACATTACGAATGCAATCGCCAACTCGAGTGGATTTACATAGTAAACCTCCCCGCGTGTTGCAATAGAAGGAATTAGCGGGTCGTCAGCGAGCTGTCGAACTGTCTCTGCGCCGCATTGATCGAAAATGACTACTCGATTTTTTTGAGGTAAGTCGAACGATATTTTCCGCCCGAAAACTCTTTTAGGCATCATGCAGGTTCTCGAATAGATTTGGATAATATGGTCCATGCGAGCAGAGGCTTGCCTGCGAGCAATTTCAAGTTCTTTCGAGGTATACCTTTTGAGCCACCTCTGCCTGGAATAATGGCCAATATGCGAGGCTTCATTTGTGATCCTTAATTTGTTTTGCAGGAATGCCAATCCAAGTTTCAGAGGATCCTGGAAAATGTCGAATACATACCGAACTCGCCTAGATTACGACGTTCGCACTAATCTGAATACATTGAAGAACAGTTGCCGACGCACCCGCATGGGCGTTGTCGCCAATAACTCTCCACCTAAAATGGTTGCGCCTGACGCAACATGTGAATTGTCGCCCATAGTCAGATGGTGTTCAATTAGAGGTCTTCCGCAGAATCCGTGGGTGGAACTAGCGCAATTCCTCGCCATAAGCCGATCGTAGCAAACAGAATTAAATGCGTCAAGATTTTCATCGCGTCGCTCGGCGGCGTGTACCGCAACTCCCGCCCAAGATTTCTTTGACGGTTTGACACGGGTTTCATGGCATCATACAAAGTTCTTTTCGTAATGCTTTCGGCATCATGGCGCCGTATTGGAGTACATTTAGTTTGCGTCGAGGCGAGCCCAATGAAACTACCAACGGGTGAGAGTGTTTTTGATCCCCGATCTGTATTTTTTATGTTCAGAAAGAATTTGTCGGTGGCGGCGCTAAATGCGAGACTGTGGGTTCGCGTGACTCAAACAGATTGAAATTCCATTGCGTGACGCGTTGACGTGCATATTTATCGCGATCTTAACGACGTACAGCTAAACGAGGGTAATTCAGATGTTCGAGTAAATTTTTTAAATTACGAAGAAAAAAGGCCAATGGCACTACTTTGCGATTCAGTTGGGTGACTGATATCGAGATTGATAATCACAATGCATAGGTGTTCGGGATTCTATAATAATGCAATGATTTTCGATCCCTGCTACTCAACACTCCTCTTTAAATTGCTATGACCGCGAGCAAGGCGTGGATTTAGCCCAACTATTATGCATGTCGCCATCTCCTCGCTCAAGGATCCCGAGAGCAGTAACCCTGATTTTTCGCGTTTTAAGCGGCTTTTCTAGAGAATATCTTGATGATGTCCTCTGTTAACGAT
>CAMDKS010000002.1 GCA_945900755.1 Bdellovibrio sp. ZAP7
GTGCAGTTTTTTGGAGTGCCGCTTCTAGCCCTTGCACTCATCTCTTACGCTCATGCGACGTTCTTGCTGATTCGTCGGGGTTTCGCCGCTGAAGTCATTGCTTGGCAGACTAAGTCTACGTAGGCCTTTTTCGTTGCGGATAATCTTTGTGACCACAGGCTGTAGTGCCGCACGGCACAACGTCTCATAAAGATGTTTTGCGATAGAATTGAAAATAGGTGCCAGCACTTATAGTGCCAGCACCCAGTCAAAAGATTTCAAACGGCAAAAAGACTACCTGCGCTGACACTGCGTAATGTAGCAGCTACTGTGGTGGCGCATACAGTCACCCATCGCTGCTTCTTGTGCAGCATACTGCGATTGTCCAATGCCCTGATGGCCGGCATAATGCTCTTCGTAGCCGTTGTCGCTAGCGTTACAAACAAACCCATAGCCTGGCTGCGGAATTTGGCCTTGCGCTCGACACATACCGCTTCGAAAGTCGTACAAGCAGCCAGCGTCCTGACACTGATATTCTTGTCGATCGAAATATCGGCAATTATTAGGGATTGGTCGCGGCCGAGAACCCCCTTGACTGCAGCGTCCAGAGTAACGATCGAAAGAACAACCCTCATTCAAACACTGATATTCGTTGCGATCGAAGTTTTGGCAATACTGGCCGCTACCGCCACCACCGGAACGTTGATGGCAAATATTAGAGAATCGATCAAATTCACAGCCTGGAGTTTGTTGGCAATAATATACGTTTCCATCGTTTCTACGACATTGATCTGAGGCACCTGGATGGCCGTGATCGTAGGGCACCGTTTCGTGGCTTGTCGATTCATCCTGGTCCGTCACATCTTCGACTTCGGAAACCAAGGGCGCTACGACATCACTTGCGCGAGTCATCGTTGCAACACATCCGATGGACAGTGAAAAAAACACATTCATTACACGATTAGTAATCATTTTCATAACAATTCTCCTTTGATGTTTTTACACTGCACAGTTTAGATCTCCGGCAAATTTATTCGACCTTCATCGAATACGTTTTACCCCCGTTACAATATAAACATCATCGGACGCGCAATACTAGAGCGTCAATGTGACGAATAAAGGACTAAAATGGACCAGAGGCTAGTCATTTATCGCCGATATCAATCCGTGCCAAGCAGCAAGCTCAGACCTATCAAGATCAGCTTTGGCAAGGGTTTGCGATAATATTCGTGCAAGTCGATCCGCATTTGCAATACGCCCTGACGCCTCAGAATGACGCAATGCGTCCTGTAATCGACGGCACAAATTCTGAAATTCATGCGCCAAAATGACGCTATTATTTGAATCTGATGGCAAATTTTCTACGACTCGGCCTAAATTTGCTTCCGAAGTCTCAGTAGGCACCGCTGAAAGCTGGCTAAAAACATGAGACAACACCACGGCTACAGCATGACTGAGATTTAAACTCGCCATCGTTGGAGAAACATCAAGAGTCAAAATATTCGTGCAAAGCTGGACGTCCTGATCGGTAAGCCCAGACTCCTCAGGTCCAAATACTAGCGTGACTTTTCCTGCCCTCAAGCGCCCAGCAATATCGTGAAGTGCAATTGTGGGCTGCCGCATCTGTCCGGTACGACGTGTGACTGCAATAACAATGTTCGCATCGCTTAAAGTGTCACTCAGATTCTTTACCGTCTCCATGGTTGCTAGAACTACAGAGCTATGACCTGTTGCATATTGCCGTGCCTCGAGGCTGTTGATATCGCAACGCGGCGCCACAAGAATACACCGGCGTACACCAAAATTTGCCAGGACGCGCGCCACTGCACCAACATTTCCAGCGTAAGCAGGACGAGACAAAACCACGGTCAATCGCTCCAAAATATTCGTGCGATTGGCGTCGGTCATGTCACACGCTGCCCAGGCAAAGCGCCGGAATCCGGGCTTAAAAGAAATATTTCTTTGCCTCCAGGTCCTGCCGCCAAGACCATCCCTTCGCTCATTCCAAATTTCATTTTCCGAGGTTTTAAATTTGCGACCATGACGGTCAAACGCCCGACCAGGTCTTCGGGTTTGTATGCATGTCTGATCCCAGAAAATACGTTTCTCTTCTCGCCGCCGAGATCCAAGGTCAACTGTAGAAGTTTATCGGCCCCTTCCACCAATTGCGCGGCTTCGATGCGAGCAATACGCATGTCTACTTTTTGGAAATCCTCGATATCAATCTCTGGGAGAATCGTGGCCACCGCACTCTTGACAGGCTTTGGAGGCTCCGCACTAGCACTCTCAGCCTTTTGATCGGCAATCATCTCCTGAACTTTTTTGGGATCCATCCGTTGAGCCAAGTGAGCAAAAACACCTAACTCATGATTTTCAAGAATTGATTGCGCGGACGACCAAGTATAGGGCTTCTCTTTGAATAGAGCCTCCACCTTCTCGACGTAGCTAGGAAGAATGGGCTTCAAGTACACGGCCATAATTCTAAAAACATTTAGAGCGGCTGCCAACACTTGCTTGGTTTTGGTCTCATCTGTTTTCACCAATTTCCAAGGCTCGTAGGTATCGAAATACTTGTTGGCATCATCTGCAATCTCACGAATTTCAATCATAGCTCGCGCAAAGTCTCTTTCTTCAAAGTGAGCCGCTATTTTTTCCGAGGCCTCCTGCGCTCTTTTTACAAGGGCCTTTCCATCATCAGCCATGTCGCCAATCCTATTGTCAAGACGTGCGAGCATTTGCGCAGAGCGAGACGCAATATTCGTAATTTTTCCGATTAAATCGGAATTTACACGCTGAGTAAAATCATCCAAACTCAAATCAACATCATCGATGCCGTTATTAATTTTACAGGCCATATAGTAGCGGTAAAATGTTGGATCCAAATGCTTGAGATAGGTTTTCGCCATTAGAAAGGTCCCGCGAGACTTACTCATTTTCACGCCGTCGACGGTGAGAAAGCCATGGACAAGCACTTTTGTTGGCGTATTAAAACCTGAGGCTTTAAGAATGGATGCCCAAAAAAGTGTATGAAAATAGACGATATCCTTGCCGATGCAATGGTAAATCTCCGTCTTTGGGTTTCTCCAGTAATCGTCCAGTTTTTTCCCATTTTTTATACAATATTCTTCGATGGCTGAAATGTAACCCACGGGTGCATCTAACCATACATAGAAATATTTTTTAGGATGCCCAGGAATTTCGAAGCCAAAATATGGTTCGTCCCGAGAAATACACCAAGGACGAAGTTCCGTTGACAACCATTCGTCAAGCTTATTTGAAACTTCTTTTTGTACATGCCCTGGAACCCACTCGGTTAGAAAGCCTCGAAAATCCTCTAGGCGCACAAATAGGTGTTCAGTATCTCTAGGCTTAGGGGCATTGCCGCACAATGAGCAAGCGGGATTTTTCAGATCTAGGGGCTCATAAGTTGCACTGCACTTCTCACAGTTGTCACCGTATTGATCCACGGTTCCGCACTTAGGACAAGTGCCTTTAACAAATCTATCCGGCAAAAACATTTTGTCATGGTCGCAGTAGAGCTGGCGCATCGATTTCGACTCAATGACTCCTGCTTTTTGAAGACTTGCAAAACAAAATTCCGCCATTTTTCTGTTCGTGGGAGTGTTCGTGGACGAGTAATGGTCATGCAATACTTCAAATGCCTTAAAATCTTCCACGTGACTCGTCCACATTTGTGCAATCAACTGCTCTGGCGTAATCCCTTGCTTGCGCGCAGCAAGCATTATGGGCGTCCCGTGGGTATCATCTGCACAAATAAACAGGGATTCATGCCCCCGCATTTTTTGAAATCTAGTCCAATAATCGCAGAGTAGATGCTCCAGCATGTGTCCAATATGGAGGTCGCCATTGGCGTAAGGCAGTGCTGCTGTCAAAACAATTTTGCGCGACGTCATAATAAATCATTCTCCGGGCCAAAGTAACTCACAGTAAACAAAAAAATTAGCCCTGACAGGCGCTAAAATGATCCATGAATCTATCAAAATTCCCAAATATTTCAAAGTGGTTTCAAAAACCGAATGCACTGGGCTTGTGACTTGACAGCGAAAAAATATCGTTCTATGAGGAGTGAAATTCTTAAAAATCGTTTAATATTAGCCAGATGTGCCTACTCTACGGGCACCAGCAAAAACTGCGCGATGGAAAGTAACGATTGCGGCTGAATTGACTCCATGACAAAATCAGCGGATAATGACGTCAAATTCGAAAAATATTGCGGTCACAATGGTGACACTAATAGCCATCTTACTTGGTATGACCTTTGTCGTTTCACGACACAAACGAAGTCAGGCCGGAGCTGATCTCGGAACCTTTTCTGCGGTCACAGGACGAGTGGAGATTCGCTCTGTAACCGGTCACACTTGGATTAACCCGGTAGTCGGAGACATCGCCGCCTCTGGAGTAGATATTCGAGTTGGAAGGGACGCCTCAGCGACCATTGAAAGTGGCCACCACCAGATTGTGCTGGGACCGAATACAGATATTTCAAGTAGTCGAAATCAATTGGCGCTCATAATCACGCTTCAATCTGGTGAGCTGCAGTTTAAAAAAACAAACGGGGAAACGAGGGATACCGTCGCCACAGATTTTGGCAACATACTAACCGATATACCTTCGTCGTTTATTGTGTCCAGACCTGCAGGAGCATTATTTGCAGTCGTGACGCCCCAGTCAGCCATAATCACGGTCGAGCAACATGGAGTCGGACGCCCGATTAAGCCCGATGCGCCACCTGTCGTCTTGGCATCTAAGCACGTGGCCGCTCTTTGGCTTTTAGAGCCCGCGCCAGAAATTGTTTTGCCCAGTGTTGAGGGACATGCTCCCGTGATCTTTAGCTGGGGCGAAGCACGCAATGCGGATGCGAACGCTTTGGCGCCTAAGGATTCCGTAATTCTGATTCGCAATCTTACCACGGGAGAAATGACCACCTACGAAAATGTCCACTCGCAAATTGAATACACTTTGCCTGCAGGATCTTTCAGCTGGGTTGTCACAAGCGGTGACGTTGTAAGTAGTACTCGCCGTTTTCATATTTCCTCAAGCAGTGCACAAGTTGCCAAACAGGCATCAGAGCTGCCGCCCGCACCAAAAACGATTCCGCCCGAGATCGCACCACAGGAATCTGCTGCCGAGATTCCCGAGCCAGTAGCTGAACCCGTCAAAACTGAGGCGCCCAAAACTGAAACCGAAAGTCCTGAGCCCACCGTGCCTTCTACTGTGAAACTCATTTTACCGCATAAGGGCCTTGAAATTCCATTCTCCAAAATCGCTGAGCAACGAATTCAGTGGCTCGCAACTGGCCAGCCCGAATCCTTTGAACTTGACATCTTGGGCAGCTCAGGCAACCCATCCCTACATTTTACGCTGCTTGGGCATCGCACCCGTCAAAAACTTCAGCTTCTACCTCCGGGACGATATTCGGTTCGCATGCGAGCAGTCACAGGCAAAGATGAAGCCAAGGTCACAGGTGAATGGGCGGATAGTTTTTTTGATGTGATACAAACAGAAATTGGGCAACTAAGTCCTCAAAATGTTCGCTATGAGCGAATCACTATCAGCAAAAATTCTGTCATCAATGTCAATTGGGACAAGGGCGCTGCCCCACAATACCGGGTTAAAATGATGGCAATCAATGAACCTGCAACCATCGTCATCACCAAAAAACAAAAAGTCTCGCTCAGAGCACAAACGTCGAGCAAGGTCGTCATTTCCGTTTGCGCATTAGATGCAAATAAGCAAATTCGTGGGTGTGCCCCTGATGTAAGTATTCCTTAACGGCCAATCACACAACGCCCAATGCCCGAGTCCAAACACCATCCGCATCGATGAGTTTGCGAGCTTTAAGGTCGAATAGTCCCATTGTAAATTGTCCCTCAGAGTAGACAGAACCGTCTTCACCTTCCATCCATTGACGAATGACTCCCATTTTTCCTCGCCAAAACTTTACCTGCGTTTTGATGACAATCTTTTGTCGAAGTCGAAGTTCTTTAATAAATCTTGTTTGAAGCTCCAGTACAATCGGCCCGCTACCGGAACTTCTTACGAATTCCAGCCCACAGCCCGCCGATGTGATGAGCTCCCAACGAGCCTGTTCATAAAGGGATATATAAGCTGCATTATTAACGTGTCCAAAGGAGTCTAAGTGATGTTCCAAGATGATTAAGGGACAAGAGTGGATGGTGCCTTCAGCCATGATCGGCTCCTTTAAATAAGTATGTTTTGTCGAGCCTACCGCTCGAAAGCGTAAAATGTGTATGGCTACTACAGTTCCATTGCCGACCCCTGCCGCGCAATCTAACCTTCAGTCCCCGATTTTTTAAATTGCTCGGTCTCTTTGTCTACCGCCGCCGCTGCGTTTTGAATCAGTTCTACTTCATTTGATTCAAAATAGGGTTCGCCGCATTGAGTGCAAACCCAAGCGGGAATCTCATCCCAAAAAATATGATATCCCTTGCGGTCTAAGCTGAACGGAGCTTTTGATTTTTGCATAGTGCCTTGGCAAAATAAACACAGCATAACTATGGTTTCCTTTTCTTAAATGATGCATCCCACTGGCTCTCATTTGGAATATATGCCGTGATGATGGCAAGATATTCGTCTTTGGGAGAACAGACAAAATGAAGCGGCCGATTACTAACGTAGCCCATCATCAAACAACTCGGTCCTCGCTGATCAGTTGGATAGGCCTCAATGACCTCTCCTTTTTCAAGAACAACTTTAATTTCTGTAGCCGAAATCATGCTATCTACTCGGGCCATTTGTCGGATTGCATGTGACAGGAATAGAATTTTTTTCTGGCCTGCTTGTCTTATTTTCTCTATGTCCAGTGGCTCATCTATCAAAGTTATCGTGCCCCAGTGGAAGTTGATCACCAAACTTGAACTCTCCGCTTCATCAGCGTAAATTCATCTTTGATTGTCAAATTATATCACGGAAACTTTGGTGGGGGCTAGGCTATTATTATGGCCGAAATAATTAAGAAAATGCTCTGTTTCGTCAGTGGAACGGCTCGCTCATTTGATCTCTTTGGTTCGATACCCAGATGCGTAACAAGACATTAGGGAAATTGGTCGGCCATCATTGGCCGCACTATGCAACCATCTAATATCTATAGCTGTTAAAGCTCGCTCTCCAGTATGCCGATAACCAGTGGGAACGCGCCCCCCACTGAGGATCGACATCATGGAAATATCGTCTGTTGCTCGCAGGTCTTACGACCACCGGCTAAAGAATTCAGTTGCCCCATTGACAACAGGGAGGGAGGGGGAAATAGATGCTGTCAGTACCGCCACAGGGATTTCTGGATCCAATATGTCGCAATCTCGTGTGTACCTTGAAACGACCAACACAACGGTTCGTGAGCGCTTTAAATTTGACGAGTCAAAGATGACGAAGGTATTCCGGCTTCTTAAAGATGCAATTGAGTCGAACCGCATTAAAGTAGGTGAAGAAAACGCTTCCAGGAAATTCATTTATTACCTCCCCTATTGGGCGTAAATCCACTTGTAAGCGAATTTTTTGGGATAAAATTTTACATGTACTGGGATGTTTTGCTTTCAGTTATACAAGTAAAGCCAACGGAAAATTTTAAGGTCTACTTATATGTTTTAAGATGGCAGCATAATAAAGCGGCCGTACACGAGACGATCGTTGACGTGCCCTCACCGAGACTTTCGACGGTATAAGCCAAAAAATACAGGCAGGCACAACGCAGCATAAAGCCACAAGCCTGCTGATTCAAACTGTTTCGCTCCGTGAATAACACCGCAGCCGATAAGTTCCGTTGGGGGCTCTGAGACATAGTTTGGGTCTGGATAAAGGTAAATCACGCCGGCTTTATCATCTGCAGATAAGCGGTAGCTTGACCCGCCTCGAGAATAGCTCATGATCGCACCGTAATTCGTATGCGGGTGACCCAAACCGACACAGTGCCCCAATTCATGAGTCACGGTTTCTAAAAAACTTTTGACGGTAACTTTGGTATCATTAATGACGACATCACAATCGGTGATATTAGCCGAAGAATCGCCTTTTTCTGGCGAGGCATAGGCAGCCGTCGAAGCACTTGGGACTTTTTCAACGATGATGTTATTTGTGTTGTCGGATTTGTTTAAGCCAATTTCAGTAGTCTCTGTTTTTAGTTCAAACTTTAAAAATGAGCCGCGCACATTATTCCACTGGTCCATGGCTTCTTGTAAAAGTAGCGGCGTAAGTTCAGCGTCCGAATAGCCGGCGTATATTCCCCCCTTGTACTTTTCTTTTTCAGTCAGAGTCGGGTTTTTACCGGCGCTTGACCAATGAAATGTGGATGTCGGAAGCTCTGGCGTAACCACAAGCGAGGCGGGCACCTTGCCTAATAAGACAAAGCTCGTTAGAAACGGCGTTATGAATAGGCTTGCTGCTAAAACTTTCATGTCTTGGCTTCTCCTAGTGTTCCCTGACGCTAAAATACATATCCAATTCCTACGCGTAAAGCCGAAGGACTTACGAGCCCAGCACTACTAAATCCAAGGCCCTGCTTATACTCAATACTATAACGAAACGTTCCCTCTGACTCCCATCCAAACGATGAATACGGTCCTACACCAACGCCGTTGCTGCTTATGAGAATTCCTCCACCAAGGCCAACATAAAAATTATCAATGTCGAAACGTTTGCCCACGAGGAGACCTGGGACCGCTGATAAAGAGGTTTCCCAGTTCGACGTGGTCACCCACGCAAACTCAACATCCACCGCGCTTGGGGGGATGCCCAGGGGATTGGATCCTCCAGATCCTACGGATGGGGGGCCAAAACGCAGCATTAACATTCCCGCAGTGGCTTCAACGGGGCAAACGGCCATCGCAAGCACTAGCAGGCTTTTGCAAATTTTTTTCGTTGGGGTTAAAGAACACATCACGTTTGAGCTCCCTAAAATGCCACGCCAGCCGTTAAGCCTACGATTTGCTTGCGCCCAGTTACGAGAAGAATTATGGCTTCACTTGCTGCAAAAAGATGTGAATCCCATGAAAATGACACATTTACCAATTTACTAGAAAAAATTTCATAGTTTAGCCCCAACAATAGACCTGCGTTTGTACTGGTATAGGACGCATTTTCTTCAGGATAGCCTTTGTAGCTAATGGTAGAATTTTCGGCCATTAGACTAAATCCAACAGTGGCTACCAAAGATTTTGATCCAAAAATAGAACCCTTCTTTCCAACGGATACAATTCCGCTGGTTTCAGTCACAGGCCCATAAGAGCGACCCCATAAATAATTTTGCATAGTCCAATTGCTGTCAGTTCCTATGCGTAAAATGGCTGCGGTACGACTATGGTCGTCTCCCTCATCGAGAATTCCTGCACCAGTAGAAATATCGAGCGCAAGGCTTGACGAAGGAGTAAGTACCAGACTTGAGGCGGCGATGACCAGTACTCGCAACAAAACGCCGAATCGAAATCGAAAGCTATTTGGAATGGTAAAATGGTGCATCCTGAGACCTTAATAAAGTGGGAGCAAGGAAACGGTGAAGCCCTCTACAATGATACTAGAGAATCACAGGTCCACCTATTTTCCTTGTTGGATCGTAAACTTGGTAAAAGCAAAATTAACATCAATATTCTCAATCAAAATGAACCCTAATTGGATCGGAACCTCTTGTGTGATAGAATAAATGAGCGAGACCTATTCAGTCCTAGTGGAGGAATTACAAATGCAACATAGATTGTTTTTTGTACTTTTGTGTACAACCTTTGTTTCCGTTTCTGCATGCAAAACTAGGACGAGCGACGCCTCTAAGTCCACTGCCATCAGCACTGACCCGAACGTGGTCTCATTTACTGTTTTACAAATCAATGATGTCTACGAAATAAATCCCGTCGTGAGCGGTTCCCAAGGCGGGTTGGCTCGGGTTGCAACCCTCAAAAAAACATTGCTGGCAGAAAATCCAAATCTTATAACCGTATTGCCTGGTGATTTTTTGTCTCCCTCCGCCATGGGTGCAACGGCGGTTGACGGTGAACCCCTGGCCGGCAAACAGATGGTTGCGACCCTCAATGCTGTCGGAATTGACTACGTAAGCTTCGGCAACCATGAATTTGATTTGACCGAAGCCCGTCTTTTAGCCCGCATGAATGAATCCCACTTTAAATGGATTGGTAGCAATGTTCGAACATCAACAAACACCATGATTGCGCGATCGGTGAGTGATGTTGTCGTCCCGTTTCACAACTCGGCCGGTGCTGAGGTTAAAGTTGGCCTCTTTGGTATTTGCATCAACACGACTGAAAAATCATATGTTCAATTTCTCCCCACCATAGAAACAGCTCGCCATGAAGTCTCGGCGCTGACTCCACAATCCAATGTGATTATCGCAATGACCCATTTATCGATTTCAGAAGACAAAGCCCTAGCAGCTCAAGTTCCCGCCATCGACGTCGTGCTGGGGGGCCACGAGCACGTGCATACCGCCGAGGAATCCGGCGACGATCATACTCCTATATTCAAAGCCGATGCCAACGCTCGCACCGCATATGTACACCGTATGACTTATGACATCTCCACAAAAAAGTTTTTAATCGACAGCACCTTGGTAGATATGGATGCGTCTGTCCCCCTTGACGACTCGGTCAAAGCTGTGGCCCAACAGTGGACTGACAGCGTTTTTACAGCTCTCAGGGCTTCAGGCACAGATCCTGAACGAATTCTAGGGGTGACTAATGAGACCCTTGAGGGCTTTGAGGCTACCGTTAGAAGCCAACCAACGACGTTAACCAATCTGGTCGGGGAAAGCTTTTTTGCCGCTGAGCCGACTGCCGATGCGGTCGTTTATGGGGCGGGAAGTATTCGCATTGATGATCGAATTCTCCCAGGGCCAGTAACTCAATACGACGTTCTGAGAATTTTTCCATTTGGTGGAAAACTGATACTGGCCGATATGCTCGGCCGCGTGGTGACCCGGATGCTTGATCAAGGAGTCCTCAACGCGGGCACTGGCGGCTATCTCCAAACGGTTAAAGTCACTCGAGACCAGGCCTCCAATTCTTGGTTCATGTCAGGCGCACCGATTGTTAACGAGCATCACTATAGAATTCTCGTGAATGAATATCTACTAACTGGTCTCGAACGGGGACTTGAATTTCTTGGGCCAACTTCAACCGTTGATCCAGTCGTCGCCATCCGCGACTCTGCGATGGTGCAAACGGCCCTTGCGACGTGGTTGGGCCGCACCATCCCAACATTTAAGATACGACCATAAGATTTTTAAAACTGAATAAATAGTGGCCGTATTAATCTTCTTCTTGCCGAAGATTGGCTAGGACTGCTAGGTCCTCTAGGGTCGACGTATCTTGAGTCGATTGCCTTCCCGCCGCAATGTCTCGGAGCAGACGCCGCATTATTTTTCCGGAACGAGTTTTGGGGAGTGCCTCTGCAAAACGAATCTCGTCGGGCCTAGCCAGCGCACCGATCGTCTTGGCCACATGGGCTTTGAGTTGATCGCGAATTTTGTCGGAGGGCGCAAGGCCGCCTTGGAGAGAGACAAAACAAACAATGCCTTCGCCTTTGACCTCATCTGGACGGCCAACCACAGCCGCCTCCGCCACACACTCGTGACTAACCAATGAACTTTCGATTTCCATAGTACTGAGCCGGTGCCCAGAAACATTTAGGACGTCGTCGATTCGACCCATGATCCAATAATTCCCAGCTTTATCGCGGCGAGCTCCGTCACCGGTAAAATAGACCCCAGGAATTTGTGACCAGTATTGTTCTTTGTAACGAGCCTCATCACCCCAAATTCCACGAAGCATGCTCGGCCACGGTTTTTTGATGACCAAAAATCCGCCGGAATTCTTTCCTACTGGCTTACCATTTTTATCGACAATCTCAGCATCAACACCAAGAAATGGTTTTGTGGCGGAGCCCGGAACCTGTGAGACTGCGCCGGGTAGCGGAGAAATCATGATGCTTCCCGTTTCTGTTTGCCACCACGTATCGACAACGGGACAGCGGTTGCCTCCGATCACTTTTCGGTACCACATCCACGCCGCTGGATTAATAGGCTCACCTACAGATCCCAGTAACTTCAAACTGGTCAGATCGTATTTATTTGGCCACTGGTCGCCCGCACGAATGCAGGAACGAATGGCCGTAGGAGCCGTATATAATATACTAACGCGGTACTTTTCGATGAGGCTCCATAAACGCCCCCAATCCGGAAAATTCGGAGCCCCTTCGTACATCAGAATCGTCGCGCCATTAGACAATGGGCCGTAGGCCACATAACTATGCCCTGTCACCCAACCAACATCTGCGGTGCACCAAAACACGTCGTCTGCTTTCAAATCAAAAACGAGCTTTGAAGAGATCGTCGCTCCCAATAAATATCCAGCCGTTGTGTGAACGATCCCCTTAGGTTTACCCGTACTTCCAGACGTGTAGAGTAGAAATAATGGATGCTCGCTATCGGCTGCATAGGGCTCACAGGTATTCGCCATGGAGTCTACAGCGTCATGCCACCAAAAATCACGGCCGGCCTTCATCGTAATTTTGCCACCAGCCTCACCCACCCTTTTGACCACAAGTACGGATTTCACAGTCGGTGATTTTTCAAGGGCCAAATCCACGTTAACTTTAAGTGGGACGACGGCCCCTTTGCGCCAGCCGCCATCTGCGGTGATCATCACCTTCGCACCGCAATCATTATTGCGATCGGCGAGTGCGTCACTTGAAAATCCGCCGAACACCACCGTGTGCATGGCGCCGATACGGGTGCATGCCAGCATGGCAATAATCGCCTCGGGAATCATCGGCATGTAAATAGAAATGCGGTCTCCAGGCTTAACGCCAAGACTCCTTAGGGCATTAGCGCATTTGGAAACTTCGCGAAGAAGATCTTGGTAGGTCAAGACTCTCGTGTCCCCAGGCTCGCCTTCCCAAATAATGGCGGCTTTATTGCGAGTGGCCGTTACGCAGTGGCGATCAAGGCAGTTGGCCGAAACATTAATTTTTCCACCAATAAACCATTTAGCAAACGGTCGTTTCCATTCAAGTGTTTTTTTGAACGGCTTGATCCATTGCAAGTGCTCCTTGGCCTGCTTTGCCCAAAAAGTTTCAGGTGATTTGACCGAGGCCTTCCACAGCTTTTCGTAGGCGGCCAAACTCCCAACATGGGCCGCTTTGGCGAATGCCTTCGGTGGCGCAAACGAGCGAGACTCTTTTAGAACACTTGTAATTGCTAGATCATCTGCCATAGTCATCTCCCACTCCAGAGCTGTCATGATAAAAAATTATCGACTCACCAATTTCATGCCCCGAAGGTCCGCTGATGAGATCCTCATTAGTCAATTACTCGAAATAATTTCACAAGTACCATTAATGGGCGAGTATAATCACCACCGGTTTGTCTAATTTTTAGACATCCCTAAATAAAAGGAGTGAAAAGCTCTAAAAAATCACTGGCCACCGTGGAATTTTAGCGGCTAGAATCAGTCACTACTACGCACCTAAAAGAATTTGATATAGATTTTGCACTCGCCCACACCTAGCTTCGGAGAAACACATGCGTCAATTTCATAATTTGTTAAGCCGCATACTGGAAGAAGGCGTCCAAAAATCTGACCGCACGGGAACTGGCACCAAAAGCGTTTTTGGCCACCAAATGCGTTTTGATTTAGCGGCAGGCTTCCCTTTAATCACAACAAAAAAATGCCACCTAAAATCCATTATCCATGAACTCCTATGGTTTTTAGCGGGAGACACCAATACCAAATATTTAAATGATCATGGTGTATCCATTTGGGACGAATGGGCGGACGACGACGGCAACTTAGGCCGAGTTTATGGAGCCCAGTGGCGGTCTTGGCAGCGGCCAGATGGCACCATTTTGGACCAAATCTCAAACGTCGTAGAGCAAATAAAAACTAATCCAGATTCTCGTCGTCACATTGTCGTGGCGTACAATCCAGGCGAAATTGAGAGTATGGCTCTTCCACCATGCCACGCTTTTTTTCAATTTTATGTGGCCCAAGGAAAACTTTCCTGCCAACTCTACCAAAGGAGCGCTGACGTATTCCTTGGTGTGCCCTTCAATATCGCCAGTTATGCCCTACTCACCATGATGATGGCGCAGGTGACGGGACTACAATGTGGGGATTTTGTCCATACACTTGGCGATGCACACCTCTACTCCAATCACATGGATCAGACGATGACCCTGCTAAAACGGGATACTCGCCCTCTACCCACCATGAAGCTAAATCCTGAGATTAAAGATCTGTTTGCGTTTAAATACTCAGACTTTGAATTACTGGGTTATGATCCTCACCCTGCTATTAAGGCCCCTGTGGCCATTTGAAGAGACCAATGAGCCTTGTCCCTGCATCCACCAACGATTCAAAATTGATTGTCGCCCATATCGCTGCCATGGCCGAAAATCGTGTGATCGGACGTGCCGGCGGCATGCCGTGGCATATTCCCGACGACTTCAAATATTTCAAAGCAACCACCATGGGACACGCCATGATCATGGGACGCAAGACCTGGGATTCTATTGGCAAATTACTCCCTGGACGCATCACGATTCTTGTTACCAAAAATAAAGCTTTTAAAGCACCTGAAGGCGCTTTCGTCACCGGCTCGATTGCCGCAGCGGTCGCCCTGTGTGAAAAGAATCGTGAGACGTGGGGAAACGAATGTTTTATCGTTGGCGGCGGCGAAATCTACAAAGAAAGTCTATCCATCGCCGACCGCCTCTACTTGACATTAGTGCATCAAACCGTTGACGGAGACACACATTATCCTCAGTTTTCTAGCAAAGACTTTCGTCAAACAAAAAACGAACCCCACCTAGATGCTGTGGTGCCGTTTACATTTACAACCTGGGATAGAGTTTCCGTCACTAAATGTCGGTGAAAATGTATAAAGTGTGTTGCTACTTCACCCTTATACTGACGCCACTCGAAATGAGCATTAAAATCGCCAATGATTTCAAACTATTAAAGAAAACATTAAACAAATAATGAATATGACCGATAAGGGTAACTGAACATCAAATGGGAGATAGGTATGAAAATTTTCTACGCGCTTCTCGTCACAGCAACTACGATTGCATGTAGTGAGCAAAAATTCAAAGGCTCAACCGCTAATAAGAATCCAGCTTCGGGAAAGCCACCACGTACAGAAAGCAATGCAACCATTGAAAATTCGCAAACACCCGTAAATGCCGAAGATGGTGTGGTCAAGGCTCAAAAATGCTCTGCAGATTATCAAATTCCTGGTTCCGCCAATCCCTATTTTGCTGGGTCGCCCTCGTCAGCGAAATTAACCTATAGTTTCCACTCAGGAAATAATACCGATCCAGCCTCCACTACGGCCCCGGTCCAAATTGTGCCGCTAAATGACCTATGTCTTAAAGCTGCCTCCAAATTGACATTTGCAACGACAGGCTCGCTTTCTCATGGGGCTGGCACTGCAGGGGCACTAACGCCGGAGGGGAATGGTACTATTACTGGTCATGCGTTGGGTGCGCAACTTGGAAAATCTGATCTCGTCGCACCGTTCATCAGCGTGGTCGCTGTTTTCATTGGTAAGGATGACCCATCGACGCAATCACCGCCCGTTGCACTGGACTTTTCGACTGCACAAGCTCGAAATTACAAATCACTTGAACCAAAATTGGGTCAGATATTCTTTGTTGGCGATGGGAAAACGGATGCGGGAGAAGCTCAAGTAATCGTGGTTCCTCCAGAGTCGGCTCAATTATATATGGCCGTGTGGGACACCGGACAGTGGAATAATAATGCCGGATCCATGGTCGGCGCGATAAATTTGGTCCCCTAATGCAAATACTTCACCTTAATATCCACGCCAATGTGATCGGCCAGTTGCTTCTGCGTGTAGTAGCAACACGCAGTGTGCAGCTCTTCCTTCAGCAGGATATAAAGGAGGGGGGCCTGTGAGGCCAATCAGGTAATGGTTATAATCAACGATGGCAAATCTGGTGGGCGATCTTGTTGCCCCATAGGAAAAAACGTTTTGTCGGTGGTCCCTGCTGAAGTTAACCAAATAAGGGCGGGAGTGTGTCTTGCCGATGAAGTTGCCACAGGGATTTCGGCCATGACCTCGCCATTTTGTACTAAAATTACTGCTTCCTTAAAATTTCAGCCCGCAGGCACAGCCACTTACGGGAAGGCCAATTCATCGGGAAAATTAGGTCCTATTGCCGCCACGTATCATTTAAACGACTGCTGTGCTTGCCCTGAAGGTTCCGTTATGATTGGCGGTCACAGTAACGGAGACAATTCGTGTTCTGATCAATGCGTGACGATTCTCAAAAAATAGTCCTGAATAGCGAGTCAATGGCGCGAAAGCGCCAGCGACGTGTGTCCTGATCCGAAGGCGAAGGGAGCAAATTAATGATCAGACGTTCAAAAATTAGAATGCTTCCGCTAGAAATTACTTCTACGATGATAATCTGTTTTTTATCAGTAACGTCATGCAAGCAAGATTCAAATAGCTTTTCCGGGTCACAAAGAACCGCGCCAGCGCGCAAACCACGATGTAATTAGCCAGAGGTTTACATACTCCCCAGGATCAGCAGAGTTAGTGATGAAAATCCCGGGCGCTGATAGAGGAGTTGATGACACTTTGAACGTAGCATCCAAGGTGCTCAACGAATCCCAAAGCATTCTCATTCATTTCAATTAAACACTGGTGCAATTTAATTTCCGTTATGATTGGCGGTCATAGTATGGGAGAAAATTCGTGTTCTGATCAATGCGTGACGGTTGTCAAAAAATAAAGCACTATTTAAGGCTTTTTTATTTTCAGCCTATAACCGTATATCAATATGTTATAGGCTTGATTTTATTTAAATATCAGCCTATAATTGATTTTAGACGAGTTATAGGCTGGATTTCTTGCATGAGGCGCAATGTATGTTCGTAGGCCGCAAAAACGAAATGAAAACTCTCCAAGCAATGACCTCGAACCCGCTGGCTCAGGTTGCGGTCCTCTATGGTCGACGACGCATTGGAAAAAGTGCGCTAATCCGTGAAGCGTTGCAAAATACAGGCAAGATCCTTTTTTTCGAAGGCCTTGAAGAACAAAGTCAGAGCGCGCAAATTGATAATTTTTTGTTTCAATTAAGACAACAGATCAGCTGGTCTCCCCCTTCAAAGACACCCTCGTCCTGGCGAGAATGTTTAAGCCTATTAACGCCCATTTTAAAAAAGGAGAAATATTTCATCGTCTTTGACGAGTTTCAGTGGATGGCCAACTATCGGCACACTTTGGTTTCAGACCTCAAAATGATTTGGGATCAATACTGGAGCAAAAGCAAAGTTCAAGGGCTGATTCTTTGCGGCTCTATTGCATCATTCATGGTCCGAGACGTCATCAAATCCAAAGCGTTCTATGGTCGAATTCAAACCATCATCCACTTAAAGGATCTTCAGCCAAAGGATGTTCGGGAACTTTTGCCCAAAAGAAGCTCCCAAGAGACTCTCTTAAACATGATGCATTTTGGCGGAATCCCCCTCTATCTCAGGCAAGCTCAAGAATACCTATCTTTATCTGATGCAATCAACCACCTCGGGTTCAAACCAAACGGCTACCTTGTGGACGAATACCAGCGAATATTCCTAAGTCACTTTGGAAAATCCCAGAACTACCGCCGGCTAATTGAATACCTTGGCAAACACATGCATGGTGTTTCCAGAAAAAAGACCTCCGAAGACCTCGGAATAAGTGTTGGCGGCACTCTATCACTGATGCTTGATGACCTCGAATCAGCAGGATTCATCAGTGCTTACACCCCCTTCGATAAACCAGAAAATGCACGTCTTCGCAAATACCATCTTACCGACCCCTACATAAACTTCTATTTTTCCTTTATCAAAGGAAACTTAAAGCAAATAAACGCAAACACTAACGGCCATAGCTCTGGAGATCTCTTTTCCTATATACAAGCCACGCCCAAATACCTCTCGTGGCTAGGATGGGCCTTTGAAAATTTTTGCGTTCGCCATCCGCACCTGATTGCAGCCGCACTTGGTTTTTCAGGAATTAACTACAGGTGTGGACCATACTTCAAAGCCAAAACCATCGATCAACCAGCCATGCAAATAGACCTCCTGTTCGACCGTGGCGATCAAACCATCGTAGTTTGTGAAATGAAATACTCTATGAGCCCCATTGGGCTTAGCGTGGCAAAAGAAACCGAGAAAAAAGTCGAGATACTAAGATCGATTACAAAAAAAACAATTGTCACAGTTCTTGTAACGAACAGCCTACCAAGTCGAGAGCTCCAAAAATCGAATTATTTTTACAAAATAATAGATATCGAAGCACTCATGTTATGCGCCAATTAAAAATGGTCGAAAAGGTTTCCAAGAGGCATGGTTACGCCTGCGGAGGGATTTCACATGCGAAAAATTATGGATTGACAAGGCCTACAAGGCTCACTTAAGATTAAATCTCCTGACATGTTCAATGGAAGTCGCTTTCACACCTTAAAATACAGTGTCCTTGAAAATGCGGTAAAAAAATGCATGTTTCATCCTATCGTCTGTTAAGAAATCCTGTGGGTGGGGGTCCGATGTTGAGACATTTGAAGGGTAGCCGCGGATTTTCAGTGGTGGAGATTTTGGTCGGATTTGCCTTGTTGGGTGTGCTTGTCGTTGGTGCGGCCGAGGGGATGCGCCTATACATTACTACAAGTAAGCATGTCAAAATCCAAGAACAAGTTTTGGATGTGCGTGCCTATTTGCGAGGCCGTTTGAATTGTGAAAACACGTTAACACCCATTATCGCTGCCAACCAATGCGACGGCAGTCAATATGTGAACCTGAAAGACGGAAATAATGTCAACATCGTCTTGGCGGATGAGTCTGCAAAAATAGGTGACTATAAAATTAGAAGTCAGTGTAAAAACCTCGGAGGTTTTTACGGCATTACTGCTGAATACCTTCGGACCAACTCAGCCGGAACTACAGCAAAGGATCCAATGACACAGGCTTTGGCAACGTGGAAATCCTTGTTTCCAGCTCCATTGGCGTGTAAGACACCTGCTCCCGTCGCCAACCTATTTGCCAACGGCTCCAACGTGAATATCACGATTCCTTATAATACTGCGCCTTCTGTCTCTTGGACGTCAACTAATGCGACGACCTGCAAGCTCACCGGCGGTCCGCCTTGTAACACAGGATCGCCACCTGCAGCGTGTAGCCAGTTGAATCATGCAGGTTTATCGACGGGAAACCTGATTGCGACTAAAACTTATGTGCTCACGTGCAATGGTTCGGCGACAGTTATGAAACAGATCACCATCACTGTTTCGCCTAGTTTATGTCCGACCACAGACTACCCGTCATCGGGCGGGACGATGTCTTTTGAGGCGAAGTGTGATGGAAAGCTCCAAATATCCACCTATGGAGACAATACGCTCGTGCTACTTCATAAAATTGAGGGCGGGGTTCAAGTCTTAGCCGCTTGCGACGATGAAGGAGTAGAGGCCTGGTGCAAGGGAAAATATCCATGCTGTGATAATAAAATAAAGGATAACCAGACGCTGTTATGCAGCCGAACGAACCAAGTCGTAGCAGTGGTACCCAAAGAGAACGGCCAGTACTGCCCACCGGGCGCATCATTTGGCTACAAGTTGGCGATTAAAAAAGGTGATATTGTTGAGTACCGTTCAGGAGGGACGCCCTATGGAAAAATGAAGTTCACACCCAATTAAATCGTAAATTGACATCGGACTGTTTTAATTTTGCTTTTTTTGTAACTAGTCGACGGCGCTTTCGCGCCAGCGACTATCGAATACCAACATAAACTCGGTGCACGTCATCATTGTCGTTTATATCACCGAGGAACTGTTCTACTTCCTTGCGAGCTTCAGCGGCAAGGTCAACCATACTTTTCGGGACGTAACCCAGTTCAGTTTTGGAAACCTGCCAGCCCTTTTCTGTCAGGGCTTTATTTACAGAATCAAGATCCGCAATCTCCGTGTAAAATGTTGCGCCCGTGGAACCGCGAGGCGTGTCGTCTGCGTCCATGATTTCTACGTTTTGCGCACCGCAGTCGATCGCTGCTTCTTCGACATCGACACCCTCTTTAGCCATCGTCGCTTCAATGAGTCCTAAACGGTCAAACATCCATTGCACTGAACCACTTGCACCCAATTGACCCTTGCGAAATAGCACACGAATTTCGCCGGCCGTACGATTATTATTTTCAGTTAAGCACTCCACAATTAATGGCACTTGGTGGGGAGCAAATCCCTCATAAGTTAAGGTCGCATACGAGATTGTTTCGTCGGTTTGCCCAGATCCGCGTTTAACGGCTCGTTCGATGGCATCTTTAGTAACGGAATTCCGACGTGCGTCTTCGAGCGCAGCCCGCAGTCTGGAGTTAGAGCTGGGGTCTGGGCCGCCCATTTTAGCGGCAACCATGATTTCTTTGGCCAATTTGCCTATAATTTTACCTTTACGATTGGCTGCGTCCATTTTTCCAGAATGTTTCCACTGTGCACCCATGATTTGACTCCTAAAATTTTCAGATTAAATGCCGAATCAATATAAGAATAAATTGGGGTCCGAGTAAAGAAGTTTACAGGCTGACCTATTCGTTTTATAACAATCCTATGATCAATTCGAGTCGATTCAAACACTGGATTCCCCAGTCAACTCAGACACCTTCATCTTTTGATGACGTTTGCACCATTGTGCGGCAGATTCGGGGTTTTATTCCCTTGGAAAAACTCGAATACGGAGATCACGGACTAGAAGCTGTTCTAGAAGCCGTAGCCGATGCCATTGGAGCCAATAAGAGAATCGCCTTATATGCCGATTACGACGTCGATGGAACAATGTCTTGTGTAGCGTGGATTTGGTTTTTTCAGGCCATTGGTTTCACGAACTACGTGCATTATATTCCGTGCCGCTTCAAAGAGGGCTACGGTGTCAATCTTGACGCGATCCGGCATCTCGTGGAGAGTGAACGAGCAGGCATGATCATCACCATGGATACGGGCATTACGGCGAATGCCGAGGCCATCTGGTGTCGCGAGCGTGGGGTCACATTTATTTGCACGGATCATCATAAAATCCAAGCAGAAAAAATGCCCGATTGCCTGATACTAAATCCCAAAACCCATCCTGACTCTATTTACCAAGAGCTCTGTGGCTGTGGCATCACGTTTGTTTTGCTGCGAAAATTAATAACCCACTTGCCCAACGTAAAAGTCAACGAATCCGTTTGGACTGATATTTTAGCACTGACGGGAATGGCTACCATCTGTGATGTGGTGCCGCTCAACGGGGTTAATCATAAGCTTGCAAAATATGGCGTAGATGCACTGATGCGAAGCAAGCGACCGATCCTAGTCAAACTTCGCGCCGCCGCAAGCATTGATGAAACCGATGAGAAGGACGTTGGCTTTAAACTCGGGCCCCGCATCAACGCCGTTGGCCGGCTGGAGCATGCCGACATTGTTATTAAAGCCTTTGTCGAAGAAAATCCTGATTCACTCATCGCCTTTATGGGCACCGCCAATGAACGACGACGTCAAATTCAAGCCGGCATCGTTGACGGAGCAAGGACCCTTGCAAAACAATATTCAAATCCATCGATTCTATTCCTTGGTGGCGATTGGCATCCCGGGGTCGTGGGAATTGCAGCCAGCAAAATCGCAGAAGAGAATTGGTGTCCCGTATGGTTATTCCAAAGAAAAGATGGCCTTTGCAAAGGCTCGGCTCGCAGTATTAAGGGCTTTGACGTGACCGAAGCCATGATCGCTTGCAAGGACCTTTTTCTGAAATTTGGAGGCCATCCCGCTGCCGGCGGCTTTACATTCCTCGAAGAAAATGAGGCCACACTTCGTGAGCGCCTTACCGCCTATGCTGAAAAAATTCGGGCCAAAAACTTAGAGGTCTGGGAGAGTAAAATTCATTTTGATTGTGAGCTACCTCACAATTTGATTTCACTCACCGTCATGAACACCCTCGATGGCATGAAACCTTTTGGCCACGGCTTTGAGGAACCAAAATTTAAAGTATCTCTTCCCGTTAAACGAGTGCAATATTTTCTCGACAAAATTTCCGGCAAACCAAAGCACACCTGCGTCATTGCCGTGTCTGAAAATCGTGAGCAAAAAATTCTATTCTTCAACGAAGTCATCGAAGCCATAATTCCAAACGAGGAGCACTCATTTGTTGTGAGTCTGTCGAGAAATAGCTTCCGTGGACAGACCAGCCTGTCCATCATGGGACATGACTGGAGACCCGCAAATGGGAACAACTCCTGAATTCGACCCCTCTTCACCGCCCCCACCAACAGCTGATTCGTCCTCAGTCTCGCCAAGTTTTTTGCCCTCAGATTTGGACTCGACATCGCCTCACAACCGCAAATTTAATTATGATGAACGACCTGTTTGGCTTTCCAATAAATATTTACCCGATCGCACCACACTATTTTTGGGGCTCGTTTTTGCGACCCTCGTCTTTATTTTTTATACGAGTGATTTCCGCAGCACATTAGAAAATTATTTCTATGACTCTCGCATTAAATGGATGCCGGCGAGTGGCCTTTCCAAAGATATTGTGGTCATCACGATCGACGACTCAAGCATTGAAACTCTTGAATCTGACCCCTTACGCCTACGCATTGACAGCAAAAACCGAGCGTATCTGAGCCTGAGGTCACTAACCAAGGCCGCGAGTATACTGGCCAACACCGATGCGTCTGCTATCGCCATTCTAATGCCAGAAGATGCCTTTCCTGCAGCCGACTTAGATATGATGGAATTTCGTGACCTCGTCAGGTACGACCCAAGAATGGTCATTGGAACGACTGGATACAATCAACTCAAGCCCAACCTTGGGAAATTACCTCCAGAACTTCAAGAAATGTCCGATCAAGTTGCCGGCTTCGAAACGTTTCGCCCTCGAGCGACAAGTATCGTCAGGGCACTCCCCTACACCAGCTTCCGCGGCTTAACCGAAACGGAAACCCTGCCCGTGAAAATGGCAGGTTTAAGCCATCATACTTTCGGGGCACAGCAAGGATTCTACTTCTTAAAGCACTATCCTACCGCTCATTTTCCAAGCCTCTCAATAAAGGAACTAATCCTCAACCCTGATGTCATTATGCCGCAGTTAAAGGGAAAAGTTGTTGTCGTCGGATACGTTGTGAACCGCTCTGTGGGGTTTCAAACCACTGAATTTATGGTAACCAACACGCCGTTAACTGGGCAATCCGAAACAAAATCAAAAAGTATCGGAACGACCTGGCTCATTGCAAATGCCATTGAAAATCTTATGTTAAATGAGACCATTGTCACCGCCCCCGTCCTCGTCACCATTGCGCAAACCTTAACTGTCGCAGGCATTTGCGGAGTTCCGTGGGTACTTGGAAGCTTAACCGGCTCAATAACAACGATCGTGGTCTGGATTTTTCTACTGACGATCCATAGTTTTCTATACCGATGGCTAAATCTATCGATTCCCTTAGCCGATACATTTTTAGCAACGGCCCTCGTGTCGGTTTTTGCAGCCACTCGCCGTTTGAAAATTGAACTCATGCTCATGGCCGACAAAGAGGCTAGCTCCAGTGCAAAATCAGAAATAGCGGCCACACAGTCACAATTTCTTCATGGCTTTGCCGCATGGCTAAAGCAAATGACCGAAACCACTGTTGCGTTGATTAAGGAAAGCTCCGGTTCAAAATCTGAGGACCCCGATACAAAAAAAATATATCAGCATGCCTACGCCGCAAGTGAAGACTTTCGCGAATATCTCGAGACGATTCGACAAATTCCAGACATGGAATCTATTTCGAAACGACGGATTATCAAACAAGACATTGACCTCGAAGATTTCGTCGAAACCATTTTTAGACGATTTGACGTAAAATCGAAAGCTCGGGGCGTGGAATTTGTCCTAGACATCTCGGACGATGCGCACACCATTAAATCAAATCCACAGTTACTTGATGCCATCGTATTTAATTTCGTGAGTAATGCGTTTAAATACGGCCCCGACCAAACAAAAATCTTAGTCAAGATCAGGAAAATCGCGACCCGTGAGATTTGCATCTCCGTGATCGATCACGGAATGGGTATTCCGGCACACCTGCACGATAGAATTTTCGAACGCTTCTACCGAATTCGAGACGACCGCATGTACAAGACCAAGGGCACGGGTCTCGGCCTTTATTTGTGCCGATTTTTTGCCGAGAGTCTCGGTGGGCGAGTCGAAGTTGTCAGTGAAGTGGATCTTGGCAGTGAGTTCAAGGTGGTGCTGCCATGAGTCTATTAGTTCGCGTCATTGCCGTTAATGCATCCATCTCTCGTCGCACACCAAACTGGCTACGCTTACTGTCTCCCATCTTGCTCGGTGCCATATTGATTGCGATATTTCTTCAAATTATGTTATTTGGCGGCAAACGAGAAAATCTCGTATCTCAAGGCGAGTCCACAATCATTCGCTGGTCTCTAGCCTTTGCTCAAGACATGTCAGGAATCGGCACGAATGCCCGGATAAATGATTCGGCAGACGACTTAAAAAAGCCATTAAATGCCCGTGAAAAAGTCGTAACTATTTCAGTCCGCGACAGTGACCTTGACGCTATAGAGGCCGCACCTAATTCACAAATTCGCGACGCTCACATTCGGGAATACGCAAAGGTTTTGGAGCAAGTCGCTGCAAGCAACCCTGAGTGGGTGGTTATCAGTTGGCTGACTTATGCACACCCGATGACAGAGGATTACTTAAAACCTTTGACCTCTGTCATCAATAGATTGAACCTCCACAATAAAGTCACACTGGCCGTCAACCTTTTTGCCGTTGGAACGATTCCCACAGAGTTCTTGCAAACTTATAATATTGTAGAAGCTAGAGACTGCGGTTACGATATAAATTTAATTTGCGCTGTTGCCCCAAGCTGGACTTGGATGCCACAACAAATCATAAATCGCTATTTTTCCGACTCAAAAACTGGACATGTCTCCTTAAATTTACCAACGTTGCAGCCAAGTGTTTTATTGAATTTGCCTCCAAGCTCTGCGATTGTCAGTCACTCGTTTTTAGACTTTCGACCACCAGTCATGGCAGGAATTCCTGCTGGCTCCATAGTCTTTATCGGCAATGATGCCCTGCAGAGCCTGCACTTTCGCGACAATAAGGATGCCATTCAGCGCACGTACACGGCTTCGGCGACGTCGCACAGAACACTGATGAAAGATGGCATTCCGTGGCACGTGTTTTGGGCTGAAATGGCGACCATGTTTATTGTAGATAATACAATTGCGGTGGTCCCAGAGTGGGTGTGTCTTATGTTGATTGCCGTAATGACGTTACTTATGATCTCGTCCATCGCTCGTTGGGGCGGAGCCGCACTAGCTCCGTTCTTAGCCGTTGCATTTGGCTTTATGGTGATTAATCTTTTCCTGGTTTCAACCTTTAAAATATACCTTCCCGTCATCTTACTGCTAGTTACAGGTGCGATCGTGTTTATCGCCGCTACTTTTATTTCCGTGGCCTACAGCAGCTACTCCAAATGGAGTTTTCAGGCGAAGGCTCATCTAGCGGAAAGCACCTCTGATATAAAGCAAAACTTTATCCACCTGATCAGTCATAATTTGAACACTCCTGTGGCTCAACTTCGCGGGCTACTAGAAATACTTGCCTCAAAAGATCCTGCGGATCG
The DNA here is from genome assembly GCA_945900755.1 of Bdellovibrio sp. ZAP7. Classification (GTDB taxonomy): domain Bacteria; phylum Bdellovibrionota_B; class Oligoflexia; order Oligoflexales; family RGVZ01; genus CAMDKS01. The sequence continues at coordinate 25,687 of CAMDKS010000002.1, forward strand.
CTCTATTTCTAAAGCAGCCACATTCCTTGAATTCATCCGCTTGACGGTTCGAGCGGTCTTAAATACGACCACCATGGCTGCACAAGAATTATTATGGGATGATCAATCCATTCGAAATTTAATCCACGAATTTATGGACAATGAAAATATATTTTTCAAGCAAACAGGCGTCGAACTGCTAATTTTACCTAAGGAAGATGACGAAGACCAGGGAGAAATATGGTTTTTTACCTGTACTTTTGATCGCTCTATCGCCAACGCCTGCCTCGTTTATGCCTCAGCGCTATTAGCGCTTCGTTGGAATTCTAGCCAAATTACCCTGCATTTTGCGCCAGTAAACAATGAGCCAGGAGACCCGCAAGGTTTAGTGGTAACGTTAACCTCCACCGGTTCAAAAGATAGCGCGCCTCTCTTGGATTCCGATTTCGCCACGGGTGCTCTTGCCGGATTTCTCGAAATGGCGGTATCTCGAGGAGCCGTTAAAAAAAGTGAAAACACGGGGTCAATTACACTGTTTTTTCCGCCCTCACCGCCTTATGACCAACTTCAACCGCTCATCGGTCTTAGTAGCACTTTAGCTCGCCTTTGATTTTTACCACGCGAGTGCCGCCGGTACGATGACAGCGATTCACTGCCTTTTGCAGTTCGTAGCCCTCTTGAGGATTAAGAGCCTTAGACCCACCCTCATTTCCAGAAACTTCTACGACGGCTCCTTCTCCGCCTCCGCCAGTCTCACAAGAAGATAAAGAAAATAAGGTCGCCAATGATGTCAACATTACAAAAATCACAAAAATTGGTTTCATTGCTCGCCTCGTTGTCGTTGCAATCATTTCCACAGTGAACCTCCCTGCTCAAGGATTACTATCTGTGTTTAATTATACCACAAAACATGCCGGAGAGGTTAACTCTCCATTTTTTCGACAATCAAAGCGAGCAGGTCGTTGGGACGACCCTTGAATTCCTTAATGCGATAAGTGTCGTTAAACCACTCATAAATTGAATCTTTTTCACCTTTTTTTGCCATTTTTACCAAATCGTCGTAGCTTTTTGTCAGTTCAACCATACGCTCAATAACACCCATGGACTGAGGATTGTCAGGAGAATATATCTCGCGAATATATTTAAAAATAAAGCAAACACTGACTGGGTCTAGGTCTGAGAGCGTCTTGTAGATCGTTGATGCGTTCGAAGTCCCGTTCTCAATTGCATCTATCGCCCACTGTGCACTTCGTAGTTCACTCATTTTTCCGTCCTTTATCGCTACTGCCGGCGCACGGATCGTCGCCACCATTATTCCAACCATTTATATTCGTAAATTACTTTACCACATTTGCTCTAAATTGAAAAAACAATTACTATGCTTATCTAGATAACCGTACAATGTAACTACTGAAATCTGACCTAATTCAAAGCATTTGTTTCGATACAATCAGGAAGGAAACGATATTATGACAAATCGTCTCAAAATTCGCCGCGCGGCCGTTCTTGGCTCGGGCGTCATGGGGGCCCAAATTGCCGCACTTTTATCCGCCGCCGGAATTCGCGTTCATTTACTAGATCTCCCGAATACGGAGCCGCCGAAAGATCCTAAGGAGGCGAAGGTTGTAGGTAAAAATTTTCGCTCGGCGAGAGCCGTATTAGCGATCGAGAACCTGAAAACTCTAAAGCCATCTCCACTTTATTCGTCCAGTGCACTGAGTGGAATCATTCCTGGAAATTTCGAGGACGACATGCCCGTTCTCCGCGACTGCGACTGGGTCGTTGAGGCCGTTGTCGAGCGTCTAGATGTCAAACAACAGCTGTTCACCCGAGTGATGGAGTACGCTAAACCAGGCACGCCGATCACCACCAACACGTCGGGCATAAATCTCGAAGACATCGCAAAGAACATGCCCGAACAATTTGTGACCAATTTTTTCGGCACACATTTCTTCAATCCACCGCGTTACATGAAGTTACTTGAGATTATTCCACATGGGCTTACTAGGAAGGATTTGATCAGTGATTTTAGTCAATGGTCGGAGGAGGCTCTTGGAAAAGGAGTTGTTCACGCCTTTGATACGGTGAATTTCATTTCAAATCGAATTGGCGTTTTCGTTAATCAAGCAACGATTCGCGCCATGAACAAATCCGATATTAATATTGAAACCGTCGATGCCTTGACTGGCAAACTCATGGGTCGACCCTCGTCAGCGACTTTCCGTACGATGGACGTTGTGGGTCTCGATACGTTTGCCCATGTCGCCAAGAACACGTTTGATCGTGTGCCGAATGATCCCTACCACGAACTATTTAAAATGCCAGAATGGATGACAGGTTTAATTACCTCTGGAAAACTAGGTCAGAAGTCCAACAGTGTTGGCTGCTACAAAAAAAGTAAAGACGCTTCCGGAAAAACCGAAATTCTCTCCTATCGCCCTGCCACCTCCGAATACGGCCCGCAAGTGGTTGCCGATGTCCCTTGGTTGCAAGCGGCAAACAAAGAGCAGGACCTTGTCAAGAGACTGACTAATGTACTCGACCAAAAAGACAAGTACGCTGACTTCATGTGGCAGATTCTTCGGGACACGTTTAGTTACTCTGCCCTATTAATGGATGAGATTGCAGGCGGCTTACCAAAACCAATTGATGACGGCATTAAATGGGGCTTTAACTGGGAAATGGGCCCATTTGAGCTGTGGCAGGCGTTGGGCTACAATAAAATGCTAAAACGCATGCAGGCCGAGAACACAAAACTTCCCGCTTGGTGCAAACCAGACCTCAAATTCTATGATGTCGAGCCGGGCACGCTTGATTGGACCCTACGCGGGCCGACAGATCAGTTCTTCTCATTAAAATCTTCACGTCAAAAAATGCCGACACAGCCCCACAACTTCCGCCTACCTCGTTTCGCAACGGAAGCCGACAAGCGTATTGTGCTTGGTTCAAAGAATGCCTCCCTCGTAGATATCGGCAACGGCGTGGCTTGCCTTACGTTCCATAGTCGCATGAACGCGCTTGACAGCTCGATGATTGATTTCATTCTAAAATCGATTCCAAAAGTGTCTCAGGATTTCGATGCCATGGTGATTGGAAATGATGGGGAAAACTTCTCGGCCGGTGCAAACCTCAAAGAAGTTCTTGAGGTCATAACCAAAAAAGATTGGGCTAGTCTCGATAAGTTTATTCGTGCCTTTCAAGGTGCGACACAGATGATCAAGTTTGCACCGTTTCCCGTCGTTGCGGCCACGCACGGACTTGTTTTAGGTGGCGGCTGCGAAGTGGCTATGCACTGTGCACACAGGATTGCTGCGGGTGAAAGTTACGCAGGACTTGTTGAAATTGGTGTGGGCCTACTGCCTGCTGGCGGCGGCACAAAAGAACTTGCGCTCCGTTGTTATGACCTAATGGGAATCGCTGAACGTCCTGACCCGATGCAATTTCTCCAAAGAGCCTTCTTGCTCATGGGAATGGCCCGAACGTCGGCATCAGCCCACGAAGCGGTTGAAATGGGACTATTCCCTCCGACCACCACTATTTCTCTGTCGCGAGATCATATTGTTTCTCGCGCAAAATCACAGGCACTCCAAATGTTGGCCTGCGGCTTTGTTCCAGCGACACCACGCACCGATATTAAGGTCGTTGGCGATCCTGGAGTGCAGACCTTCCGCATGATGATTTACAACATGGTCGAACAAAAGCAAATTAGTGCACACGATGCCTTTATCGCAGAGCGCATTGGACGAGTGATCTGTGGTGGAGAAATCGACGGCGGCCAAAGCGTCACCGAACAATACTTCCTTGATCTTGAACGCGAATCCTTTCTAGAGCTTTGCCAAACTGAGAAAACGTTTGCACGAATCGAACACATGGTCAAAAACGGATCGCCCTTGCGAAATTGATAGAAACGCCGCCATTGATGGCATTCATTCAGAGGTACCTATGTCAAGTAAAACAGCCTATATCGTTTCCCCATACCGTAGTGCCGTCGGCAAAGCCATCCGTGGTGGCTTTCGTGCGAAGCGTCCAGATGAACTGTGTGCTGAAGTCATTAAGGGACTTTTAGAGCGCACACCAAAATTTGACCCAAACTTAATAGAAGATGTGTACCTTGGTTGTGCGATGCCGGAGGCCGAGCAGGGCATGAACATTGCTCGCTTTACAGCTTTGCTGGCAGGACTCCCCGACACTGTTTCTGGAGTTACAATCAATCGCTTTTGTTCGTCGGGCCTTCAAACCATTGCGATGGCGGCAGACCGCATCATGGCTGGTCAGGCCGATTGCCTGCTTGCCGGCGGAACCGAAAGCATGTCGTTGATTCCAATGATGGGCCACAAAATTGTTGGTGGCCGACAAATGAATGATCTACATCCGGTGGCCTACCTTGGCATGGGAATGACGGCCGAAAATGTTTCTGCCGATTACAATGTTTCGAGAGCTGACCAAGACCAATTTGCGTTTGAGAGCAATCAAAAGGCCGTGAAAGCTATTTCTGGCGGCCTCTTTAAAAATGAGATTATCCCGATAAAAGTCCTTTCTCGAACCCCGAAGGAAGGTGGAAAAGTGGACATTAAGGAAATCACGATTGATACCGATGAAGGTCCAAGAGCCGACACTACGGTCGAGGCTTTGGGGAAACTACGCCCCGCATTTTTACAATCTGGAGGCAGCGTCACGGCCGGCAATAGCTCGCAGATGAGTGACGGAGCGGCCATGTGTTTTGTTTGCAGTGAAGATTTTGTCAAAAAACATAATCTCGTTCCCATGGCTCGATTTGCAGGTTTCTCCGTCGCCGGAGTTCCGCCACGAGTGATGGGCATTGGCCCCATTGCCGCCATCCCAAAAGCCCTGAAGCTTGCAGGCATTACGGCCGACAAACTGGACCGCATAGAATTGAACGAGGCCTTTGCTGCTCAAGCATTAGCGGTTATTCGCACCCTTAAGCTAGACCCCTCTAAAATCAATTTGACTGGTGGTGCCATCGCCCTTGGTCATCCGCTTGGGGCTACTGGCGCAAAATTAACAGCCACCTTGCTCCACGGAATGAAGCGAGACAAACAAAAGTGGGGCATGGTCTCTATGTGTATCGGCACAGGCATGGGTGCTGCAGGAATTTTTGAACTTCTTTAGACTTACTTGTATGCCAATGAAAATTTGCTCGTGCACTCAAAATTGGAGATGAAACTTTGAACTTACTCACAAAACTTTTAGCCGTGTATGTCGTATTAACCGCAGCATCAGCCTATGCCGAGGAGTACACGTTCTGCTACGAAACCTGGGCCCCCTACGCATTCGTAAAAGATGATAAAACCACAACAGGCATCACAGTTGATTTCGTCAGGGAGGTCATCGAGTCCCTACACCACACTGCGACCTTTAAAACCTGTGACTCCGCCGTTAGAGGCATTGACCAAGCGGTAACAGGAAAGGTGACAGGAGTATTTTTCAATACGTTTGACTCCGAACTTGTTGGAACTATGGCTCCAGCCACTGAGTACTGGCTCATTGCCGCTTTGGTTAAAGAATCCAGCCCCGAGAAAAAGTATACGTCCATGAAAATGTTCGAGGGAAAACGCACCGACCAAGTCATCGGGTACGATTATCCTGAAGAAGTGGCGGCAGGTCTGAAAAATATGAAGGTCACCAAGGTGTCGACGAGTACAAAACTATTTGCACGACTAGACTATGGCCGTATCGACGTTGTCTTCGATGACCCGATTGGCGCGGCAACTGACTCTAAGAAAAATAACTTTAAGATCCGCCCCCTCTTACCACTAATAGCCAAAGTTCCAACAGGGGTGTTTTTTGGCCCAAAAGATAAGGCTTTTATAGCCACCTACGTTGCCAAGGCAAAAGAGCTCGCCCAATCGGGTGCCCTCGATAAAATATACAAAAAACATCTTGGCTTTACGCTTAAAGAATACAAAACAAAGTACGGCATTACCGATGCCCCATGATTCCTCACAATCTAACTACAGTATTTAAATAGTATTTATTTTGTAATAACGGTCAGGTAAGCTTTTACCGGAATCTCAATGGCGTTGGCATTTATGACTCGCAATCCGTCGGCCGTCGCAGCGGTCACCTGTGGAAATTGCTCCTTAATTTTTGGCAACTTGATCCAGATCGCTGATGACGATTTGGCCTTTAAGTCTTTGGCCTCGGCCGTTGAATTGATTGAAAATCCCCCAGAATTTCTAAGGTTAATGTCAAACTTGACAAGGGCCAGATGCACTTTTGTCCGATTATATACTTCAATGAGGACACGTCCATCAACGCCTCTGGCCGAGGGCGGAGTAACGATGATCGCCACATGCGGTCCCCGCTCAGGGTGGACCAGGTAGGCTTTCGTATGCACGATGTTGGTACTTTGAATTGGATTGGCCTCGACTAATTCAGAACAAAGGAGCGAAGCCGCCATCGCAACCAGGACGCAGCCAAACAAGGCTCGCAGGTTAGTAGAGCATTGATCTCCGATATGGTTGAGGCCAGAAGATGGCCCATTAAAATATTTTTTTCCCATGCTTCATAATCTCCAAATCTCAGTTATTATTGTACCAAGAAAATGCCACAATTGATTCTGAATCTTAACGAATTTGGTTATTTTTAATTTAGTGACCTCCAATTGAGGCCACACAATGAGGTTCGCCAACGTGAAAACAACTCAAACTCCACAAAATCTGTTCTTCGAAGGTCGCAGTGGTGATCCTCGCCTTGGTCAATGGGCTCAACCCACGACTCTCGACCAGCTGACACCGTCCAAACAAAGTACCATGGTCTTAATCGGTGCGCCCGATGACACTGGAGTTACGCTGAACCGCGGCCGTGCAGGCGCCAATGCTGGACCAGATGCCGTGCGTGCCGCTTTCTATAAATTTGCGTGGCCTAAGAGTAAGAATTTAGAAAAAACAAGGTGGCTTGATGCTGGGAATATTCTCGTTAGCGAGAAAATTCTTGTCACCCATGAGCATGCCTACAATGCGGCCGCTCTGATCGCCCTAAATAGCGCAACAGTTGTAGCACTCGGAGGAGGGCACGATTTTGCGGCTCCTCATATCCTTGGAACTTTCTCAGGCTTAAAGACCAGGTTAAAAAATCCAAAGTATGGGGTCATTAATGTAGACCCCCATTTGGATGTCCGAGAATTCGAGCACAAACTCCCAAACTCAGGAACTCCGTTCCGACAAATTTTGGAAAGTGGCATTGTAAAGGGTCCAAATCTCATTCAATTTGGAGCCCGAGAGGGCCGCAACGCACGGGCCCATTTTGAGTTTTGTCGAAAATACAAGGCGCCAGTCCACGAGCTGGACGAAATTCGTCACAAGGGTGATGCCGCGAAACAATTTCAAAAACTCCTCACGCAATTATCCACACGTTGCGATGCTGTGGCACTAACCATCGACATGGACTCCTGTGCCGATATCGAGGGTGTCAGTGCAGCTCCTGTCATCGGTTTTTCACCGTGGGAATTGTGCCAATTTGCTAGGCTTGCAGGCGCCAATAAAAAAATAGCCATGTTTGAGCTTGCCGAAATCGCTCCAGTTTTGGACCCGACCGGTCGAGCCGCCCGAATTGGCGCGGAAGTGCTCTTTCACTTTTTATTGGGACGCCTGAGCCTTTAAAAAATGTTCCATTCGACGAACGTGCTCGGCGGCCAGTAATTTTGCTTCGCCAGATGACAGTCTCTCAAGACTTAGGTAGAGAATTTTAGCGTCACTCCACTCCTCCAGGCGAGCGTACGACGAGGCTAGAAGTCGAGTCCACTCCCGGTAAATATCCGGAGAAATGCGGGCAGACTCGAGTTGTGATTGCCAGAGTCCGAGTTGTGCTTTTGTCGGATTTTGGATGCGGCGACTAGAGAGGTAATTGTAAATCCAGACTGCGTCTTTCGGGACCATGGGAATGGGGCCCCACCCTGCTACATACCGTCGCCATTTAATGGCATCGATGACTGGCGAACGATCAAGCTCTATTCGCACGTCGACTTGGCGGCGCATAGTCTTGCCTGGATTTTTACTCGTAAACGAATTCAATAGTGCCGCTAACCGATTTGCGGCCGCCTCCGTCTGACCTGACACGTGTTCTACATCACTTTGAAGGAGTGCCGAGTCCAGATCTTCCATAACACGAGGGGGCCAGGTTCGAGCTTTTTCAAGAGCCTGAACCCGATCACGAATTTGCGACTGATCTAGGATGGGTTGTTTCATTAATGACGCCATCTCGTTTTGATCGACGTTCCAGCGTGCCTCGTGATCTAAAGGCTCAAGGGCCAGTCGCCACTCATTCAATCTGGCAGAATCCCAATTTAAAGGTTGGCGAATGGTGGTCAAGAATCCCGATTTTTTGCTCCTAGCCAAGTCCTCTAAGGTATGAGGGCACTGGACCCCGAAGACTCCTGGGTCACGAGAATAGCGTTCCACTACTAGGTCGTTATTTTCTGAATGTTTTTTTGCAATCTCTTGACTCCACAAACCTAGAACTTGTGACAACTCGACTTTCGTAACAGCCTCGACAGAACCACCTTTATAAATTTCACGAATCGCTTCTGTGCCATATTTTTCTCGCAACCAACGAAGTAAGGAGCCTGCAACAACATAGGATCTCTGCCCCGATGCTGCCCAAAATCCAAACGGGCTAACGAGGTGCTCCAAGGAACCGATCCTCCCAGACTTAATCATCGATGCAGAAATTTCGTCAAAGTCCAGAAAGTCATCTACAGGAGCCATAGCCATGGCTAGACCCTCAGTGATGAGCATGTTTGGGTGGAAACCAATGCCATGCCAACTTGCAAAACTCGCTACGGCATGCACCAATTCATGCCTCAATGTCGGATGCGGAGACTCTCCAAGTTCAATATGTACGGAGGGAGTCCACACATCCGTAACATCGGTGCTGCCACCACCAAATAGGAGCTTTTTTTGATCTGGAGATGAATAGGCGTAAATTTGAATGGGCTTAACGAGAATGACTCCTAGAATCGCCTGAATTTCTTCTACGTGAAAGGCTGCGTCGCGAGCTAATTGCCTGGCATTGATCTCATCTGCAGCCGAACCCCTTAGATAGTGAAGTTCAATATTTTTCTCTTGGCTCGTTTGAGGCAATGCACGATTCAAAAATGAAACGCCATGCCAAATGGAATCATAGGTACAAGAAATTATTTGAGCACCTACAAATAGTCCAACGAGAGTGCTAAAAAATATTCTTCGTCCCTTCTCACTTGTATGACCCATTAACTGCTGCCATTTCAAAAAGCCAGTGGCTAAACCCAAAAATATGATTCCTAGAAGTCCGTGGCTTACTCTGGCCCACACGATCCCTGCGTCTAGTGGGATCCAAAGATCATAGACTGGCCCGTGAAGAAATCCAAAAAAGGCATTTATCGCTCGTTTCTGGGGCAAGAACCACATCAATCCTGCCCCAACAAGGGCCCAGATAACGGGGCCAATCACAACCCACCAGCGTGTCCAGGACTGTGAGCGAACGTTTACGGCGTAAATAAAACCGGACACTCCGAGCCACCCCGCAGGCAACACCAGAAGAGTCATCCACAGTCCGTAACCCATGCCTCCACAGCCACACTGGTGACTCGCAAAAAGTAAAAGGCCGGGAATGAAGGAAAGTAAAGGCAGTGCTAGCAAAAGACAAAATTGGGTGACCGTCACGGGAGCTTCGGGAACCAACGATTTTATGTAGGAGTGTCCTCGTGGCCATAGACAGCCAATTAGCGGGAGTCCAAAAACTAAAAGCCAGGACGTGACTAATGCGTATTCATACTCAAGATTTCTTGCTGCCTCAAAAACAAGTGTCACGCTTGACAGTGCGAGGACCAAGGCCGCCAGTAATTTATTTAGGGGCTGCAATCAAAGACTCCGCAAGATTTCTCTTGTCCTAGATCCTTCCGAACACACGTTCAGCAGCGTACTTCGATGACGCTTCATAACGGCCACCGTTTCTGGTCGAACCGCACTCAGACTTTGAGCAAAACGCCGAGTCAATGCGCTCAACGCGGGATCCATGCCTGCGATGAGAATGGTCATTCTCGCTGAAACTGTACAATCGCCGGCTGCGAGCATTTGAGGACCCTGCCCCCAGACTGCATCGTGATCCGACATGGCTTCGTTTAGATCGGAATCGGCAAGAATTTGAAATATCGCACGAAGTTGATCCACGCGCTGATCAATTTCACGAATGGCTTCGTCCTTATAGGCACTGGCGCGATAGTATAATAAGTGCTGCTGAAGCTCCGCCTTAAGTCCCTTGCAGATATCGCCCAGCTCAAAAACAAGGTCACTGTATCGAAGACGAATCATGTTACCACTCCAATTTAATTTTGCCTTCTCCGGTTGCCATAGTAAGCTTCGTGATGGGTTTTTCCACCAAATTCTCCGCTCCGGGATTCACAGCCGTTCGATCGAAGACGACGAGATAATCAACTGTCCAGGGAGTCATCGTCTCAAAGAAATTGCGCCACCGAATTTTGTCCGTAATTTTTTTAACTAAAATCGGTTTAACAGGACCTTCTTTAGACTCAAATAGTAGCGTCCAATGACTTGGGTTCATCATATCGACGGATTCTCGTTCCTGCCCATAAGCTGTGACAATAAAACCCGCTTTAGAGGATGCCTCTTTGAAAGATTCCGCTGCATCCTCCAAATAAAGATCATTAGTACGCTTAATCAACGAGGCGCGAAATTCAGGTGACAAATAAGTCGCGTGAACTCGATACTTGACATCAAATTTCACGATTAAATCACCGCCTCGAGTGGCCGACATGTAGTGATCATAGTAGTCACTATCAGAGTAGATCGGGTCTGAGGCCTTTATGCCTTTGTCCATGGAACTCGCACAAGACACCATGAAGCTACCGATTAATATTGCACCGACTATTTGAATACCCTTTAATTCTTTCATACGCAGCAGGTCTCCCGTCACTTAGTTGCAATCATAATCCGGCACGCGTCCTCTGCGACGACTTGGCTCCTAAGAGGTAACTTTATTTCGTCCATTATGCTTAGATTCGTATAATTTTTTATCTGCCGATTCGATCAATGATTCTACCGTTTGCATTTGATTTTCGAATTGTGAGACACCCAAACTCATCGTTTGTTTGTGCTGTACGACACGACCATCAACCTCAATATTGAAGACGTGGCTCTCCAACGCAATGCGCAGGCGCTCAGCTAAATCTGCAGCCACGCGAAGATCGGTATCTGGCAAAACAATAATAAACTCCTCGCCTCCGTAACGACCAAGAACATCCGCCTTGCGAATTAATTTTTTACAAATCGTGCAAGTTTCGCGCAGGACAACATCGCCACCGGGATGACCTAACGTGGTGTTTACATTTCTGAAGAAGTCCAAATCGAAGAAAATAATGGACATGGCTCGCTTGTTTTGACGAGCGGCCTTCATTTCCGTGTCTAAGGAATTGAGAAGGTATTTTTTATTAAAAATATCGGTGCCTGAATCAATGGTGGCCATTCTATAGATTTTGTCAGTCATTAGCGATTCAGCATTATCTGTTGCGACGAAACGAAATAAAATAGTTCCCAAGCGAATCATATCGTTATCTTTTAGCTTTGTTTTAACTCGCTGCGCCAGTTTGACATCGTTGATGAAGGAGCCATTTGAACTTCCAAGATCCTCGATCTCATAATTCCCGCCACTTGAAGCAATCTCGGCGTGTTGCCGCGAGACGCTTGCTTCGTTAATAAACAAATGAGCCTCAGGAGTGCGTCCGATGGACGTGCGCATCTCTTTCAACAAGATTCTTTTGCCCAAATTAGCGCCGTTATATTGAATTAAAGAGCCGGCATTGCGTTGCCCAGCTTGTACAAAAATACTGCTAGGATCGGCGATGATTGTTTTATCGTCTGACATTAAACACCCTTAGTGAATGGCACAACAGAACACTCAATGGAACACACAATAGATCGGATAGAAATTTGCACTTTTCTAAACCTAAGGAAACAGAACGGGATAAATTCATAACTTGTCACCTAACCGTCACTTCATTTAATTCTACCTTGATGCGGAGCCCATGGCAAAAAAAGTAACCTGCTAATTTATATGGATGTATTTAAACACAGCTGTTGCACTACAAATAGGCTTGAGATAGTCTCCATTTTCAGAAATTGTGTTAATAAAAGAGGGGTATTACTTCATGAGAATTACAGTCATTGGATCTGGCTATGTTGGGTTGGTAACCGGAACCTGCTTGGCGGAAGTTGGACATTCTGTTGTTTGTGTGGACCTTGATGAGCGCAAAGTAAAAATGCTTCGAGAGGGCAAGTCCCCCATCTATGAACCTGGATTAGAGCCCCTGATCAAGCAAAACGTCGGACACGAGCGACTTTCCTTTACCACAAACCTTGAAGAGGCTTTGAAGGGCGCCGATGTCGCATTCATTGCGGTTGGAACCCCTGAGGGAGAAGACGGCAGTGCAGACTTGAGCTTCGTGCGCACCGTAGCTAAAAGCATTGGTCAGCTCTGTTCGGGCAACCTATTGACAATCGTTAAGTCTACAGTACCGGTTGGCACTTGTGACATTGTTGACGGTATTATTGTAGAGACCTTAAAAGCGAGAAACGCGAAACACCGCGTTACAGTTGGATCAAATCCTGAATTCCTCAAAGAGGGGGCCGCCGTCTCCGACTTTCTTCACCCAGAGCGTATTGTTGCAGGCGTGACCAACGAGCAAGACGCCGAGACCCTTCGTGAACTCTATACCGTCTTCGTGATTGACGATCCGTCAAAATTATTTATCGTTGATCGCCGCTCAAGCGAGCTGATTAAGTATGGCAGCAATGCCATGCTGGCAACCCGCATTAGCTTTATGAATGAGTTGGCTCGCCTCTGCGAAAAAGTCGGCGCCGACGTCGACAACGTCCGTCGCGGCATGGGCTCTGATTCGCGAATAGGCCGTAAGTTCTTATGGGCTGGCCCCGGCTACGGTGGCAGTTGTTTTCCAAAAGACGTCGCTGCCTTGGTGCAAACGGGTGATCAATACGGGGTTTCAATGGAAATCCTCAAAAGTGTAACAGCGGCCAATGAAACACAAAAAAAGCATGGAGCCCAGAAAATTATCAATCATTTTGGCGGCAAGCTAACCGGGAAAACGGTGGCGATATGGGGCCTCACGTTCAAGCCTGGAACGGACGATGTGCGAGATTCGCCGTCCAAAACGATCATCAATATGTTACTTGAGACCGGCGCTATGGTGATTGCGCACGACCCTCAAGGGCAACCAAATTTTAGCCGGGAAATTGGCAGCAAAAAAAATCTAACCTACGTGGATGAGGCTTATGAGGCCGTCAAGGGTGCGGATGCACTGGTGCTCGTTACGGAATGGCCGGAATACAAACGCCCAAACTTCGAGAGAATTGGCCAGTCCATGCGCAGTAAAAATATCTTTGACCTCAGAAATCAGTGGTCCTACAAATCAGTAAAAAACAGCGGCTTTCACTATGAATGCATTGGCCGCCCGGACGCTAAAATAACTGCCAACACCAAAAACAAGTGACGTCGCCGAAGGGGTCTTCTATGTCATCGCTTACTCTGATAAAATCTGCACTTACCGAAGCGAAAATTGGCCTCGAGGCTCTTCTTGTAGACGAGGGAAAACTCACGCGTATTGCGGATGCTGCACACGCCATCAGCCAATGCTTGGCGGCAAAGGGTCGAGTTTTTTCTTGTGGCAATGGTGGCAGTATGTGTGACGCCATGCACTTTGCGGAAGAGCTGACGGGGCGTTTTCGAAAGGATCGACCTGCCTATGCTGCAGTGGCCATCGCCGATCCCAGTCATTTAAGCTGCGTTGCGAATGACTTTGGCTATGATTTTGTTTTTAGCCGCTACCTTGAGGCTCACGGCCGGCCTGGTGACGTGCTTCTAGCTATTTCTACAAGTGGCACGAGCAAAAATATTGTCAAGGCTGCAGAGTTTGCTAAAAGCTCCGGCATTAAGGTCATTGCACTAACCGGTCACGAGGTGTGCCGCTTAGCAGAGCTTTCAGACTTTCACATGGCGACCCCAGCCGGCACATTTTCTGACCGAGTGCAGGAGCTCCACATAAAAGTCATCCACATTTTGATTGAATTAATTGAACGATCTCTAGCCCCAAATAATTACTAATAAGAGGTTTTAACTCATGACACAGCCCCCAAGCCCAGGTGCTTCAAAAAGTTCGGCCCCAGATTCTGAGACCAACAAATCCGACCAAGATGCGGTCCAAATTGCCATTTCAATTGCTAGGATTTACATTAAAGATCTTTCTTTTGAATCGCCAAAAGCACCGCAAGTATTTCAGCAACAACAAAACAATCCAGAGATGAAGGTGGAGATCAAAGTGACTCCGCGAAATCTAGGAGAAAACTTCTACGAGGTTGCCTTAAATATTTTGCTTGATGCAAAAGTAAAAAACGAAAGTTTTTTTGTGCTGGAAATTGAGCAGGCTGGTGTTTTCGAAATTAAAAACACGACGCCCGAGCAACTCCAACAAATACTCCTCGTGTTCTGCCCGCAGTCACTATTTCCCTATGCTAGAGCCAACATTGATCAGGTGCTGACGATGGGTTCATTACCGCCCGTCATGCTTGCGCCTGTCAATTTTGAGACGATGAAGGCGGCCAATCAGAACGTCCACTGACCTCCCTCCGAACAAAGGGTTCGGTTCAAAATAGCCGAGGCCAGCCATAGCGGGCAAGGGAGCCGAGCTCCTCTTCGATTCGGAGAAGTTGGTTGTATTTGCAGATTCGATCGGTACGACTTGCCGACCCTGTTTTGATCATTCCGCAATTTGCGGCCACGGCCAAATCGGCGATAGTGGTATCTTCTGTTTCACCGGAGCGGTGCGAGGCAATGGTCGTAAAGCCGTGAGTTTTCGCCATTTCGATGGTCTCGAGAGTTTCGGTGAGGGTTCCGATTTGGTTTACTTTAATCAAGATGGAGTTTGCGGCTTTACGAATGATGCCGTCTTTTAGGCGTTTTGGGTTTGTTACAAAAAGGTCATCACCAACAATTTGAACGTTATCGCCAATTTTTTTGGTTAGGTCGATAAAGCCATCCCAGTCGTGTTCATCGAGTCCATCTTCGATGGAGATAATGGGATAGTTTTTAGCTAACTTTGCCAAAAAATCTACCATTTCTCCACTTTCGAGAGTTTTGCCTTCGCCTGCGAGTACATATTTTTTGTCTTTACAAAAACTTGAGGCGGCGACGTCGAGGGCTAAGGAAATATCTTTACCTGGTTTAAAGCCGGCTTTTTCGATGGCA
This sequence comes from Bdellovibrio sp. ZAP7, assembly GCA_945900755.1. GTDB lineage: Bacteria > Bdellovibrionota_B > Oligoflexia > Oligoflexales > RGVZ01 > CAMDKS01. The sequence goes on from CAMDKS010000002.1 coordinate 40,939, forward strand.
CTCATAATAATGTCGAGGGCTTCGGCATTGCTTTTTAGGTCGGGAGCAAATCCCCCTTCATCACCGACAGCGGTATTAAGCTTTTTGCCATTGAGTACTTTTTTAAGAGCATGAAACACTTCAGTTCCGTAGCGAAGTCCTTCGCGAAAGGTTGGGGCTCCCCAGGGTACGATCATAAATTCTTGAAAGTCGACGTTGTTATCGGCGTGTGCGCCACCGTTGATGACGTTCATCATTGGCACGGGCAGGGTTATGGCGCGGGTGCCGCCAATGTATCGATACAGTGGTAGGGCTGAGGCTTCGGCTCCTGCTTTTGCGCAGGCCAGTGAAACGCCTAATATCGCATTTGCACCGAGGGTTGATTTATTTTCTGAACCATCGAGTTCAATCATCATGTGATCGATGCCTACTTGATCATGAACATCCATCCCAAGGAGACGGGGTGTGATAACTTCGCGCACATTGCGAACGGCCTTCAGGGCCCCTTTGCCTAAATAACGACCTTTGTCACCATCTCGAAGTTCATAGGCTTCATATTCACCTGTTGACGCTCCCGACGGCACTGCGGCGCGACCGAAATACCCACTTGCGGTTCCAATTTCCACTTCGATCGTCGGATTGCCGCGACTATCAAGGATTTCACGGGCGTGCACAAAACTAATGGTTGTCATAATAGAACTCCAATATATGGACGATAATGTTCACTTAAATCATGTACTAGTCTAAAATTCTCTGTCAATGAATTTAGCTCTTAGCCGCTTATTGTCAATATCTCTTTCAGATACCTACCTTTCTCAAATAAGTGACAATTTTCACTTGCTAGAGTTGATTTTCATGCATAGTTTAAAGCCTAATCTTGGCGCCATCGTGACGCTCAGAACTACTCAAGGCTGCACCTTCAAAAATTATGGAGAAAAAAATGATCAAAACAGGCTTCAACACAGAACACTGGAAAACATTGTTGCCAGAAACCTATGACTGGTCTGCCAAAGTAAAACTCGACATGATCAGCGAAATTGTGCCAGGTGCCACTCACGTTGTGGCCCTTGCGGTTGCAAAAGAAGGTGACGAAACCGTCTCTCTAAACGCCACCTCTTTGTCAGCGGACGTTCAGAAAAAAATCACGGCCTCGGTGGCTGTTTCCGGCTGGAAGGGTTCAGGCAGCCACGTGACGGTAGTCGACGGCACTCCGTTCATCTTAATCGCACCAACAAAAGTTAAGACAACAAAACCACAGATCAGCCGTGCCATTGGCCTAACGGCAGCTGCTGCGTTAAAAACTTTAAAAACCACTCGCGTGGTTTTGTGCAAAGCCGAGGGCATTTGCACCAAGTCGATGTTTGACGGCATCGCACAAGGTTTTTATGCTCAAGGTGCATTCAAAGGCAATAAAAAAGACAGCGGCAAACCAACATTACCGCAGCACTTCAGTTTTCTTGGCGGCAAAATTGACGCCGATGAAGAGAAGCATTTGCGAACGATGATTCGCGCCACCGCCTTAACACGATTTATGCAAGACGCACCGGCCAACTGGTTTGATCCCGCACGATTTGCTGAAATCGCACAAGATGTTTGTAAAGAAAACGGCGTTAAGGTCACCATCCACGATCGAGCGGCCCTCGAAAAACTTGGCATGGGATCGTTCCTCAGTGTGAATGATGGCTCAGCCATTGAGGCACGAATGATTGTTATGGAAGTGGACGGCGTCGACAATTCAAAAACAGTGGCACTCGTCGGCAAAGGCCTTACCTTTGACTCTGGCGGCGTTTCCTTGAAGCCCGGAGCGGGGATGGAGGAGATGAAGTATGACATGTCGGGGGGAGCAGCGGTGCTGGGCTCTGCATTGTATTTTAGTCAGATCAAACCTCCGGTCAAAACAGTGTGCATCATTGGCGCCACAGAAAACCTTGTGAATTCTTCGGCCACCAAGCCTGGAGATGTGGTCGTGGCGATGAATGGCAAAACCATTGAAGTCCAAAACACGGATGCTGAAGGCCGCCTTGTGCTTGCCGATCTCGTGCATTATACAAGCGTAACGTTTAAACCTGCGATGATGATCGACGTTGCCACATTGACTGGAGCTGTGTTGATGGCTCTAGGTACTGCGGGCGCGGGACTGATGGCCAATGATGACGATACCGCTGAGCATGTATTAAAAGCCAGCAAAGAAATTGGCGAACCGTTTTGGCAATTACCGCTTTGGCCTGAGCTTGAAGCTGAGACCAAGGGCACCACGGCAGACCTCAATAATATTGCCAAGGGGTCGGTCAAGGCTGGCACGATTATGGGAGCGATGTTTATTAAAGAGTTCGTCGGCGACACAAAATGGGCTCACTTAGATATTGCGGGAACAGGCTGGAACTGCAAAACAACCGGCTTCCCATCAACGGGTGGCAGTGCGTTCGGACTAAGAACGATGGTTGAGTCGGTGAAGCGTTTTGGCAAATAAGGTTTCCGGTCCTGTGACACCTGTGCCGCTCGTGTTATTTGACATGGACGGCACGTTACTTGACACACGTCAGGATATTGCTCGTGCGGCCAACAATGCGCGACAAGAGCTTGGTCTAAGCTTGATGTCAGTCGCGCAGGTGGTTAGTGCGGTCGGCGATGGTGTCAATTTATTTGTAAGTCGAGTGACCTTTCCTGAAAATCATCCGCGATTTGCGGCCGCCAGAAAAGTATTTCTTCGCCATTATGCAGAAAACATAACTGGCGAAACAAAGCCCTATGACGGCATTGTCAAGATGCTTGACACATTCGCGGCCAAGAATATTTCAATGGCCATTGTCAGCAACAAGCCAGAAAAATTAGTAGACGAGTTAGTACAATTCTTCGGATGGCAAAAGTATTTTAAGTGCTGGCTAGGCGGGGACTCCGCTGAAAAATCTAAGCCTGCACCTGATCTGCTGCTGCTTGCGCTCAAGAAATCTGGATTCCCAGCCACTCATCCATTGGTTATGGTGGGAGACGGCCACCAAGATATTCTTGCGGCAAAATCTATGGGCTGTCGTGCGATTTGGGTGAGTTGGGGTTTCAATACTGAACCCACCCACGAGTACCCGAGCGAGCGAGTCGATCATCCCGAGCAAATGGAGCCCCTGCTCCGCCAATAATTAAAAAAATATTAGACTACTCTGGAGCAACGGCCTGACGGGCCGCACCCTTGAGACCATTTAGCTCATCGGTAATCACGTTTACGGGAAGGTTTGATAACAAATTAGAAAATCGGCCCTTGTCCTTAAATCCATCCATAAAAAATTTAGTTAGCCACGGTAATATTTTTGGAGCAACGCCGCCCCCCAAATAGACACCTCCGCGCGGAACGCATTTTAACGCTAAGTTTGACGCTTCCTTGCCGTACAGTCTCGCATATAAAGTCAGCACCTGCTCAGCGAACGGATCTCCACCGGTGGCCGCGTTAACGGTTGCAGCTCCCCAATCGAGTTGATCAGAGGGCAGCTTCAAAATAAAATTTGGTAGGCTATGGCCGCTGTCGTGGGCTAAAAATTTATTAAGGTTACGAAACCCGTCGTACCCCCCGAGTACTCGTTCCCAACTAACGTGGCCTGAAATTTGCCCGCGAAGGAATATTAAAAGCCGATCTTCGAGCTCATTCGTGGGGCTAAAACTTGAATGGCCACCCTCTCCGGCCATGGGACAATGGCGGATTCCGTTCCATCCGATCACAGATTCTCCAAGGCCGGTTCCAGCTGCAATTAAAGCTTTGGCCCCGTCACCGGACAGGCCTACATTTAGGACTGAAACGTGCTCAGGCGTTAGCCCAAGAATACCCCAGCCATGAGCCTCCATGTCATTACAAATTCGCACCGGAAGACCAAGGACCCCTGAAATCGCAGCTCCATCAATATCCCAGCCAAGATTCGTCAGGTTGACCTTGTTGTTTTGGACTGGGCCTGCGACTCCTGCTCCCACAGCCGAAAACTTCGACTCAGGGTGAATTTTTTGCCAGTCACGCACAATATCAAGCATCGACTCGTAATTTCTGCTGGGAAATTTAGTCCGGCCTGTAACTTTCGTGACGATCCCACCGGCCAGCTCACAAAGCCCGACGGATGATTTAGTGCCACCAATGTCAATTGCCAATACTCTCATAAGGTGACGCTACCAATTTTCCTTTATAAATGAAATACTCTCATTCAGCTTTAAACCATAATTTGCAAATTTTTGTGGGACGTGTGGAGGTGATTATGAATACAAATATAGAGGCCAGCGTTGGCGATGACGTACTGCGCATGCAGGGCACCCAAGTTTTAGTTTTAGGTGATCTTATTTTGGATACGTACGTTAGTGGCAAGGTTGGTAGAATTTCCCCGGAAGCCCCTGTTCCGGTTGTTGTTGAGCAAAAGCAATGGGCCGTCCTCGGTGGTGCCGCAAACGTAGCAGCAAACATTGCTGCTTTTGGCGGTAAGGTGTTGCTCGCAGGCCGAATCGGCAAGGACAATGACGCCGACCGTTTTATGGGTGTGTGCAAAGAACTCCACGTCGATGCCTCCGCTGTTATTCAAAGTTCATCGTGCCCCACCACCCGAAAATTGCGGGTTATGGCTGGCTATCAACAGGTGGTTAGAATAGACAGCGAGTCGACCGAATTATTGAATGCTAACGATGAGGCCTTCTTGGAAAAAAAGGTCCAAGAATTTATGGCCCTAAAAGGCCCCAAAGCACTGGTCATCAGCGATTACGGTAAGGGTGTTTGCACGACATCTCTATTAAAAAATGCCATTGGTTTAGCCAATAGCCACAAGGTTCCCGTTATCACAGATCCAAAATCTCTGGACATGAAACGTTACAGTGGCACGACGCTGATTAAACCAAATCTATCCGAAGGCCGAGAAATTTTACATTTATCGGCTCCCGGAACTCACTACCCTACCTTTGATGATGAGCTCGAGGCCATGTGTTCGGCCGTTCTAGTCCATAGCGGCTCACGCAATGTCGTGCTATCGCTCAGCGAGAAAGGTGTCACCGTACGCGGCAAGGACGTGGATGGACCTGCTCACTTTGAGTCGATGGCCCTTCAAGTTGCCGATGTCAGTGGCGCAGGCGACACGATGGTCGCCATCCTTGCCATGGGGATCGGAGCCAGTATCGGCACCTCGCGAAGTGTGCAGTTGGCGAATATCGCGGCGGGTGTTGTTTGTGCAAAATTAGGGACTGCGACGTTATCAGCGTCCGAATTTCTTGATGCTTTTAAACAAAAAACGGAAGGCACCCAACCCGAAAAAATTTTGGGCCGAGATGATCTTGCCAGAATTTTGTCTCAATCTCGTCACAGCGGAAATAAAGTGGTTTTTACCAATGGTTGTTTTGATCTCTTACATGCTGGCCATATTGAGACACTTCAAAAATCAAAATCCTTTGGCGATATTCTTGTCGTAGCCATCAACAGCGATACAAGTGTCAAAAAGCTGAAAGGCACTGGCCGCCCCCTTCAGAGTGAGGGGGACCGAGCTCGAATCATGGCCGCCATGGCCTGCGTCGATTATGTGACCATTTTTGAGGAGGAGACTCCCCGAGATTTAATCCTTAAACTAAAACCAGATGTCTTGGTCAAAGGCGGCGACTACAAACCCGAAACCATCGTCGGCGCTAAGGATGTTGTGAGTTGGGGCGGCCGCATTGAAGTCATCCCGCTTGTGCCGGGTCGCAGTACGACATCCCTCGTGGATCGAAGTAAACGTTAGTTTGCTAAATTTTGAATCCGTTAGGGCAACGGAGCCGGCGCCGGAGTCGGCAATGTGGGCTGTTCACATGCACTAATCTTTTTCTTGAAATCCTCAACAGCCGTCGATGACTGTTTGAACGGTTCAAACGAGGTGATGTCGTCGGTCTGACATGCGCACTCCTTATTGTTAGCATCCACAATACCCTTGGCCTCGGTACAGGCTGCCACCAAACTACCCTTAAATGTTAAGAGCGGATTCGGGTCTAGGTGCCCATTGCACTCTGTTTCCAAGTCGACAGGGGTCATATCGCTTTTAAAGAGAATCTGTTTATCAACATTTTCGCAGTAACATCCTACTAGCTCATCTGGTGCTTTCCCATATTGGAGGCGCACATCACCTGTCTTTGTAATACACGCGTTTTGTAACTTCTCCCAAACCGGCTTGTCCGACGCCGATAACGTCGTTGGCAGCGTAAATATCTTAGGAACTTGTTGCGTCTTTGTAACCGTACAAGTTTGTTGTGCCGGTACATTCGGTTTAAAATCAAAAGTTTCTGGCACACACTCCATGATAGAATCTTTTGAACTTGCAGTTAATTTTGCCTTGAATTTTATCTGACCTAAGACCAGCTCTTTTATTCCTGGCGCCGGCGTGTTCACGGGTGCCGATTTCACGTCTTGCACTTCAAGTTCAGATCCCACAAAACCCGGGCTCTCATTAGCGTAATTGTATGTGAAGACGATTGCGTTTTCCGGAGACTTGCTCAAGTCAAACCTAATGCCAACGTTTTCTGTTGAGCCGTTGAAAGACTTAGACTTCGACATCCCCGCCGTCCCATGTGGAAGACAACCTGACATAGAGGTCACAGCGATCAAACTCACGACTGTTGTAGAACACAATGCTTTAAAATTGAAAATTAATTTCATGTCGGACCCCTTACTTACAATCTACGGACACAGGTAACTGCTCCGCAACTTTGGTTAAAGATACTGAACCGACACACTGTTTAGTTTTGTCTTTAAACTTAAATTTCATTTCCACATCGATTTTGAACCGTCCGATCGGAGTCTCAACACCTGACTTTTCTATCTTATCCTTCGATAACTTTATTTTTTCAGACTTGGTCGAATAGGTCATTTCAGAAAAATCACTGGCCTCGGCCTCCGCAAAGATGATTTTGATCGTAAAATCTTTCTCTATTGAGACTTTAAGTCCAGTATCAACCTTGGTGCTTGGCTCCACAGGATTGTTTGAGCTTGGCGTGGGGCTTGGCGTGGGGCTTGGCGTGGGGCTTGGCGTGGGGCTTGGCGTTGGCGTTGGCGTTGGCGTTGGCGTTGGCGTTGGCGTTGGCGTTGGCGTTGGCGTTGGGTTTGGCGTTGGGTTTGGCGTTGGGTTTGGCGTTGACGTTGTGGCTGGGTCTCCTTCATTAGCATCCCCCGCTCCCTTCGGCTGACATTTCGGCGTCTGCTTCGCTTCATTAGTCATACAATCATCTGTGAGAGTTACGTCTCGAGACGGTGAATCACACGCCGTCAATGAAATTGACACCAACAACAGTGTGCTAAAAAAGGGATTTCCAAACTTCGTACTAATCATTTCTTTGCTCCTAAAATATGTGATGCCCATCACAAACTGATATATCGGATTAACGGCTCCCAACCTTTAATAAAAAGACAAAAAAAAAACGCCTCTGTTGCAGTGAACGGTCAACTGCCTGAAACTACAGGTTAAAAATCTATTTTTAGGATTTACGCCAATCATTCAGCCTGCGACCTGACTAATGAAATTAAAAATAAGGCCGATAGACAGTGGCAACAAAAAATTGGGGATGGATTCGACTATCCCATGACAAAACTTACTCAGCGTGAGGTTTCCATGACCAAGTCTGAAATAAACATCGGAAGCATTAAAATTGATATCGACGAAACATCAAATCACGTCGTGTATAAAATTTCCGGAATGGTCGACGAGTCCTTCAAACAAGATCAAGTGCCGCGCATCAAGGCTCAAACAATAGTCCTTGATCTCGAAGGACTGAAAAACTTTAACTCGTGCGGCGTCCGCGAGTGGGTTTTCCTAATCAGAGACCTCGAAAAATACGGCCAGTTACGTTTCAAAAACTGCTCAATTCCGATGGTCGACCAACTCAATATGGTTCCAGAATCCGCTGGCAATGGAATTATAGAATCATTTTATGCGCCATACGCCTGTGAGAGCCACGGAGAATCCGAGTACCTCATTACCCTTAATAATGATTTTCATGATATCCAGGCCGGCATTGCGCCTGATGTGAATTGCACCACATGCCAAAAACCACTTATTTTTGACGCTATGGTCGACAGCTATTTTCTATTTTTAACCGCAGCAAAAACCAAAAAAAAAGCATCCTAAATGATGTAAATAGAGATGGAGAATTGAAATGAGCATGGACGCCCTGACAAGTGCAGCACTCGATAGCCTTCATAAAAATTCTCTGCCAAAGCTACTGAAAGCCCTTGCGGAACTCCATGCGCTTGCTCCCGAAAAAAGATTGGCTTCCAGCATTTTGAAAACCACCATTTCTGAGTCTTCGGAGCTATTGGCCCTTGTTTTAAAATGGATTGAGGAGTCTTCCAATCCAGAGATTTCTGAAATGTCAGATGATGATGCACAGATGCTGAGAGAGCTTGCCGACACCGAAGGAACCAGTGGCGCCTCTGGAGCGCTGGAAGCTAGCAGTGAAATGGGTGGCGACACAGATATTACCATGGGTGGCGACACAGATATTACCATGGGTGGCGACACAGATATTACCATGGGTGGCGACACAGATATTACCATGGGTGGCGACACAGATATTACCATGGGTGACGACACCTCTGTAAGTGACGACGAAGCCATGCGCATGTTGGCCGAGATGGATTCTCCTGTTGCGCCTGCCCCTAGTGGAGACGTAAGTGACGACGAAGCCATGCGCATGTTGGCCGAGATGGATTCTCCAGTTGCACCCGCCCCTAGTGGAGAGGTAAGTGACGACGAAGCCATGCGTATGTTAGCGGAGATGGATGCTCCCGCACCAGTCGCACCTGTCGCAGCAAAACCTATTTCAGCAAAACCTATTTCAGCGAAACCTGCTACCGCCCCTACAAAAAATTCTGCGGATGATGATGCGATGGCTCTGCTGGCTTCCTTAGGCGGTTCAGATGAGGCTTCAGCTCCAGCACCAAAACCAACAAAAGTGGCAGCACCGGTTCACGCAGCCCCTGCGCCACATGGGTCTGGCGAGGAAACTGTCGAAGGCCCTGAATGGGAATCCAATGATTTTGCCTCGGACCCCGAAATGATGAATGACTTTTCGACAAACACCGCCGATATCATGCAGAATCTGGATGATCAGGTGCTTAAGCTAGAACAAAATCCAACCAATAAAGATACGATCGAAGAAATATTTAGGGCTGCGCACACCCTCAAAGGTGCTGCGGGAATGTTTGGCTTTCGTGCCATTGAGCGCGTGATGCACCGCATGGAAAGCCTTTTTGACAATGTTCGAAAAGGAAAACTCGTCGCTAATGCCGACACCATTGACGCCGTTTTCCAAGGACTCGATTGCTTAAAAAAACTTCTGGCCGCCGTCTTAGCGCAGGTGCCTTCTGGCATGAAGATTTCACCCATTGTCAATATGCTCGAAAGAGCGTGCAACGGGCAGCCGAGTGGCGCCTCCCGCCAAGGCGCAGACGCAGAAGCACCGGCCAATGATGCTGCAGAGCCCACTCATGTCGCCGCTGCGGCGAGCGGAAATTCTGATGATCATGGAGCGCCCTCCGGTGGAGGCGGAGCTCCGAAAAAGAAAAATGAAGCTGCGTCCACGATTCGCGTAGACCTCGAGCGACTCGACGCCTTGGTAAACCTCATCGGCGAACTAGTTATCGATCGAACCCGCTTTGTTAATATTGACGAGTCCCTTAGAAGTCAGGCTCCGCAGTTAAAACTAGCCGGAAACCTGACGGAGACCCTGCAGCAATTTGGACGCCACATGAACGAAGTTCAAGACATCATTATGAAGGTGCGAATGGTCCCCGTCGGCAGTGTCTTTAACAAGTATCCTCGAGTCGTGCGAGACTTAGCTCGGCAGTTGAATAAAAAAATAGATCTTGTGCTATTTGGTGAAGAAACGGAGTTCGACAAGACGCTTGTAGAACAAATTGCGGATCCATTGGTCCACCTTATCCGCAATGCCTGCGATCACGGCGTAGAAACACCAGCCGAGCGCCAAGCAAGTGGAAAATCAGCGCAAGGAACTGTAACACTCGGAGCTCGCCAAGAGGGCAACCATATTTTTATTCAAATTACTGACGACGGTAAAGGTATGGATGTAAACAGAATTAAGGCTAAAGGCATTGAAAAAGGCCTTATTTCGGCCGATCAAACCTTAACCGACCGCGACATCTTCAACCTAATTTTCGAACCAGGATTTTCGACCGCAGAAAAACTCACCACTGTTTCTGGCCGCGGCGTTGGGATGGATGTCGTCAGAAAACAGATTTCTAAATTAAAGGGTAGTGTCGAAATTGCATCTGCACCAGGCAAAGGATCGACGATTACCATTCAGCTACCTCTGACGCTTGCAATTATGCAAAGCTTGTTGGTAGGCATTCAAGAGGAAGTCTTAGCGATTCCATTAAATGCGGTCATTGAAAGCATTAGGATCAAACCAAGCGACATTCAGACGGTAGGTAATAGCGAGGTCATCAAACTAAGAAATTCTGTGCTCCCACTTCTCTATCTTGACGATGTTCTCGGGCTCAATGCGAAGCAAGATGATTATTGGTACCGGCACCCCGACCACGAAGCAAAGGCAAGTATCCTCGCAAAACGCCGGCAAAAACGCGAGGAACGACTGTTCGTTGTTGTGGTTGGAAGTGCTGATAGACGTTATGGTCTCGTCGTCGATGCCCTATTGAACCAGCAAGAAATGGTAATCAAACCACTTGGAGTGTTAATGCGCGGCACGCCGTGCGTGGCTGGTGGCGCTGTGTTAGGAAGTGGAGAGGTTGTACTCGTTTTGGACGTGCCAGAAATTGAAAACCATCACCGTGCGAAAGTTCGAAAAAATATTGCAGCTTAACTAATTTATTGGAGAGTCATATGAGTACAGATCCATGGGGAAATGAAATGGGCGCGGGAAGCGCCGGCTATGCAGGCTTGTTCGCCATTAAGAAATCCCTTGATGGCGATGTCTCCACTGAATTCGTCGACAAACAGCAATTCATTGGCACTAAAATTTACGGTGAAGAATTCCTTTTAAGCATCGATGCGATTAATGAAATTATTATGCTGCCACCTATTACGTATGTCCCTAATGCCGAAAAATATATCGAGGGGGTCATCAACCTAAGGGGCATCATTCTGCCGGTTATTAACCTGCGAAAAATGATGGGCATGCCTCGAGGAGAGCCCACCGCTTCGACTCGAATTATTATCTGCAAAGAGGAAAACCTAAACATCCGCGTAGGCCTCCTCGTTGACCACATCACATTCGTAGTTGCCTTGCTTCCTGACTCAGTCGATGCGGCATCTCCACCGCTGTCTGCAAGCGGCCACGATTTGCTCTCTGGCGTATCCAAGGAGGGGGCACGAATTCAAGGAGTCTTGGATCTTGTTAAGGTTCTGACCACCGCTGGCGGTGGGCAATCCCTAAATACAGAGGAAGCTGCGGACGCCTCCGAGGCGGCCTAATTTGAGCGTCACTAAAATTGAAGAGGGCGCACACCGATGGTGGGCGCCCTGTCATTTTGTGATCCTAGAAGCTATAGAGCTCCCACTAAACTTAACGTTTAAGGTTTACAATTTCTTCAATCATTGAGTCGGTCGTGGTGATCGAGCGACTGTTCGCTTGGAACCCTCGTTGGGTCATAATCATGTTTACAAATTCTTGAGCCAAGTCGACGTTTGACTCTTCAAGTGTGGAGGCGTACACCGCACCACGAGTACCACTTTGCGCCAAGCCCACTTTTGCAGGACCGGAATCCAGAGTTGCATAGAAAAGGTTTCGCCCAGCCTTCATCAAGCCATCCTGATTCTCGAAACTGGCAAGCGCCACGGCTCCAAGCTGACGTTGGACTCCGTTGGTATAAATTCCGCGAATCGTACCATCTAATTCGATTTTCAAACTTTTGATGTTACCAGCTTCATAGCCGTTTTGACTGTGGAAATTTGTGACACTTTTTGCAGAAATAGACCGAGTAGAATTGAGACCACTACCCTTTTCTACTCCCATGTTTTGTCCAAAATCCAATTCGATGACTTGTCCTGGCTCGGCACCCTCACCGAAATCAATCGTTCCACCGTTACTAATTTCTTCCATCAGGCTACCTTTGGCATCAAATTTTATAGTTCCCGTAGCACCGAGAACATAGTCCGAACCGTCGGGTGGGTTGGTTGTGTCTTTTGCATCAACGCAAGCGTTCCACTTCCACTCAATGCCTTCACTTGCTGGCACTCGTTGATAGAAAATTGTAACTGGGTGACTACGACCATGCGAATCGAAAACCGTCATAGTATTGTTGAACTGTGTACTTGCTTCTGGATTCATGACGTCAAATTCCAAATCATTTGGCTTAATCCGAGCGTCAAGGTTAATATCCATAACAATTTTTTCTGTCTTCTTTGGTGGGATTGAATTGGTTTCAATACGCACTTCTTGCAGACGTGACGATAAATTTCCAGCCTTGGTTGACATGAATCCCATCACTCGACCGCCAGAAGGATCGGAGAGATATCCGTCTTTATCAAAAACAAAGGATCCAACTCGTGTAAAGAATCGACCGGCTGACTCTTGAACCTCTGAGCTAGAGTTACTCAAGACGAAGAACCCACTGCCCTGGATCGCCATGTCTGTTAAGTTATCGGTAACCGCCAGGCCTCCTTGAGTGTGAAGGGTTCGAACCGCACGCATCCGCGCACCCCGACCGATTTGACCGCTACCACTTCCTGTTGACATATCAGATGAAAGCATATCCTCAAATTCCGCTCGATCTTTCTTAAAGCCTTTAGCATTGGCGTTCGCAATGTTGTTGGCAACGACTGACATACTGTCCGCCATTACTGACAATCCTGTGACTCCCGTGTATAGCGCTTGTGAAATCGGCATGCAGACCCCCTAGGTTGAACGTTTAAGTCAAATCATATTTAACTTGCACTCCTAAGACTATCAACACCAATGGCAGACGTGGGAAAGGTGGCAACTTTTCAAGGTTTGGGTGAATTTGTGGGAAAAAAAGACCACCCCATTACGAGGTGGCCTGCATTTTTTGCCTGGAAGCTGTGCTTTTCAGGGCAATATTTTTCAATCTATATAAAAATTGTAGTACTCACGCCACGATTTTTAATGCGCCTCGACCATGATCCTTGTCGCCAGTTCGCTTGCCGTCAGGCACTTCCTTGCCTTCTACAGCCATTTGCTCCTGATATTTCTTAAATTCTTCAGGTTGCAGTGCTGGTGACGGAACACCATCGGCTCTCGGATTTTCAATGACGTCTTTCCATGCGCCATATAAAGTATTTAGTAATCTCTCCACGTCATCAAGGCACTCAACTTTATTGTGTACGTTGGCCTCAATTAATTTATCAATCATAAATATATATAAGTTTTCCAAATCTTGAGCAAGTTGCCCGCCGACCTTGAAATCAAGGGTTGCCATCAACTCGCTGACAATCGCGGTCGCCTTACTAATGGACTTGCCTTTTTCCGCAATTTTTTTGTCAATCATCGCAACCCGGGCCTGCTTCGTAAAACGAATGGCTCCTTCGTACAACATCAACAAAATTTTCTCGCGACTTGCGGTAACGACTTGAGTCTTTTGATACTGCTTGTAGGGATTCACCATAATAACTCACTCCTTGTGTTTACTCGTCTCATCCTTAAGACGAAGTTCTATCATCCGCCTCCACCTCCACCATCACCTCCCATGCGGCCCGCTAGGACACTGCCCTGGGACTTCATGTTGGCTATTTGCCCATCCAAAACTGCGAATCGCCTGCGAATGCCTTCACCTTTTTGCTCCGCTCGCGCCTCGCGTTTTGCAATCTCCGTGTCCTGGGACTTGATGACATTTTCAAGAGATCGAAGTCTACTCTTGACTGCACCACTTGCTGGGTCTCGTAGTTGCTTTAGCTTTGCAGCCATAGTTTCCGCGATTCCCTTGCCGCCCTCTCCTCGCACGAATAATTGAGCAACGCCTTCATAGTCTTCGGCGAGTGCAGATTTAACTTTAGTCTCGTCCATCTTTAGGTTACCATTTTTGGCATCCGTCGTTATTCCTATGTCCGCGATTGTCTGATACTTTATGCCTTTTACTCGGCTATCACCAATGGCAGCCTGAACGCTTCTAAGCACCGAGGAAAGTGATTGATCTCCGGCGAGGACTCCACGCTTTCCCGTATTTGGATCTTCAATTAGCTGCCCATGACCGAAGTTGCTGAGTGCATTGTACTTGTCAACAAACGCCTTAATACTCTCCACTGTTTTGTCGACATCGTGCGTGATGTTGACCTGCACTCGAGTGCCAGGTTCTGAACGTTTAATGTTAAACGACACTCCCTCAACCAACTCGTCTAGAATGTTATCAATATCTGTAACCGGCACATCCTCAAAAAGCACATCTAAATTTTGACCGGCAACCTGATTTTGAAAATCAAGAAATGTGGTGTCTGCATCCAGCTTTATGCGAGCCTCTGCACCTGACTTCTCGCTAATAACTAATAATCGATAGCTGTCTGGATTATATTTAGTGTTAATAACCATCGCACGAATCCCTGCATTCGCTTCATTTATTTGCTTCGCCACATCCGACAGTGTCGAGCCAGGCTCAATCGTCACTTCGGCAGCTGACATGTCCTCACGTTCAATTTCCATGTAACCAAATCCGACGTTCGTAATATCCTTATCTGGAAATCCAAAGGCCAATTGCTTATCGGCACGAGCCATTCCACGCACCTCGAATTCGTAGCTTCCTGCGAGGGCATCTGTTTTGCACATGCCATCCATAATATCAGGATGAGAAGACTCGACCTTCATTTTAAAAAAATCAGACCTCGACTTCATCGCGTTTAGAGTGGTGTCTAAATCGCTTAAAAATCCATTGAGCTTGTCGACCTCCTTTTTTTCTGTTGTGTAAAGCTCTTTGCGTTTTTTTGCGGATTCGACTGGCATTTTTTCCGCTTCTATCAACTGCTCGACCAGCTTGGGATCAAAGCCGCCACCAACACCAGGCATTCTAATCGGCATGAATATTCTCCTTTTGTGATACTATTAGAGAGACAGTACGAAAACGTCTACAATGCGGGAGCTCTTATGGAACCAAAAACCATTCTCGACATTTCGAATCCAAATTCCATTGCTGACTGCGAAATCCGCGACGCAATGCTTGCGATCTCCCTTCGCAACAGCAATCTATCGTGGGACTATGCTAACGAATATCCTCTCGTGCTAGATCGAGAAGACACAGTTACTAGCTGGTGCGCCTATAAATACGGAGCCCTCGTTTCCCACGCAAACCTTTGGCCCAGAACTCTGAAACATCTATCTAGCCAGAAAACAATCGCCATTGGACTGATTGGAAATGTTGCCACTCACCCCGATCACCGCGGTCAAGGGCACATGTCCACTCTATTCGACCACCTGGCTAAAATTGCCCAGTCTCAAAACCTCCAAGCACTAGTACTTTGGAGTGACATGTTTCCATTTTACCAAACTTTAGGGTTTTCGTCGATTGGTCGCGAAACAAGATTTGAAATCGTAAAAGATGATCGACCCCGATCCACAGGTATATCGATAGCTTCGTTGAAAACAGTGACCGATTTAGACCTAGAGGTGATGCTTTCTAGCCGGCCAAGGCTTGATTGGACCCTAGACCGCACTTTAGAGGAGTTTAGAACACTATTGAGCATCCCAGACACCCACCTATTCATCAGAAGAAAGGGGCAAAAGATTGTGTCGTGGCTTCTCATTGGCAAGGGCACAGATATGCGTGGTGTCATACACGAGTGGGGATCCACTTCTGCCGATGAGCTAGTTAACGATGTTCAATCAATACTCCATGACCTCGATATTCATGAGCTCTTATTGCTATCTCCGGGAAATTTACACCAGCATTGGGTATCTACATTTAAGTCCCGAGCAACGGCTAGCACAGATCACCCGATGGCGCTTGGTAAACCCCTCGGAAACCATGGCGGTGAAGCTGTTTTAGCCCTTGCCCGTGGTTTCATCTGGGGTCTTGATTCAATCTAGACGCGCATTTGCTGGTGTCATCTACTAGCCCTACGGGGCCCGACCATTAAAAAAATCCACATTTGACTATCAACTCTTAAGAAGTGATAGCGCCATTTGAGGAATGCTGTTTGCTTGAGTCAATACGGAAAGGCCAGACTGCATTAGAATATTGTGTTTTGAAAGTTCTGCGGTCTCGTCTGCCACATCAACGTCTTTAATACGACTTCGAGCAGCTGAGAGATTCTCCACACTGATGGAGATGTTACGAATCGTTGATTCCAAGCGATTTTCAATAGCGCCAAGTTCGCCGCGAACCGAAGAAACTTGCTCCAACGCTTCATCTAATAAAGATAAACTTCGTTGCGCACCATTCTTATCGCCGACTCCAACTTCTTCAATTCCCAATTTATCGCTGTTCACGTCAAGTTTAAAAGCATCAAAACTAATTCTATCGACGCCCAAAAGATTCTGACCACCTGTATTCACCTGAAAGTCGAGAGATCCACCAGTACCGTCAAGAAGATAGGTGCCGTTGAATTCCGTCGAGTTTGCGATTCGGTCAATCTCTTCTTTTAGACTTTGAAATTCTTCATCTAAGTATCGGCGTTCGCGGTCTCCAATCGTATCGGAAGCTGACTGGACACCTAGTTCGCGCAAACGAACCAAAATATTTTGAACTTCGTTCAAGCCGCCTTCGGCAACTTGAATTAAAGAGACGCCATCGGAAGCATTTCGTTGCGCCTGAACCAAACCTCGAGTCTTAGCACGCAATTTCTCAGAAATTGCGAGACCTGCGGCATCATCGCCCGCACGGTTAATTCGATAGCCGCTGGACAGTCGTTCAATCGAACGGTCTAACAATTGTCTCGTATCGCGCAAATGTCTTTGTGCAGTCAACGACGATACGTTAGTCGATATTCTCAATCCCATAGAATGCCCCCCACACAGTTGGTCTTCTTTAAAATCGTATCATAGGGAATTTTCAATAACCAATATTTGGCCTGTAAAAATCTAAAATTTCTACATAAAAAAACGTTGCTTTTGGCAAAAATTTGAAAAAAATCTAATTAAATAGGCACCTTGCACCCGTCTACGGAGAAATGACCTGCGGCAAATCTTTTAACAAAACGTCCCCCCTAGCAGTGGCAATTTTCACGTTCCAGCCAAGGAACTCGCTCGTCAACCAATACTCGACTTGGTTATTATTATTCGTTTTTCGGAATTGGATGACCTCACGTTTAGAGGCGCCCCCCGCCAGTTGCACCTCCGCCTCAGCGGGAGTAGCACTCAAACGAGCCTGCTCCTCGGGAGTGGCGTAGGCCGCCGCTTTCAACTGATCAAAACGCTCAAACCATGACGTTGCAGAGACGGCTGCTGCACCGTCACCTTCTGCCCCCGTCCAAATTAATGCGCCCTTTGAATCACGCTTTACATGGCTCAATTTGAGGGATTTACCGCCAGCGGTTAAAGTTGCTGACTGAATTTCTTCGGGATCTAGAGCCATAAAACTACGTTCAAAATAGCTAGTCTCCGCTTTTTCAAAATCCGATATAACATCTCCGTTTACAAGGAGAACTGTCTTATCTGCCTGATTCAATACGTAGGTATTTCGCGACCCATACATTTGCTTGCCAATGGCTAGCGACAACAATGATGCACCTGCAGAGTCTTTGAGGAGCAAGGCTTTCTTTGAATCTTTCAATCCAAACTCAACCAACTGCTCGTCTTTGACGTTTGGTATGACCCGAATGGCTCGGAATGGAGAAAAGACGGCGAGGCTGTCTTTAAATTTTTTCGACGCCAAAAAACGCATATTACTTGGCAATGCTTTTGAGGCCTCTGGCGTTGCTGTTGGTTTAGTTCGTGTGACTTCAATCCACCAGCGCTCTGCCAACTCAGCACGACGCGAGGCTACGACCGACGCCTCGTCAGACGTTAATTCCACCTTCTCAATGTTACCCACCTCAATATTAACGATGGCGATTTGCATTTCAGCATCACCGCCCACAGGCCGCGATGCCCAGTAGGCTCCCCCAAGACTGATCGACAAGACAAACCACCAACGCCACATTGAATTCCCACAACAAATCTTCATACAGCACCTCCCGTGCGAGAACGTCGAGCGCGTCGGGTTGCGACGGCTCCGAGGACTAAGACAAGGCCAGGCACCAGTAGGATAGTCCCGTAGAACCATGCCGCATCTTCTTTACTTGTATGTCGGATGCGTACGTCCTCTTCAGATACCGGAACGCCACTGGCTGCCGAGCCACCGACCAGCCACTTAAGGGAATCGATGAAGTAGACCAAGTTGCCCTGGTTTTGGACGAGTGGATCACTGATGATCGAGGCATCTGCAAAGGCTACCACGCGTCCACGGAGGGCGGAGGCATCTGTAGCCTTACCATCCAGTTTTGGATCTGTTTTGGGGGTGGATGCTGGGTCCGCTTTTTGTTCTGCCACAGCACCGAGAACTCTCGGCCCGCGAGTCTCTTTACCTTCGTCCATTTTGAAATTGCGATTCTCATCCACAAAAGAATCCGAGAGGCTGCGTACGGTATCATTAACGGCCCAGCCAGGAACGTCTTGCTTCGTGGTAAAATAACCAGACTTAAGTGTCAAGATCGCAGCACCTTTCTGGTCATTTCGGGCTAATATTTGCACCGATTCGTGAGACGTAAAAACGGTCGTATACAGAAACCAAACATCGGCGGCCGATTTCGTGCCCGAATAATGGTTGGTCATATTCGCCAGCATTCTCGGCTCAAAGGTTAGGCCAATGTTACTCAGCCATTTTACTAGGGGATCGTTTGAAGCATCGCGAACATCTGGACTAAGCGTGGTGCCTAACGGTACATCGACGTCTAGCAGCACCAATAACTTACCTCCACCCTCCACATATCGCTGAAGTACGGCCGATTCTTCGGATAAAAATGGCACGTCCCCGCCTGCAATAATAACCGCGTCTGCATCGGCTGGAACTTCTTTCGTAGATCCTTCAGACACCCCAAAAAATTTAATCGAATAATTCAATGACCGAAGGTACTTTTCAATTACTTTAATGGATTTAAGGCCAAGACCCTCGTCCGGACCTGACCAAGTAAATTCACCATGACCTCTAGTAAAGTACAAAACCTTTCTTTTTTGAGTGGCTGCCAGCAACGCTTTCTGAAATTCCATGTCGATATTTTTTAGACCTTTTTTGGCCGTGGCCATCGTCAGCCCTAGGTCAAACCGCTCGATGTTGGTCCCAGATTTTAGGACCACGAATCCGTTTCGGTTAACCTTAAATTGTTCCGCTGACAGAGGATTAATTTCAACGTCAAAGGTATTAACTTTGAGGCGGTTGCTCGATGCACCGATACCGCCAAAATAAAGATTTACTTGGGACAACACCTCATTTCCTTGAGGAAAAAACAACGCCACTGAGACGTCTTGTGTGAGTTCGCCGAGAACCTTTCTTGTCGCCTCGCTTGGGCGCGTTGTTTTGAGATAGCTGAGGTCCCAGGTGACATTCTTTTTGATTGCGATATAGTTTAGGGAACCAATGATCACAAAAAGCATTCCAACCTTCAGAGCACTACGCGCAGTCAGGCGGACTCTCTGTGGCTCAGCCAACTCGCCTCGCCCGTTATGCATTTGAGCCCATTCGATTCCAACACCCATGAAAAAACCGAATGCGCCCATCAAGATCCACGAGGCCAACAATGCCTTAGTTGCAAACGTGTCGGGGAGCGGCCGTGTTCCCAAAATTTTGACATAAATCAAATAGAGGGCTGAGGCACCCAAAATTTGCGATTGCCAGCAAATCGCCAGTCTCCAGCTAGGCAGCTCTCGGGTGTGCCCAAGTGCCTTCGCCCCAAGAAGACTTTTGACTGCAAGTGCAATGCCTGCCACCAAGAATCCGAAGCCTGCCCCAGAAAACCACCAATGGGACGGAGCAGCAAAAAAATACCGTTCGCCGGCAAAGTAGAGACCT
Source organism: Bdellovibrio sp. ZAP7 (assembly GCA_945900755.1). Taxonomy (GTDB): domain Bacteria; phylum Bdellovibrionota_B; class Oligoflexia; order Oligoflexales; family RGVZ01; genus CAMDKS01. Next base: position 60,854 of record CAMDKS010000002.1, read on the forward strand.
GCACCAACGACCGTTGCCACTATTCTTAGATTTTCTACAAAACGCGATTTCATATGTGCGCCTACTCTGATCATTTAAATAATCAATTCTAAATTTATAACCTACCGACTCAACCCTGACACCGGCGCCCAACAAGGGTCCGCGTCGAACACTCTAAAAAAAACACGATTAAGCCCAAATAAAATACGACATCTTTTAAATTAACGAGGCCGTTGCTAAACGGAACAAAGTGTTCGCTATGAATGGATAACCATTCAAACACGTCACGAAATGGCTGATCCACTACTTTTGCAAGCATCCACAAAGTCAAAAATATGACGGTTAGGAATGATCCGCCTACAGCGGCAACTAATTGATTTGGCGCCATCGTCGATGCAAACAACGTGATCGCGATAGTTGAAGCTCCAAGCAACGACAAACAAAGGTAACCAGCTGCAATATGGCCAATAGATATTTTTCCATGCACCATCACGAGTGCGGGCATATAGAGTGACACTACTTGCAAAATCATGGAAAAAATAAAAGCCGATAGAAATTTACCGTAGATAATCTGCCGCTCTGATATTGGCGACGAAAATAGCAGTACCAGTGTACCCATTTGCCTTTCTTCTGCCATCAAACGCATGGCCAGAAATACGCCTGCGACCATACTGATACCGCTAGCAAAATAGAAAAAATCTGCGAGGACTTCCGCTGACAATTTTGGGTCATTACCGAGGGCATATGAATTAAACAATAATCCCGTGATCATCAACGAAGCGGCCACGATCACATAGCCCATCCAAGTACTAAAAAAAGCGCCTAAATCTCGAGACGCTATCTGCCATGTCTTACGCATGCTTCACCCCATTTGACTTACCGACTGTTTTTTTGGAGGCTTGTACCAAATTCATGAACACGGCCTCAAGCCCATTGCCCTCACGCCCCATCGCCAACAAATCTGCGCCTGAATCCACAATATTTTTTGCAATCTGAGCTCGGACGTCCCCCTCACATTCCAGGGTAACCACAGAAACACTTACACCCATTTTTTGAGCGTCAATTTTCTTTGCCACCTCCACGTGGCGCACACCTTTTATGGCTTTGAGAGATGGGATGTTAACGTCCCCTTGAACCTCTGCAACAATCCGCATGGTGGTAACGAAAGTCGATTCCAACTCCGATTCTTTGCCTTCCGCAATCAGCTGCCCTTTGTCAATAATTAGAATTCGGTCACATGTTTTCGTGATTTCAGAAAGAATATGACTCGATAAAATAACCGTATGCTTCCCGCGAAGCGACAAGATTAAATCTCGCATTTCGACAATTTGTACTGGATCTAGACCATTAATTGGTTCGTCGAGAATGATAATTCTGGGGTTGTGAATTAAGGCTTGGGCAATACCGGCCCGTTGCCGAAATCCGTGGGACAGTTCTCCCAAGCACTTCCACGCAACGTCCTCAAGATTTGTTTTGCGTAGCACTTCGGCAATTCGTTGTTCAATTTGATCGTGTGGAATATTTTTAAGCTTTGCGACAAATCGCAGATAAGGTACGACCTTCATTTCTTCGTATAGTGGCGGCCGATCGGGCAAATATCCGATCAACTCACGAACGCGATCTGCGTCGAATTCGACAGAAAATCCCGCCATCGATGCCTGACCGGCTGACGGCAAGAGGAAAGATCCCAATATTTTTAGAATTGTGCTTTTCCCCGCACCATTTAACCCAAGCAATCCTATTATTTCGCCTTCCTTAATTTTAAAGCTTACATCGCGAACTGCCGCATGGGAGCCGTAAAACTTGGAAAGTCCTTGCACATCAATTAGTGTCATTTCTAGAACTCCGACTTTGCGAATATAATCTAAACCTGATATTATTATGGGTAGTCTGCCAAATTTAATAGTTTTCGTCTAGCGGACTGACTTGTTTCATGATTTTACCAAAAAGATGCGGCTAAAAATTAAACATCGCAGGAGAACTCAAAAAATGACTACGAATAGACCTCACCTTTTGCTGCCTCTGCTTCTATTGATCACGCCATTTATGAACGGGGGATGCCGCGCCTCCCTTCGCACGAATCCTGAGGCCGGATCGGCTTCACCGATTGTGATAAGGTTGTTAAACTTAAATTCCATAGACAGCAGACGCAGCGAACTACTGTATACGATGTCGGGCTGCGGCGCTGCCACTGCAAGTGGCACTAAATTAGAGGGCACTGGTCATGTCGAAATATTATTTAACTCTCAAAATGTACGGGCCGGCGACTTCTGTGAAATTAAAGTACAATCCAGCGACCAAACCTCCGATTTGATAAGCTGGATGGATGAGCCTGGAACAATGTATTTGACAAAGAAAGTTAAAATCGCCCTATCTTCAGGCAAGCTCGCGGGACTTGCCACACTTCAACAGCTATATATAATAAAAAATGGCCCCAGCACGGCAGATAGTTTGTGGAAATTGAAGTCCACGGTGAAGTCACCCGCTCCATTTGCAGGAGTTTGCACCTGTTCTCTCACCTGTAAACCTACCCTGCCGAATACCATTGCTAAACTAGACATCGGCAGTGACAACACGGCGGGCACCTGTCTGTTTACAAATCTTATCAACGACAGCCTCGAGTCTACGGCTTGTTCAATTCTCTCGGTTCAATGCGGCGGGGATATCTATGAAGGAAATTGGCCTGCGGGCACAACCGTCAATGGTAAAATTTCAAAGGATGCCGAACTACCTTTATTGACATTAGTAAAAATTGATATGAACCAAGACGTCGACTCAGTCATTGATGTGACCTTGCCGACGCCTTAGTTTTAATAGTTTCTGTTCACTGAGAATCATTCGGATCTGGTGGCAAAGCTCAAAGATTTGGAGGCGCGATGTTGCGTAAATCATCTCAGTGCCACGTCTTGACTGTCGTTCATTAATCCTGTCCGAAAATGCGCACCTCCAAGCCAGTAAGCGGCAACTAAAGATTGAAAATATATTTGGTGGTGCATCCGCGCGGTCGGATCAACAAACTCCGGCTTGTCATCAAAAAATTTGGCCAAGATGTAATTGAGCAAGAAATTCCCTCACTGGAATCAATTCGACGCGACCATGTCGTTCCTGCCGCATGCCAGTGTAAACGAGAATAGACCTAGAGACGACAGTCTGTTTTGGGTCCTTATTCAATAGCTCTAAAGACTTTGCCCAGTCTGATCTCCACGATGAGCCAAGTTTAAATTCAATGGCAATGACCTTATCAGGCGCTAATTTTGTTTTCTTAGCAACTTGTACCACTAAATCAATATCGCCACCTCCACGCACTGCATAGTAAAAAAGATCACGATGTTTATTTGCGCATTCATTGTAAGCGCGCACTTCATTTAATAGAAAAGTCTCAAATAAAAAACCTCGGTAGAATTGGTCCAAATCCTCATAAGTATATCCAGCTGCTGCACGTGCCACTCCTGAGTCAAAAAAGTAGAATTTTGAATGGGCAGATTCATTAACGCGAACATTTGGTTGATAGGCGGGCAGTTTGAAACCTATAAGCGTGTCGTAAAGAATTTCAAAATATTTGTCGACGGTCGGGCGCTTTACCTTCGCCTCTCGGGCAACGTTTTCGACGTTTAGTATCTGGCCATTTAGTTGCCCCGCGGCCGATAAAAACCGCGCAAAGGGCTCTATTTTACGAATGATCCCCTCTTCAATGAGTTCTTGACGTAAATAATTGTCCACATAGGCTGAAAGAGTCTCTTGACGATGGTCCCAATTGTCAATGATGAGCGGCAAAGTTCCCCAATCGATTAATGCATCAATTTCAAAGGTATTTTCTCCATACTCCGATTGAATGAGCGGAAACATTCTGCGATTTATTGCGCGACCAGCTAATAAATTTACACCGACGCGTTTTAATTTTCGAGCACTTGAGCCGCTGAGTGCGAAGTTTATTTTCTTTGATTCATAAATGGAATGAACCTCATCCAATAGCTCTGGAACCTTTTGAACTTCATCAATGAGAACCCAATCACCTTGCTTTAACTTGGATGTTCGCGCGAGGAGAACGGACGGATCTTGAAGATACGTGAGTCTTTCTCGCGTGTTGAGAAGGTCAATGGTTAGATCAAAATTTAAAGTTTTAAGCCATGTAGACTTGCCAGTTCCTCTTGGACCCAAGAGAAAAAAACTTTTTGAGGGTCTTTCAATGACTCGTCTATAACTCATTTATCAATACTTTCAAATAGATACAGATCATTTTGTCAATCTTACACCTTTAGTATAGATTTGGCAATATTTTCTATACTATACGTGCAAAAAATGAGACCTTCAACCTTTACATGCTCCTGTTCACGTCGGGTGGACAAGGTTGAGGGGCTCTCCCGTTTCAGAGTGTTATATTGCTTTGTCACCAGTTCCAATGCCCCCGGCAATCGGGCAACTTTTTGCTGGCGGCCCGGCGACTCGTACCAGAGCGAAATAAAATCGTCAATGAAATCATAAACATGGATTATTGCGGCACTACAGCTAGCAGCCTGTATGGGGAAACCCTCGCAGGCTGCATTTTGCTTGGCGTATGGAGCTAATGAGCGGACGTGGTCCAGCAGTCGCGGAGGTGATCATTCACCAGCCCGCAGGCTTGCATGAAGGCATGGCAGATCGTTGGTCCCACAAATTTGAAGCCACGCTGTTTTAAATCTCGGCTCATAGCCTCAGATTCAGGGGTCGAAACGGGGACCTCTTGCATATTTTTTCGCAAATGAACGATGGGCTTACCGCCCACAAATTGCCAAAGGTAGGTATCAAAGCTGCCGAATTCTTTTTGTACGGCCAGAAACGCTTTGGCGTTACCGATGGCCGATTGAATTTTGAGTCGATTGCGAACAATGCCTTCATTGGACATTAAATTTTGAACGTCTGCGTCGTTAAATTTTTGCACTTTGTTTGGATCAAAACCTGCGAAGGCTTTGCGGTAGGCGTCACGTTTTTTGAGAATGGTAATCCACGACAATCCCGCTTATGCTCCCTCTAGAATCAAAAATTCAAATAGGATTAGGTCATCATGGACCTCACGCCCCCATTCGGAGTCGTGATAGGCCTGGTAGAGTTCACCCTTCGCCCACGGGCATCGGATTTTTTTAGGCATAGGAAACCTCGTATTCTAATATTAGATTTTTCGGGCCTAGGGAGGGTCATTAAATCCGGATCGACACTGGATCACCAGTTTTAAGCGGACATCATAATAAAGCGGTAGTACAACGGTCTTATCACCAGTTTTAAGCGGGCAGCATAATAAAGCGGTAGTACACCCCTTAAAATACGGTGATAATCAGTAAGTTCTCCGATTCCCCTAGGGACTAATTGAAGCTTGACGATGCAGAGCTGTTGAAGGAGCTAATACCTGAGACATTTATGTCTCCAAATTCTATGCTCTTCTTTTTTCCCATTTTTTTAGCTGGGCGAGTCGCACTAAAGGTACGGATATCGCTTAATTCATAGTCAGCATCCGACTTCACCGCACCGTGATCCCAATCATACTGAAGCTCCTCGGCGAGTTTACGAATGCGACGAGCGCTCAACCAACGAAGGAAAATAAATGGAGCAAATACTGCAAGTGCAATCGCAAGAGCACTGACACCAATTGTTACCTCTTTTTCGAAGCGTACTGGAGCAACGCCTTCAACCGTGATCGAGGTCATCGACTTCCAGGCAGCTTCGTAGGACGCTGGGCTTGCGAAGTTGGATGCGAGGTCACTGTAAGTTAATAAGTAGGATTTCTTTTCGCCAGAAATAACAATCTGCATTTGCATCATAGGGAAGTCATTTACGGTTAACTGAGAAAACAAAACCAAACCGTCATTTTTACCTTTGTAATCGAATGCTCTTACATCGGTGAACATAAAATTAGTCAAACCGCCTTGACGCGCAAACATCTTAGTAATGTCTGCCTTGATCTCTCCGATTGAGGTCGCATCCATTGGACGCGCTTCAGGGAGTGTCATCAAAGTGATGTTGCGAGCAAACGTTGGTTTTGAATAGTCGATTGGACCAGTTTGAGCAGGCAAAACTTCTTTCATGACTAGCGCCATTCCCAAAGCTTTGCGATCAATTTTCCAGCCAAGAATTGGCGTGATGGAAACCTTGTCATCTATAGTGATGGCCATACCATTTGAAATCTCATCAACCGTGGCTTGAGTATTTTCGGTGGCGACCGCTGGGGTAGCTGCCGAAGTCTCCGCTGCGGAAGTGGTTGCGGCAACAGTTGCCGCAACAGTATCATCGCTAACAGCGACCTCGTCGACTGGGGATTTTTCTTCCTCATTAGAAAGTGCAACGGCGGCAAAACCCATTAGACCGGAAACAACCAGTACGGATCTTAAGGCGGCAACTTTGATTAAAACTCCATAATTCATTTTCATAGGACATCCTCAGCAGCGGGTGGTTTAACAGCAGGAAGAACAACAACCTCATAAAATATATGAGATGACATACTTATACATCGATATTTTATTAAAGTCAATACAAATGCGCTTTATTTTAATTATTTATATAAAATTATTATGAAATGGCGATTCCCTATGAAATCATTGGCGATTCCATGCATTGCGAAAGAGTCCATCTCGGACTAGACTGGACATCGGCGCTTAGCCAGAAATGAGGGAAAAATGCAACCAACTGTATCTATTGAAGGTTTTGGAAGTACCGCCGTCGGCACTATTTATGCGATCGGCCGCAACTACTCTGAACACGCTTTGGAATTAGGAAATGCGGTGCCCGTCGGGGAGCCGGTCGTCTTCCTAAAAGCCCCCTCCTCGGTCAGAACGCTGGCTGGCGGCGCCCTAGCTTTTGCCAGTGAAACCTTTCATTTCGAAGCGGAACTAGTCCTGCGCATCGGACAAAACGTAGCCTTGGGGTCTAAGAACGTCGGCTGGTCTTCCGTCGCAGGCATCGCTCTCGGTTTGGATTTAACTCGGCGCGAAAAGCAAAATGAACTGAAGTCAAAAGGCCTGCCATGGACCCTCGCTAAAAGTTTTGCGGGGTCGAGCTTAATTTCGCCGTTTATCCAAACCAGTGAGTTGGGGGGACAGGATTTTTTTCAATTTAAATTACTAGTCGATGGCAAAATGCGCCAACAAGGGGATACCCGTCAAATGATCTTTGACGTCCCGAGCATCCTTCAATATCTAAGTTCGTTTAACTCACTGCTTACTGGTGATCTGGTCTTTACCGGGACGCCAGCAGGAGTCGGCGCCATATGCAAAGGCGATCACTTCTCCTTAGAGCTGACTGAACCTCACCGCAAGTGGGATGGAACATTGTAATCCTGATTCGACGGCATTTAGCGAGCCAATGAGGCTGCTCCCATTAATGCCTTCAAGTCCTGATCATTGAATGCGAGACCCAGACCGCCAAAGGGAACAGGCCCTTTTTGCGGTAGGTACGTGATTTGACTTTTCTTGCGCGTGATATCGTCTACGCCTGCCATAAGGTAGATGTGATCTAAGAACAGCACTTGCATGTATGCTTTCAAACGAGCGACACGCCGCCACTCATTATCGTAACTTTTGAAGTCAAATGCTTCGAGAGAGAAACGAAGTCGTTCGTGAAAAAATTTGAAATCGACAGCTCCGCCGCCAGTGCTTTCGAATAGACCTAGGCGAGCGGTAACAAAGTACCAGCTTTTGGCAAGTTGAAGGTTAAAGCGCATGGCCTTACGTTCAGTGGTGCGCTCCCTGATTTTTGTGCTTGCGGGTCTTTCCGTTGTGCCGGGATCCGTCTCAATGGATTCAGTTCTGGTATCGCGCACCCCCTCGGTGACATCCGTCATACCGATTAGGTAGAATCGATCTGGGCGCATTCTCATCATAACATTAAGATAGGTCTGACCCGTTTTGTCAGACCGCGCTTCTGCGTGCGTATCGATTGTGATAACCATCTTTGTAGCTGGGGAAAGAGCTTCTCGCAAATCCTTGAGGGTCGCCTCAATTTCGACGATGGCCGCATCATCATTGACGAGTTTACCGATCGTGCCTTCACCCTTTTCAATTTTATCGCTTATGAGGCGAATATTTTTGGTGGCACCCTTGACCTCTGCCATGCTGTCATCAAAGGATGCAATGATTCGATTGAGGCGCTCTTTATTCGCATCATCGAGAACACTATTCAGGTTGCCTGAAAATTGCTTAAAGTTGGCAAGTGATTTATTTAGATTCATGACGATGTTTTTAATCCCTTGTGGATCGTCACCAATCGCACCACGAATTGACGATGTCGTTTTTCTGAGGTCGAGCGATAGTGCTTCAATATTGTCAATTATGTTAGCAAAACTTTGCTCGCCTTTTTCTCCACCCAAGACCGTTGCCATGGTGCCTGTTATTTTTTTGACATCTTTGCCGATATTACCGAGAAGTGCCATCATGCCTTGCATATCCATTTGATCTTCTGATTTTGGGATCAGGCCACCTTCTTTAATAAACTCACCGGTGTCGTCAGCCCGAATAATCTCAAGGTAAACATCACCTAAGAGTCCACGAGTTCGGACTTCGATCTTACTGCCTACTGGCAGCTTTATATTCCCGTCAATTTCCACAATTATTCTTGTCGTATTGACATCCAATTCAACGGCACGAACTTTACCGATGGTCACGCCATTCGTTTTTACGTGTGTTTTTTGAATAATTCCGCCAGCGTCTTTCAGCACAGTATAATACTGTAGGCGAATGGAGTCCTTAAGCATATTCGGATTTAAAACGAGCAGCATATATCCAAGCGTGAACAGCGCAGTAAGAGTAAATACTCCAACTTTAAATTCATCACCCATTTGTTTCCACATAGTTTAAATCTCCATTTATTCTCAGCGTCTATCGGCACTCAATTGAAAACCATTAGCGTTCGTATCTAAACTCTAAAAACAACCTTGTACCCACGGCTACAAAAACTCCATCGGCCCCTCAACCTTGCCGCTGAAAAATTGCCGGACAATTGGATCCTTCGTGCTTTTGAAGTCATTTGGCGTTCCTGCCAAAGCTACTTTGCCTTTATACAAAAAAACGATGTATTCGGCTGTTGCGAGAGCCGCTTTGAGGTCATGAGAGATCACGACTGAGGTGATATTTTCAATATCTTTATTAATTTGTACAATGAGGTCGTCAATCATTTCCGAGACGATTGGATCCATGCCCGTCGTTGGCTCATCGTACAAAATAATCGCGGGCTTTGACACCAATGCACGGGCAAGTCCAACTCGTTTTTTCTCTCCGGTAGACAAATCTGTCGGATAGCGATGCTGCATATTGGGTAGTCCGACTTGAGTCAAGGTCTCCTCCACCCGAGCCAACATAGCCGACAAAGGCATGTTCGAGTGTTCCTTAAGCGGGAAGATCACATTTTGCCCGACGGTCAGCGAGTCAAACAAGGCCGCTTGTTGAAAAAGCATGCCAAAGTTTTTTCGGTATTGGCGCAGTTGTTCATGATTGAAGTCAGTGATGTCCTGACCCTCGACAATAACTCGTCCCACATCAGGCTTTAAAAGGCCCATAATATGTTTAATCGTCACAGATTTACCTTCACCAGATTTTCCGACTATAAATGTAATTTTTCCGCGAGGAATTTCCAAATTCAAATCACTCAAAACCGCTCGGCTTCCGAATTTTTTTGTAATGTTTTGAAATGCAATCGCCGTTGACATATTAAAGCCTCAATTGAACGAACGTGATAAACACATCACACAATAAAATAACCAAAAGTGTCGCCACTACCGACCTTGTCGTCGCCTGGCCCACACCCTTAGCGCCACCATAGGCTTTTAGGCCATACCGACATGCAATGGAAGAAATGATCATGGCGAAAAAGAACGCCTTTTCTAAGCCGTTCGCTATATCGCGAGGTTCAACCATCCATTTAATACGGTCAACAAACACACCAACATCAACATCAAAAACGGCGACTCCAGTAACATAGGCACCGATGATGCCGATAAAAATGAAAATCCCACACAACATAGGAATGATGCACATGCAGGCTATCACCCGCGGCACCACGAGATAATTAATCGGGTCAACGGCCATGGCCTCCATAGCATCCACTTGCTCATTTACGCGCATAGTCGCAATCTCCGCGGTCATAGATGAGCCTGCTCGGCCGGTCAAAAGAAACGCGGTCATCAGTGGGGCCATCTCGCGAGTCAGTGCCTTCGCTGTGGCTGCGCCCATAATGCTTTCTGCCCGAAATATTTGAAATATCCCACCGATCTGCAATGCGAAAACCGCACCCGTAAAAAAGCCGGTAAGTACAATGATGCTAAGCGATTGATTTCCGACGAACTCTAGTTGTTGAAAAATCAGGTCCCAGCGAACTGGCGGTTTAAAGGCTTGTCGAATAATCTCGCCGATATAAAGGCAAAATGAGCCCAAGGATTTAAATTGCTGAACGACGCTACGACCGATCAAAGTCACACCATCAACAAAATAATTTTTTTGCACTAACGTCGTCAAAAGGTCGACCCCCGGAATTATCGACAATTACTAGCTCTCACTATTAATTGTAAATGAATACCAGCACTTTCCAGCTAGGCAAATTCGACTCAGTCAAATGCATTCAGCCGGTTGAATGAGGTGGATTCTGAGAACTAGCAAAATCTATTTTGATGATTGTGCAAAAAACATGGAAAACTTTAATATTCCATCCATGGTATGAATATTATCCAATTGATCGTCGATCCGCAATTCCCACGTATGCACATTTTTTTTCGTATTGTGAATGTTTTTTGAAAGCTTCGCCATGATTTGATCCTCGACTAAGCTTCTAGCACGCAATATCGCGGCATCACTGGCGGCCGCACGGTCCATATCATTACGCACCGCACGCGGCAGGCAGCGGTTGAAAACGGCTCCTTCAAGGGCATAGCCCATCCCCCTCAACTCCGTAGTCAGGGCTTCGGCCGCACGAGCCGCGGCTTTGTTAGGGACGGCAACAAGAATAAAACTAGTTGAATCACGCTTAATAATCTCCAAAACTCGCTCACCCGAACGATGAAAGCCATCAATGACTTCCTGCATTAGGAGTATAAACTCACCGAAGGATTTCAAGGCACCAAAACCTGTGACACTAGTAACTCCACCCAGCACCTTCTCGGTGAGGGCGGCAAGGCCGCCTAAACCCATCCGACCCGCCATGACAACGGGCTTTAACAGCTTTGCTACGACTCGATTCTCGACGAACCCAGAGAGCACATTTGGTCGTGCGAGAAAGTCTAGTGCATGGGCATCGGGAGGCGTATCTAACACAATCAAATCCCAGTCGGGGCTCTCTGCCAACTCCTGCAAACGAGCCAGTGCCATGTACTCCAAGGGTCCGCTGAGATTAGTGGAGGCCGCCAGATACAACGGGTCTCGAAGGATACGATCCGCAATCCTAGGTGACGGAGCGTGTTTGCGCACCATTGAATCGAAAACTGCTTTTTGGTCCAACATCGCTGCGTGCAGACGCCCGCGAATTCGTGCCGCTTCAGGAAAAATAATAGGCCTCAGTTCATGCCCGAGTTCAATTCCAAGAGCGGCTGCAAGTCGTTTTGCAGGATCTATACTTAGCAACGCCACGCGCCGTCCGAGACGCGCCGCATGAATCGCTAATGCGACCGACGACGTCGTCTTCCCGACGCCTCCTGCTCCGATGACAATAATAACTCTTTGAGTTAGCAGCATTTGCTCAATTGGCGTGCCTTCAATGGCAGCAAACGAAGGCTGCTCTGAGTTATTTTTGTTCGTCATGCTGCACTCCTAAATACAATTCCACGATTTTGTTTTCAAGGGGCTCCGACACCGCCCCCATCTCGGCAAGGTGCCACACAGGCAAGTTTTTCAAGACCCCAAACTGATCTACCCCTTGAGTATATTTTTCCAATGCAACTTTTTGACGGACCCTACGAGCCCTCATAAATTCGGATGCTACATTTCTGGGCTCAGAACTAGGGGTGGAATTTTCCTTACTGCCTATACTTGGTGCATCATTGCAATTTTCAAGCTCCGACAAACAGCGATTCATGATCACTCCGGCCAATTTTACCGGAGATTTCTCCGCGAGAATTGGCAAAAATTCCAGAGCTTCACTGATCACAAGCTCCTCTGGAGTTGCGACATAAAGAGTCGCACATTGGGAACTATCCCCAAGCCATTTTTTGACAGCCAACGTGTGTTGGACGATTGGCCCTGCCAATCCGGATTGCAGGACTGCGTCAGGAGTCGTCATTAAACTCATGAAATGGCCTGATGCGAACGAGTCCATTATAATTAAATCAGGACGAATATTTTTCGAAAGATTCATCGCGTAGAATACACGACCGAGCAACATTAATTCTCCGAAGCCAGGAATCGCCGTGAATAAACTATGCACGATTTTATTTGAGAGCACGAGATCCAGCAGATGGGATTTCATCAACTGGTTTGAAATATAGTCTTTGAAATTTCCTGCCAACGTAAAATTAGCCACCCCCAAGGATCCCGCCCATTGCTCTTCATGTCCAATTTCAGAGAAATCTAAAAGAGAGCCAATTTGCTCGACGGAAGACTGTTCCACAACAAGAACTCTACGTCCAAGAGCCCATGCTTTTTTCGCCAACATACAGGTTACTAAAGTCTTGCCGATGCCACCTTTACCGGTCACAAAAATGAGTTTGCGCTCCATTAGCAATGTGTCAATACCTGTTGCCAAACTCACGTCCTAGCTTTTTTCACCGTCAAAAAATATCGTGGCAAAACTTGCCTTTGGAGTGCGGAGTCCAGAAGTGTCTCAGGATTGGAATCACTCTCACGCACTGTCGTTCCCCTGTTATTGCTCGTTGAAAACGAGTGCCCCTCGACATCAATTCGACTTGTATCATAGCTTACCAAAAATATCTGCGCTGAACTCAACGAAGCGAAGATTTCCCAATATCGAAGGTCGCGACCATCTTTTAGGCGCAAGGAGGTCTGATTAAATGCTGCGAGACGATTTTCAGTCCCCAATACTACGGGACGTGCCGATCCATAATGGCCAGATGAGACATAATCCGAGTCTTGGTCAAAAAGGCTATAAGACAACATAATTTCATCCATCTGTGCAGTCGCCGTAGATTTTTTTAGCAATTCTTGAATGGCCACCCGCAAATCTAAAACCTCCGTCTTAACCTGACCCCTAATGCTCGCAGCTTCCCTCATGACAAATATCTGATAAAGCAATAAATTTGCTAGTTTATCGCGCATTAGTGCCTCCCCTTTTAAGCAACAGTAGACAACAACATACTGCCCCGCGCCCCAATCGACGCCCAAATACCAGCTAGACTCTCGCTCAACCCTGAGCTTCCCATGCAATTTAATTTCCAAATTTGGTGCTGGCTCAAAATGCGAGCCACCAGCACAACTGAGCCCAATTGGAATGGTCCGCCCTTTTCCTTCCAGATATTTTATGACCGGTGAGTATTTCTGGGACATTAAAAGTCCAATTTGAGGAGCCAAAGCGTCAAGGTCGCGTTTTTTTCGATGCAACTCGTTCTGAATATGTTCGCCTAGATTATTGATTACAATTATCCCAATGGTCTCACCACCGACGCGTATTGGAACCAGCACCAGCAAACTAACACTACCTGCCTTAAGCTGGTCATGAGCTCCCCCTACTGGCGACGCTTCAATATCACCATCCACTGGCAATTGGGCGTCCTCAGGATTACTTGGGACTAGGACTGCCGTCGCTCCTAGATCCTGAAGCTCAGGCGGTCCAACCGTGTCGCCCAAATTAAGAATTACATTTTGTCCGCTTACATCTTGCTCAATTTGCCCAGGCTCCACATTCGCCACATGCACGAATAGTGTTTGGCGAATTGTGAAATAGGGAGAAGCATCACGAAAAACCTTTACTGCATCCTCTTTACTAAGCGTCGACGCCAAAATCATATCACCTCCGATATGACTTGCCAAATACACTCCCAATTTGCACGAGGGAATTAGATTTTCGACATACTGTAATGAGACTTGTAAGTCATCGTGAAAATCTGAATTAGAATTGAAGGCTCGCACTATATGTTCTAGGTGTTGAAAAGCAACATTGGCGTCGACGAGGCCATGCCCGCTCATATTTTTACGCGCCCGGTCTTTTTTTAGCGAGTTTGATTGGCTGGATGCCTCATTGTTTCTACTTTCTCTTTGAATGTGTGAAGCCAGACCATCCAGTTCATTCTCCTTAGCCAGCTTATAAGCTATTTTCAGGTAATCAGTTCTTCTTCCGATTTTTGAAGTCAACAATCGTTTGCCAAACCAAAAATAGATGAGAATTTGCACAAGAGTACTGTTGTCACTTTTTGCCAACGTCAACGCTTGGTCGTAGAGTCTACTATAACGACTGTCACCCACTAATTCTGCCGAACGTGCTTCCACCAGAAGTTGAACCGAGCGCCCATTGTCTCGCCAAATTCGACGCTTAGTGCTCTCGTTAAACCTAATAATCCAGTGGCTCATTAGCTCGCCATTCGCAGCTGATTGCCTGTAATCGGCCGAAAAAATCATTGGAAAAATCAGTAAAAATAGGCCAATAAAATCGAGTTGCCAGGTCTCGAAATGTTCACCATCATCAAGACCAGAGATCATTTTTGTTATTTTTTGGAAATGCACATAGGTCTGATCTGTTTCGCCACGACCAAACAACAGCATCGTCAAGACGATATTGCTGAACAAGTCTTCTCGGGATCCAACGCTCCGTCTGCGGCGAATGTACTCTTCTCCAATACCAACTAGACGCTCACGACGATTTTGAAGTAGCAAGCTGAACATCAGCAGTGCCATAGAAATGCTGCTCATATGATTTCTGGTTGGAATCGCCGCCCGAACCTTTGCATTGAGAGATTCTAGGCCCCCAATTTTGGCCGCGGTTAAATCAAAGTACTGCTTAAAAACCAACATGTTTGCGTACGCAAGACAATCATAGTCTCGATCAATTTTATAGAATGCTTCCTTAAGGTGCAAAGCTGTGTCTTCCCTTCGTCCTTTCAAATAGTCAATGGTTGTCGCACGAAGTAGCGAGACATAGCCCGACGATCGGGAAAAGGCGAAATCTCGGGACAGTCGATCGGCCAAATCAAACAAACGATAGGCTGCTGAAGTCACACCCAAACTCGCTAGCTGCCCCGCCCGATCTGCAGCAATCTTAATGGCCACGGAGGCGGAGGCATGACCTAACAAGACAGCCCTTTGCCCTCGATCGAGCACACTATTCAACAGTCCACTACTTTGACGTGCGACCAATATTGCCAACTGTCGGTAAAGCTTTGCGGACGCAAAACTTACCTCCTCCATGCCCGGATTATTGTTGCTATTAATTTTACATAGATTTAAGCCTGAGCTCCAGGGACCACTAGACCAACTCATCGTCACGATGTCTACTAGTAGGCGCCAGCAGAAGATCACTTGGGAGCCGATTTTCGAGTCTGGTTGTGGTGAGTTTACGGCCGCCAACCCTTTCGACACTAGATTTATCGCCTCGGAGATATTTCCGCAAACTGTTTGCAATTGTGCGCCTTTTGAGGCCGCTGCCGCGTATTGATT
This sequence comes from Bdellovibrio sp. ZAP7, assembly GCA_945900755.1. Lineage (GTDB taxonomy): Bacteria > Bdellovibrionota_B > Oligoflexia > Oligoflexales > RGVZ01 > CAMDKS01. Next base: position 76,381 of record CAMDKS010000002.1, read on the forward strand.
CCTCGACATTGGCAACGTAAGCCACTGCGCATATTGGGTCAAAGCCACCTTAAAATTTGAGCGTGCTGAGTTGACATCGGCCAGGTTTTCGATGACTTTTTGGTGAACCATGGGGCCAAATTCTGAAGGCTTGCCTTTTGTAATCACCTCATATGCAATGCGATAGTAATTGTAGGCAGCCGTCCAGCCTTGTTTTTTCTGCATGGCTTCGCCTGCCGCAATATTAAATCGCAGACACAGTGCCTCTGACTCATGTGTCCCAAGGGTTCCTTGACGGCTCTTATTTATATGCTGCACGAGGGCCAGGAGCATCTGCTCTTGGGGAAGCGGAATGGAAGCGATTAGCTGTTTCGCAATGCTGTCATGAATGGCGGCGCGCTCAGCAGGATCGATGACATTGTAGATCGCATCCCGGACTTTCTTGTGCACAAAAACGTAGGCCTTTCCTAAATGCTTTAGTCCTTCGATCTCTGGGTGTCTGACGATCACTCCCCCACTAATGGCACGATCGATCAACCTTATTACGTTGGTCGGAGAGTGCTGGCCGCCCAAAAGAAGAATCTCGTACTGAAAAGACATGCCGTTACTGGCTGCAGCACGCAAAATGGCTAGATCTGCCCCCTTGTATTGTCCCAAGGTGCCAAGAACTAAATCCACCGCATTTATGTTTATTACGGCACCTTGAATCGCGCTGATATCCCAATCCCAGAGCTTCGTTTTCCGATTAAACGTAATCATATCTATTGCAACCATCCGCCGAGTCAGTTCGACAAGGTGCATTGGAACTCCGCCACTTCTAGCCAATAGATACTCGACTAACTCACGCCCGACGGGCTGACTTTGACGCAATTGCGACGTCACAACACCCTGTGCAGCTTTGAAATCCAGAGGCATCAAGGTGACTTCTGCGAAGCGAAGCTTGAGCCCTCTAAATTTCTCAATAAACTTGGAAAATTCAGCACTCACACTGTCCAATTCTTGCCGACAGCCAACCACCAAGTGATATTGATGTGAGTTTGCGTTTGAAAAAATCTGAGTAATGAGCGCGAGACTTTTTTCATCGGCCCAATGCACATCATCAAGAATCATCACCATTGGTTGCGTCTCAGGCACAAGACTCCGTGCGAAATCGGCAAACGCTTTTGCAAATCGAGGATAGTTTTCCTCATCAACCTCAACACCATCGTCAGGCTCAGGAATATCACTCAAAAAAGGCTTAAGACCAGGAACCACATTTGCGACAAGATGGGCGTTTGGGCCGATCACCTGCTTAATCCTTTTTGATAGCAAATCTGCTTCCACAGGATTGATCCTAATTATTTTTACCAGTAATTCATTAAAGGCATTTGCAAGAGCGTTAAATGGTAGAGAATTTTCGTGTTGTGTAAAAAGTCCACTTACGTATTGAATTCTAAGGGACGAAAGGTTGCTTCGGTACTCGTCTAGTACCCGGGTTTTTCCTATGCCCGCGGCGCCAGTCACAACGGTAATCCTTGCCCGCCCTTTGGGGCTGGCAACCTGTCTATACTCGTTTAAAATCGCCTCAAGTTCATTCGCCCGCCCTGTTAACGGAAGTTGCGCCGATACCGCAAAAAATTCATCTTTTAGAGCAAGCGGAAAGGCGGCCACGGATTTAGGATTGAGTTCCCAGGCTGATTTAGCTTTAAGCAAATCAGCCGATAGTGAAAAGGCTGTCTGATAGCGATCATCTGGACGTTTTTCCAATAGCTTGTGAATGATTTGGACCACGATAAGCGGGACGTCGGGGCGCATATTTAGGATGGATTCTGGCAATAGAGTTTGGTGAGCACGCTCCATCTCCTCTCTACTTGAACCGTGAAAAGGAGGGCTACCGGTAAGGATTTCATAAAGCACACAGCCAAGTGAATACAGATCCACACGGTGATCTGATAAACCAAACCCTGTGACCGACTGCTCTGGCGCCATGTAAAGGGGGGTTCCTGCCTTTTCCGAATTTGACCCGTCATCACGTCCCATGATGGAGCCGAGTCGCGCGACTCCAAAGTCTAGAACCTGAATATGAACCCCACGCTCGTCACCCGCAGCTTGGCTAACGATAATATTATGGGGCTTAATGTCACTGTGAATGATGTTCTTTCCGTGCGTATAATCCAGTGCGTCAGCCACCTGCAAGCCAACTTGAAACAAGAAGGCCAAATCCTTGCGCCCATCATCGGTTAAGCTTTGATTCAAGCTTTTGCCTCGAGCAAGATCCATAATGATATAGTAGCCGCCTTCGAATTTTTTTGATTCCTCCCCTTGAAAAATACCGAGCTCATGGAACGCGATAATATTTGAATGATATAGCTGACTCATGAGCGAGGCTTCTTTTTGAAAGCGCATAAGATCGCCTGAGGTCATTTTGTGTGTGCGATGTATGACTTTTATGGCAACATTATTCACAGGATCTTCAACATCAAACGCTTGGTAGACTTCCCCCATGCCCCCACGACCGAGCTCGCGCTCAATACAATAGCGCTGTTGGCCGATCCACTTACCCGTAAATTTTTTAGAAGGTGTACTCACCAATGCTCCCAAGACTTAGCATAAAGACATGCCCTCAATTTGGACGACGCCTATAGTTTCGGCAACTTACGCTTGATTCATGAGGGCCTGTTAAATTTGCGGGCCCTTTGACGCACCACCCAATCGGGTGTAACATGTTACAAGAGCTAATTAAAATGCCTCGATTTGGACATTAAAATTTACTTAGAAATGCCTTCGTTGATTGTTTCATAAAAATTTTTGGACTATTCGTTTTGTATTATAGGAGCCTATTATGACCCAGCTTTCGCCTACGCCAGTTGTTGTACTTCCCAATTTTCATTCGATCGGCGTCGATGGTATTCGTCACTGTAAAATAATTGGCACTCTCGGCCCTTCATCATCGACCGAAGAGACACTTCGGGCACTTATTTTGGGTGGGTTAAACATTGCTCGCCTCAACTTTAGTCATGGCGACCACGCTATGCACAAAAAAAATATCGACCTCGTTCGCCGAATTTCTGCAGAGACAGGTCACCCTGTCGCCATTCTTCAGGACCTTCAAGGGCCCAAAATTCGCTGCGGAAAACTAATTGGCGGAGGCCTCGAAATTAGAAAGGGCGAATCCTATACTCTCGTTTATTCGGCCGAACAAACGGACCCGAAAATAATTCCCATCGATTATAAAGATCTCGTCAAAGATGTATCTGTGGGCCAACGCGTCATGATGGATGACGGAAATTTCATACTTCGAATTGAGGCCATTAACGGTCAAAACGTCGTGGTTCGGGTCGAAGAAGGAGGCCTATTAAAGCCTCGCAAAGGTGTTAATTTCCCAGATGCAAAACTATCACTTCCGGCCATGACTGAAAAAGATAGTAAAGATCTCCTCTTTGGAATTCAAAACGGCGTAGACTATGTGGCTCTTTCTTTTGTTCAGGATCCCTCAGATATTCTCGGAATCAAAAAAATGATCAAAGCCATGGGCTCCGATATTCCCGTAATCGCAAAAATTGAAAAATTGCCCGCCATCGACACCATTAATGAAATCGCTCAAGTTGCCGACGGTTTAATGGTTGCACGAGGTGACCTCGGAGTGGAGGGTGACGTGGAGAAGGTCCCAGGCTTTCAGCGCTTAATTCTTGCAGCTGGTGCTCGCCACGCAAAACCCGTCATTGTGGCTACGCAAATGCTTGAATCCATGATTGAAAACCCCCAAGCGACTCTTGCGGAAGTGGCGGATGTTGCTAACGCAGTGCTTGATGGCGCGGATTGCATTATGCTTTCGGGCGAGGTTGCCTCAGGAAGGTATCCCGTCGAATGCGTTCAAACAATGGTAGATATCATTCGCGAAGTTGAACATTGGACCTTCAAACGTCCTGACCGCTATTCCTCAACTGATAGGCGTAAACCCACAAACAACTGGGAGGATCACGAAGCTATCGCGCGTGCAGCCTGCGAGGCTGCCGACTCCCTTAACGCCAAAGCTATCGTGGTACTAACCTTGACGGGCAGTATTGCGAGAAGTATCGCCAAATGGCGTCCCGTGACACCGATCATCGCCATCTCGCCACGCCCGGAAGTCGTGCACCGTATGAGTATGATTTGGGGTGTCTATGGAATGCTCAATGAGTTGTTTTATAATACAGATGCACTTCTAGCACAGCTGCCAGAACAAATGAAAAAATTAGGCCTTGTTGCGTCGGGGGACACGATTGTCATCACTGCCGGTATCCCAATCAATCATGTGCGTCCCACCAATATGATTAAAATCCACCGGATACCATAGGTTCATTCCCACAATGGTATTTCGGCCTCGATCTTTGGCTTTATAAAGCATGGCATCAGCCCCTTTTACGATGTCCGTTGCCTGCCCATCAAAACTTGGTGGAACCCAACACAGGCCTTGGCTGCAAGTGACGCGAATAGAAAATCCATGAAATTTAAAAACTTGCTTTTCAACAATGCCACGCAATATTTCCGCTCGTGTCAGTAGGTTTTTAACGTCGTCACCGTGCAAGGCTATAATAAATTCGTCACCACCGAATCTTGCTGCAACATCTAAGCTGTTACCGCCAACAGTTGCTGATCCAATTTGCTGACCAATTTGCTGGGCAATCAAATGGCCAACAGACTTAATAACAAAACTTCCAACCATATGGTTTGTAGAATCGTTTACCTTTTTAAAATGATCCAAATCCATCATTATTAACGCTAGCCCAGTTGAACCATCCCGGCATTTTTCGAACGACTTGGCAAATTTCGCCAGGAACCCTCGCATATTTGCTAACCCTGTCAACTCGTCAATCAGGTTCATATTCTGGTGCTTGAAAATTGTTCTCCTCATTTCATCCGCTTCTAGTTTTTGATTAACAAGAGAAAGCATATTCAATCTTACAAGTGCCAAACTGCTGCCCGCCGGCAACACCACATCAGCTCCAGCCTCTAAATTAATGATTGCGACAGAGTCGTAGTTTACGTCTTTTGGAGGGATGACAATGATACCCGTATGCCGCACACCATCGAGAACCCTCGTTTCCAAAACAATAGCTTCCGAGTGACCGGCACTTATTCCAATCAGGACCAACTCCTCAGGATGGTGCTCTTTGATGTACTCCAGAGCGGGTTCACCGCTTTTAACTACGCCAATTTTTTTGACGTTATGCCCAAGCAATTCCTCTAATGTTAGGCGCACCATATTACCCTCATGCTTGTCGGGGCACACGACAAGAACGCTCATTTGATGTGAGTGATTTTTTTTGGCCATAACCCTTCTCCCATTCATTGCCTCAAAGACCGGTGCCATCCGAAGCGGCAGGTCATAGGAGCATCGGAATTATTCGAAGATTCATAAGCTTTATTTTAATTCGCCTATTTAAAGCTTTAATATTAAGAGTTTACACCTCAACTCAGATACCCCCTGCTCTCCTTAACTTTAGACTTTTGGCCACCGACCGATAGATATGCGAAACCATTACCTTAAAGGACCCTACGCTTGCCAACCTTGCAGCCCTTCAAATCCTTTCTTGCCGGGGAGGCACACTCCACAGCTACACCACAACGTAGACATGGGACAAAATTTCTTTTGAAAATTTTCTTGGGTATATCACTTGCTGCGACTCTCGCTCTCGGAATTGGCCTGTGCGTGTGGTGGCAGTCCCTAGGCCTGTTTAACCTCGACAAGGCCAAAATTGCGAGCCTTGCTAACTTTAAATATCAAGACAACTCAATTGTCTACGATCGAAATGGCACAAAAATAGGTGAATTTTTCGACGAATACCACTTGTTCACCCGCTATGAGGACCTACCAAACGATTTTATAAACGCTCTCATCGCAACTGAAGATCGGCATTTTTTCGCTCATTCTGGGGTTGATTTTGGCGGCATTCTGCGCGCCATTTCGACAAAATTAAAATTACACAGCTCCAGTCAAGGAGGCGGAGCCAGCACCATCACTCAACAGTTGGCGCGCTCTGTTTTTCTAACCAATGAAAAAAGCCTCTCTAGAAAGATGACAGAAATTGCGTATTCTCTGGAGCTAGAACGGACGATCTCAAAGAAAAAAATTATGGAGCTATACGTCAATACAATGTTCCTTGGGAATGGAGCTTACGGAGTCGGCGCGGCATCGAAGCGCTACTTTGGAAAAAATATTGAGGACCTTTCTCCAGCACAGTCAGCCATGATCGCTGGACTTTTTCAATCCCCAAGCCGCTATAATCCCAAAAAATTTCCCGAGCGAGCGAAAAAAAGACAACGACAAGTTATCGCTGCGATGCTGAGAAATCGCATGATAACAAAAAAAGTGGCGCGGGAAATAGCCGCTGCGCCACTAGAATATCGTGAATACAATTTTCTAAATTCACAAAGTGCATCTTGGTTCGTGGACTATGTCCGCGAAACACTCCCAAAATTAGGGGACCTAACGACCCAAGATGGCAAGCATGCCAATAATAATGGTTACCGAATTTATACGACCCTTGATTCGGGCCTTCAGACTCTTGCCGAAAAATCGGTGCATTCCAATGATTCTAAACTGAATGAACTTAGCCTCAAAACTGGACTGGTGCCAGACAGCGTCATTGGATCCCTAAAACATTCAAGGGTCGAAGCCTCAATGCTCGTGACCGACCCTAATACAGGAGACGTGCTTGCGATGGTGGGCGGGCGCGACTACAAAAAATCTCAATTTAACCGCGCAGCAAGTGCCCTACGCTCTCCTGGGTCTGCGTTCAAACCTATCGTTTACACAGAAGCTTTGCTGCGCGGAAGCAAGTGGAGTGATCTATTATATGTGAGCCCAATCAATATTGCGAACTACCGTCCAAAAAGTGAGGAATCCGACTATCTAACAGAAACCACGTTGCTGCGCGCATTCTATCGGAGTATGAATGCTCCTGCGCTAGATTTGGCTCAAAAAATTGGAATTCCAGCCATCATCCATCGCGCAAAATCCTTGGGAGTGCGCTCGCCAATTAAAGATGAATTCGGATCGGCCCTTGGCTCCTCGGATATTTCCATGATGGATCTCTCTCGGATGTACGGAACCTTTGCGTCTGGCGGCCTTCTAACCGAAATTGATCCGATCTTAAAAATAACGAGCGCCGACGGAAAAATTTTGTGGGAGCGTCCGTCTCTCCCAGCACGCCAAAAAAGAGTTTTAAATCCGCAAATATCGTACCTGATGACGCAAGGAATGAGGGCCGTATTGTCCCAAGGAACTGGCGCTGCAAGCAAAGATCTAGCTGAGTTTTCAGCAGGTAAAACCGGAACCAGCAACAACAGTTCTGACAACTGGTTTTGCGGCTACACGCGCGACCTCGTATCCATAGTATGGGTAGGCACAGACGAACACACACCCATTCACGCCAACGTGAGCGGGGGTGCCCTTGCTTTGCCCATATGGGATCAGTTTATGAGAGGGTCCCGCCTGACTCGACATCAACGCGCCTTTCCGAGACCTTTAGGCATCGCTGAAGCCGAAATAAATCCACGATATGGCAATATCAGCGATGGCGGAATGAAAATGTCTTTTCTAGAGAAAAACATGCCCGTGGAATCAAACTCTCCATTGGAAGAATTAGAAAACCGTTCTTCGGGAGGATTCAGACATGCCTTCCACAACTAATTTTGCAGCGCTGATTCTATACCTTATTGGTATGTGTTTTCCCGAAAAAATTATGGCTAAAGTCAACACACCATTGACCACACCACCCAATAAAAATCCTAGCGAAGCTGCGACTGGAACAGAAGACTGCACCAAGTTATTTTTGAAATTTGGGGTCCCCATTCAACAGCTCTGGAGCATGCGGGGCAAAGACCTGCGTGGAGAAGACACCGATGGCGCCGCTCTGCTCGAGGATTTCACGGCTGGTCATTGCCAGAGCACGGAGATGCGCGCCGATTTGACGTCGCTGATTGCAAAAATATTGAATAACCACTCTGGAAAAATTGGCGTGATTTTGCCCTTGGCCAGCAACAACCACCTACTGCATTTCATACATGGATTAGAAGAAAATATTCGCTCAAAAAATCTTGACCCTAAAAAAATACTTGTGGTTCTCGACAATCAAAACAAGGACGACATAACCTCGCAAGCTATGGCCGCACTATATTTTGAACACAAAGTTTCCGCCATTATTGGAGGCTACACGGCGAAAGATTCGGTCATAATTCGTCAGTGGGGCTCAAAACTATTGGTGCCCACCTTTCTGCTGACTGAGCCCCCAGTCGGACCTCCGCTGGCAAACATATACTACGCTCGCCCTACACAGCAGTCTTTAGCCAAAGCGGCCGTCAATGCAAATATTAGGTTTGGACACAAGCGGATTTCAATTCTCAGCCCAGCCGATCAGCATAGTGACTCCTTTATTGCAGCTTACGAAGCCGCAGCAAAGGACGCCGGCCTCACCGTCATTAACCGAGTCGCCTATGATTCGAAGCGTTACGACTTGATGGAGGCCTCGGCCAAAAAAATATTTAATTTGGATTCCAGAGTTCGACAAGATGAATTGAAGGAACTCTACAAAGCCGCCAAAGATCAAGCAAAAGCCAATGGAGAAAAATTCAATCCAAACATGGTAGCACTGCAGCCCGACATTCAACAGGATGCGGTACTAATTCCTGACAACTTCAAGGTGGTGCGCCACTTTGCAAAGATTTTCGCTTTCCTTGGCGTGCGAAACATGCCGCTATTTGGTCAGTTTGAGTGGCGAAGCGAGGGGCTACTGACCCAATGGGATAGTTTCCTGACAGGCTCCTACTTCGTGGACTTTCTCGGCGCCTACTCGGCGCTACCTGTGCCCATCAGACTCCCAACCTCGCAAGGTTCCCCTTACTTTGTGGCTCCAGACAAAATTGAGCAAGCGGACTACTCCCTGGTTGGGTGGCGTACGATTGAATGGCCACTTCGCCTTGCAGCGAAAACCTCTGAGGCTCGCCGTAAACTTAGCAAACTTATCCCCAAAATAAAGGATGACCGCACCGAAGGCAATTATGACCTTGAAAACACGATTATTTGGTCACCTTCAGTATTCACCGTTAATGGCAATGGCAGCAAAAAGGGTTTCTTAACTCTTATTGGTCAATGAGCGCCAATCATAATTCTACGGCAGTTTTTGCAACACTAATTCAGGCTGTTTGCCAATAAAACCATTGGGGAACCGGATTGAGAAATCAGGTCCACTGCACCATCCTTGGACGTTCCTAGAATTAGGTTTGAACAAGTATCCTAGATTTTCAAGGGTCGTTTTAACTCGATTGGCCACGGCGTCGCCTGAATCCACAAAGTGCACATGGGATGGAATGACGCGTCGCAGCTCTGCCTCGAGCAACGGAAAATGAGTGCAGCCAAGCACCAATTGATCTAAGCCTCTGCTGGCAGCCTCCAATATTTCTGGAATCTGAGCACGAACCTCTGCGTCACCTATAAGGACCCCTCGCATTTTTTGCTCGGCTAGTTGTACCAAGCCACTGGAGCCACACAGCACGACCTCACACCCTTCAGCAAACTCGCTAATCAGTCCGGCAAGGTAAGGTTGGCGGACTGAGGCTGGGGTCGCCAAAATGCCAATGATTTTTGACTTCGTCCTTTGGGCTGCAGGCTTGACCGCTGGCACAACTCCAACAACGGGAATCGACAACTGGGACCTGATTGTAGGAAGGGCTATGGTACTTGCCGTATTGCAAGCGATCACTAAAATATCAATTTCAGCACGTACGACAAACTGCTGGGAAACGTGGCTAGAATATTTGATAACGTCGGCCTCTGATTTCGTGCCGTATGGAAAATTCAAATTATCACAACAGTAGGCCAGCTCTAGGTCTGGGATGGCCATGCGAATGGCGCTCAGAATCGAGAGGCCACCTACTCCTGAATCAAAAACTCCAACGCGCATTGATTTCTATAGACCTTATTCCCATGACGGCAGCTGTTAGATCCGGTGCCCCGTCATTATTACTCGCTTCATATTAATCCAAAGATTATCAACGAAGCCTATATTATCTCCCGAATCCTCAGGAGAGGAGAGATCTAGGTGCCGCAAGATTCGTATCACACTGCGCTGAACCTGATCTATCGCTACACCTCTGCGAACCTCTATGCCGCCAGTGGATGTGCGTTTACTGCCACGACTCGCATGAATAAAGTCGATCGTACCTAGCGCCTTATTGACGTCAATAACCAAAACTATGTGACCTTTTCCGAGGAGTAAGTCTCCTCGCTGCGCCAACATTAAGTCTCGCCCAACGTTATTAAAACCGTATTGCTTTTGCAAAAATCCATCACGAGCCACATTGAGCGAACTCGTATCGGCAAATCCATATTTGATACCTGCCTCAGAAAATACGCGATTTGCGAAGCCGCTACAATCAATTCCGCAACGACGACAGGCCGCACACTTATTCAGACGGCTCAACGTCGAGTTTGCGGCCAGGTTATTTTTTTTAATGCAATCGGCACACTGCGAACAGGATTTTCCTGATGAAATATTGCGTCCACCAAACACATAAGGCACATTTGTACGATGGGACAAGCGGGCTGCTGCCTCCATTAAACGATCAATCGCTGGGGGTAAAGGCTTTGGCCCAATCCTCTCAAAGCCGACGTTCATGGAAATAAAGGGAGAGGTGGTAGGATAGATCACAGGATCGTTGCTGCGGAATACAAATCGATTCGCTGCCGATGCTGCCATTTCAAGCACAGCGAGCATAGCGATCAAAACCATGGCCAAACGAACACCGACAAAGGTGCTTGACGGCTGGCTTGAAGCCTTGAATTTTAGAGATTTTAAACTCAAAGTTAACTTACCCACCAGATTCTTCCAAGCGATCGATCAAAATCAAGGGCCACCACCCGATATCTATCAAACGTTAGGCTGACAGGATATACAAATAAGGATTTGAAACCGCAACCTACCATCAAACTGATCATTTTTCAAGCAATATAGCAAGATTCTGCCCAAAATTTTACTTTCACGAGAATATAACAGTAGGTTAGTCTCCATATTGGCACAAAAATCTCCATAACCTAGGCTAGCAGACGCATGTCCCCATTAAAAACCCGCCTAGCCCCTAGCCCCACAGGCCATCTCCATCTTGGTCATGGATTCCACGTTTTGTGTGTCCAGGGTCTCGCCGCCCATTTCCAAGCCGACATCTACCTGCGAATGGAGGATCACGATCAAAGTCGATGCCGGCCGGAGTTTGAAACCTCGATAGTTTCTGACCTCGAGTGGCTTGGTGTTAGAACACCTACCCGTCCCTGGCGCCAGTCTGAAAGGGCCTCAGTATATCAGGGACATCTCGAAAATTTGATCCGTCAACAACTCGTTTATGCATGCTCTTGTAGCCGCAAAGATGTTCAGCACCAAACAGGTCAAGCGTCTGGAGAATTGAAATACCCAGGAACATGTCGAGACCTCTGCATTCCCCTTGATCAGCCAGGCACGTCCCTTCGCCTGCGCCTGCCACAAGGACCCCACTCCTTTCGAGATTTATTTTTAGGGGAGCAGACCTCCTCCCCGGACGAGGACTGCGGGGATGTGGTGATTCGTGACCGTATCGGTCAATGGACTTATCAGTTCGCAGTCGTCATCGATGATCTGGAACAAAAAATCAATCTTGTCATTCGTGGCACAGACCTTCTTTTAAGCACCTCTCGGCAGTTGGCCATGAGAGAGCTCATCCATCCAAATTCTCCAACACCATTATTCGCCCATCACCCACTACTATTAGATACCCTAGGTCAAAAACTTAGCAAAAGATCTGCCTCCGAGGCCCTCTCAAAGCTTCGCGCCGAAGGACTGGCGGCAGACTCAGTACGAGGACTTGCCGCACACCTCGGTGGATTGCAGGCGAAACCTGAGCCTTTGTCCTTGACCCAGTTGCCAGCCCTCTTCAAGAATTTTATTTAGAGTTTGCACATTGGGTGTATTTGACCAGTTCAAAACGGTTACGAACAATTAAAAGTCAATACTTCTGTCTTGATTCGAACTACGTTATACTTCCCACCTAAAGATAGGTCGAAACAAACTGATCAAGGATGTCAGAATGAATGTAGTCGTATTATCCAAAGACGCACAGCTTCCCAATCAAATCACTGGAGCATTCCGTGACAAAGCGATGTTGCCGGTTGAACCAACAAAAGCAAACGTCGTGCATTTTGAGGAGTTTGCCGATCTATCCACGTACCGTACTGACAATCCGATCGACTATATTTTTATAGAGATCAATTTCAAGTCACTCCATGCATTCCAGGATGCGGGCACGACGATCGCTACGAGCATACAATTGACTAATCCCTCCGCCTTAATCTTCATGATGTTCAGCAAGTTGAAACCGACGGACGAGAACTCACTAAAAGAACTCCGACTGTCAAATCTCATTCACAAATCAGCGGCGGCGAAAACAATCATTGAAGCTATCTCAGTGGCGAAAAAAAGAGGCCTAGAACTGGCCGCTGAACGCAGACTTGTTGAAGATCAATACACGGCGTTTGTCACTGGCGTCGCTCAGTCCACCCAGAACCCCTCAGGGCTGAGTAATCTCCTCTTGAACTTTCCAAAACATCTACCTCGAATGTTCTCGGAAAAAATGGAGTTGAGTGCTGAGGCAGAACAGAATCGTGAGGAAAGTGTCAAACTTTGGGAATTGGTCGCCATTCTTAATAAGGAATTATTACACACAGATCCGACATCTGCGGCATCAGCATACATGTACGGATTTGCCTGCATGAAGACTGGCGCACCAGTTCAAACCGTGGAAAAATACCTTCAATTGGCCGATTCTCTAGCTCCAGGAAATCTGGATCGTCTAAAGCGAACGACAGAGATATTCCTACAGTTGTCCCTTTCTTCAAGGGCTCGGGAGAGTTATAAAAAGGTGATCGGAAACATGCTCTCGATCAATTTTGACAAACTAGAAAATATTCAAGCTCTAACTAACCACTCCGACTTAAAGCATGTCATAGAAGACCCGAAACTCTTGGAGACAGCAACGGCCATAGCTCGAGACCATAACAACTCTGGAATTGCCTCTATTCGGGCTGCCCTCGAAGAACCAGATCCGACCGACGCATCTGGCCGCTTCGATAAAGCCCACAAGAGTTATGACTATGCACTTTGTATCATCGACAAAATTTTAGGGCCAACAATTGCCGATAAACTTAGATTTAACAAAGCATTAAGTGTACTTAAAAATCCCAATGCAAAAGAGCTCTCGATGATTTCATCCATAGATATTCTGACCGCATTGTCAACGTCACCAACATTTGCGAAGAAATCCAGATGTCTTGACCTGATCGCAGTATTAAGGGATCGAGTGCAGGCGGGTACGGATGAACGGGTCTCACCAAGTTCAATACCAAATGTGGAAAATTCAAAAGTGGCGCAAACTACGCACACATTTAAATCTGTCGACTTCGACCTAGACGCGGACTTTGAGGAAGAGTCACTTACTAGCAAATAGTCAATATTCCTCTATTTTGAAATCAAGGCAGCCAAAAACTGAGGACCTGTGATCTTTAGCCAATTAACTAGCTGATATTATATCTATAATTGACCAATCGAGAGCGGAAGCCGCTGAATTCAATCACTGAAACTTGACTTCACAATCGTGCCCGTTGATAATTCTAAATATGCGCACGTTAGATTACATCTCAAATAATAGGACAAAAATGCCCGTCACCGATCATAAAAAAGTTTTATTTTTCCTCTCTAGAAAAGCAGCGTCCAACGTTCTTTTCACTTATTGCGTCTTCTTCAGTACGTCATTGATCGCAATGCGAGCAGGGCAAGAAGAAAGCGCTGCTGAGCGGGCAGCATTGGATAAACAGGCGGACAGATATTTACCTTTGGTCGGTATGATTTATGTGGACGGTGAGATCCCCGTTAAGTGGTGTAGTGCGGTGTTGCTTAGCGGCAAAGTTGTAATGACTACGGAAATGTGTATTCATGAACGAACAGTAGAGACCCTTCGTTTTGTTCCCGAAGGCAAGTCAGAACCTATGAATGTAGCCGCAATCCTCATCCATCCCTCGCTGAAGTATTCTGTTATGGAGGGGAACAGGGAGATCGAGGGCGGCTCTGTACTTGCCACTGATGGCGATGTGGCTCTGTTGCAGTTGACTTCTCCTGTGACGCTACCTGCGAATATAAAATACCCCACAATTACTGATGACGACCGACTTGCCATTGGAGAGCAGGCTTTGACTATTGGGTACGGCGAAACGGGTGATGTCACAAAGGACGAGGCTTTAGCCAAGGGAAAATGGCAAGGAAGCCGTGTCGCTAATTTAAAACACTATCTTACGGATCAAATCACAGGGCATTTCTTTTTTACGTTCGCAGACCAGTTTTCAAAACAGATTCCTTGCAAAGGAGATGGGGGGGCGCCGTTGTTTTTAGGCCCTCACACAGGGGATGTTCAGCCCAAGCTAGTAGGCATTATAGCCTATACGAGAGCTTATGATTTACATTGCGGCAAGATAAAGTCGACCTACGCGGTAAGGCTCAGCGAATATAAAGGATGGATTGACAGCCATCGCAATGGTTGGAAGTAATTTGATGTTTGTACGAGGAGAGATCATGAGGACAGTTTCGGTGTTGTTGGTTGCGACTTTACCGCTGATATGGACTTGTAAAGCCCGCGATACAAATACGCAGTCGGCGGTCAAAGACGTGGCATCGGCAGGAGTCAATGATTGCACGAGTGAGATGGCGCAACAGGCGAACGATGCAGTCGCAAAGGCGATAGAAAATCTGGACTCTCCAACCTGCACGGTTATGAATGAAGGCTGGCGCTTGGACCTAAAGGCACGTCTTAAGGGCAGTAAAAAATTGCGTTGCCCGAGAGTCAATCAGCGTGCGCGCTCAGAAGTGGCCTCTTTTCAAGAAGGTCACATCAATCTCGAGGCAAAATTCTTTGAACTAAGTGCTGAACTACAGGCGGAGTCGATACTTCATGAGGCAATGCATGGCGTGCATCTTCCCTCGACCGCGGACCATGACGAGACCCAGCAGACCATTCAACGGGGAGCCGACATTAAAACAAGTCTCTGGCTCAGAGACGCGATCTATTTCTGCAGCATTTATTGTTCCCATGATGAAAGTGGAGCGAGAGAGCGCCTATCAAGTTACCTGCGATCCATGAGCGTTTCACCGGCTGGAAGTATGACGTCGAAAGAAGTTGAAAAGCTGTTGGAGGGCGTCCATTTGACAAGGCACGCTGGCGAAATGTGCACGAATAGAAAAATACGTTATCTACCGCTCTAATCAAACACCTATAATACCCGATATCCATCGCCTGCGATCGGGGCACGTTTTTGGCGCTTTTGCGCCTCTTGAAATTAAGCTACAATATCGTATAAATTTCATGCTATTAAAGATTTTCATCAAGATCTCCGCCATTTTTCCGATAGAATCCCTAGGATGAATGTATACCTATGGGGGATTAACGAATGGTTAGCAATATTCTTAGAGGAATCAGTATAATAGCAGCGTTAGCGATGCTCGCGGGTTGCAGCGATTCAACGTCGTTTCACTCAACAAGCTCGAGAATTGCTGTTAAAGACAAAAAATCAGGTGCCGATGGCATGCAGTTGCGAACTATCGAAAGAAATTTTACTGCAGGGATCATGGCCTCGACCAATATTTCTCAGACTCTACCACGCAGTAAAGTAGAGTCCACGTTCACCATGACTGGCGCTCTCGGAGATCCTAGTCCACAGCCAGGAAGTGTCGCTGAAACTCTCGCACGAAGCGTAGTCAGCTCAAATGTGACTATGGCTGCTTCCTATTCCACACAAAATTCGTCCCTTGTTCAAGTGACTCGCCAGCCCATCATCGATACGTTTACCCAAGGAGGCTCCTCTACCTTCTCCGAATCATTTACTCAAACGAGCGTAAAAACTGGGCCTATTGATATCCTAATTGTCATCGATAACTCAGGCTCCATGGCAGAAGAACAAGCCCAACTAGCATCAAAGCTTTCCCCACTACTTGATAGCCTCTCCAATGCGGACTGGCAAATATCAATCGTTACCACCGACTCTGCCAACGGTTGTCAGAGGTCGTTAATTCGCAAGGGTGACGCAAATTATTCTCAAGCCTTTAGCACCGCTATTTCCGGGGCCGGAACCGCAGGAAGTGGTAACGAACGCGGAATCCTGATGGCTGTAGCAGGTCTAAAAGGCTCGTTCACGGTACCAGGCAGCACACCTGGCACCACTATCCTTGTTCCTGGCGCTGGAGCTTGTCCTACGAGCGCTGCGACTTGGGTGCGCCCTGGCGCACCAGTTGTAGTTCTAATTGTATCTGATGAAGATAACTGCTCGAACAATGGCTCAGATTGCCCTGCCACAGATCCTTGGAAATACGACAGCTACCTGTACGATTATTTGAGCACCATTCGTACTCCGGGTGTAGACGCCAGGGTCTACGCTATTGACTGGGTGCCTAACACCGTTTGCCAAACTGGCATGCGTGTTGCAACTCAATATGACAATATCGTGACTCGCACAAAAGGCTTATCAGGAAGCATTTGCGATGCCGACTATACGACGACTCTCAACCGGATATCTCAGGATGCGGCGTCTATTCTTAAAAACCAATTTTCGCTCAGCAACACTCCAGATGTCGGTTCCTCGAAAATCTACGTTGACAATGTTTTAACAAATACGGGCTGGAATATTGTTAACGGCACCCTTACGTTTACGACCATTCCTACGTACGGAGCTGTCATTCGCGTCGATTACACTGTAACTGCCGGCACAATTCTATCGGACATTCAACTATCACAACCTGCTGCCCCAGAGACCATCGTACTCAAAGTAAACGGCGCAGTCGTACCAGCGTCCTCTTATTCCTACAGCGCGACGACCAATAAAATCAGCTACCGCGCTCCCGACTTGGCGAACATTCAGGTCGATTACCGAATGCTAACTCCCGCACTTCAGTCTAGCTTCACGGTAGGAGAGGGAGCGACTCCAGCGTCACTAGTGGTCAAAGTTAACAGTGCTATCGTTAGCAATTACGCTTTGAATTCGGCGACTGGAGTCATAACCTTCTCTGTACCACCTCAAGATAGTGCCTCGATTTCGGCATCGTTCCAAAAATCACTCGGAAATACCTTGGTTTATCCCTTCGTAATACCAGCAACGGTTGACTACCGTAACCTCGAAGCCACCATTTCTGGGTCCACTACTGCGGTTCCATTCACCTTTCTAAACAACGCAGTGACCTTTGCTGCCGCTAATTTTGTCGAAGGTCTAGTCGTTAAAATCTCATATCGCAGTCGTCCTAAAAATCAAGCTGTTACGTTACTCCTTCCATTTACTCCAGTCAGCGGTTCCCTAAGTGTTGTGTCTGGAGGCGTAAGCTGTCCACCCGCTCAATACACCTTGACAGGCACATCCCTCGTCGTTAGTTGTGACCCAGGTGCCACCGACTACATCTCTGCAAGCTACATGTATTTGGATCCAAGCCTTGTAGGAACAATCGTTATGAGCAAAGTCCTACAATACCCATTGCCAGTTCCTTCGACCGTCGATGCAAAATATTTCAAAGCGGTCATCGATGGCACCTCTGACGAAATTCCAGTATCCTGGAACGCAGGCATAGTCACGGTTGATGCTGCAAACTTTGTAATGGGACGAGTCATTCGCGTATCCTACTTAGGACGCACCATGGGCGGAACGGTTCACATTCCGTTAGCGCAGACCCCAATACCTGAATCGTTGAGTGTTATAGCTGGAGCAAGCAAATGTGCTGCAGGCTCATACACGGTCTCCGCATCTGAACTCCTCGTTACTTGTGACGCAAGTGCTGCAGATGCCATTAATGTTACGTTTAACTACGTATCCGAGATCTCTAAGACGTTCGCCATTAATGACGTAGTTGTTCCAGACTCAGCCACTTGGATCGTGAGCATAGATGGCACCCCTGCCGCTGTAAACGTTGATTACAGCAGAGTCGGCAATGTCGTCACCGTGTCAAAAAGTCTCACGGCATCGTCCAAGATCAATATCGTAGTTAATTTTATGGGCGAATAGCCAAATGAATGGGTTCAAGGTCCGGGACAAATTGATTTAACTTGATAATTGCGAAAATCGTACAATGTGTGTTGCTACTACAGCTCGCCACGCTGTTATTGGGCGGAGGTACATAACTGTGCAGACCATTTTCGATTTCATCAGGTCATGCCCCGCACTATGCGGCATTTTGGCGCGCCAGCGCCAGATCATACTCGGCCTGCATACGAACCCACATTTCGGCAGATGTCCCAAGTACTCGCTCCAAGTCAATTGCAAATTCACAGGAAATACCGCGCCGGCCATTAACGATTTCGTTAACTTTTCGAACTTGACAATCGATCTGCCTTGCCAATTCAGATTGGGACCATCCAAGTTCCTTTAAATAGTATTCCTCAAGAACTACACCGGGATGCAGGGGTTTCGGATTTTTAATCGCCATGATCAACCTCTATGATAATTTTCAATTCTTACGTCATAAAATATACCGTTTTTGAATCTAAATGTTAGCCTCTTCAGCAGAATCGGGTTCAAGGTCCGGGACAAATTGATTTAACTTGATAATACGTCGGCGCCACAGCTAGGGCTAACCGAATGGCTTCAGGGGTCTTTCCTGCAACCATCTCCGAGCGGCGAGCGGATAATTCTGCGGCCGTTGGTGCCCGTCGGTACATCAATTGGTAGGTCGGGTTAATCACAAATTTGGTTCGGTACTCGGTCGTATTCAATAACGTCAATGCCACGGTGTTCCTTGCTTTCCCCTGGGACAGAGCTTTTACACCTGCAGTAATTTCTGCACTCGTACCTGCGCGCCCAAGCACGTTCAGGTAGATGAAGGGAACCCATTTAGCGGCTGTTCCGCCGCCGAGATTATAGTAGGCTTGTGTCAGCATGATTTGCGACATTAAATACACACTACCCTTTCCACTTCGGAGCATCGTGACCCAGCCCGCTAAACTCGCTGCTGGGGTCGTCCGTTTAAACAAACTCTGATAAGCCGTATTTACATTTAGCGTATAGGTTGCGTCACTCGTGAAAGCAGTGTTGGCGGCTGCTGTGGCAGTCGTCGTTTTTGCCACAATTTTGCCACCAAGATTTTCAGCCTCACTGACATTGGCTGCGCGCCTGTATGCATCATAGATAAGCCACCTTGACCACGTAACGGCGCCGTTGACACAAACTGGTGCCTTCGTTGCGGCGCAGCATTGACGGTTAACCGTATATTTTTCGTAAGAGGTCACGGCCGTCATGCCCGTGAGACATGCCGCAGCTGGCAACATGAGTCGCGCGATAAAATTCGGCCCCTTTAACGCCACCTCTGCGGGACAAGAATTGAGGACACCTGCTGACGTCTGCTGCGACGTGGGTGTGGCTGTCAATGGCGGGTCGTAGGCCAAAGCCTTACTTAAGCTCACGTAGCCTTTCGACTGAGAGGATGTCGCAAGGGCAGTCGTCAACACCGAGGTTGCAAGTAAATTTTCTTTAATTTTTTCAGGTGTGGTTTTCTCGGGATCTGTTTTTGCAAAACGAGCCTTCATGAGCGCAGCCATTCCAGAAACCATCGGCGCAGAGAAAGATGTGCCGCTTGCTGCATCATATGTATCAGTCACACCGGTCGTATGAATTTGCTCTCCGGGTGCCATGACGTGAACTAAACTTTTATTAAAATTCGAAAAATACGACAGTCCAGCACTTCGATTAATGGACCCCACCGTTATTAAGTTTGGATACACGAATCCCGCAGGTGAGGTTTCGTTACCGGGAAGCCCAATATCTTTTGCCAAATTTCCTGCTGCAGCCACGAATAAAATTCCCGAACTCGCGGCCATTTCAATGACTGGCTTGATGTCAATGTCTAGGCTCGGTCCACCGGCCCAACTCGCATTGATAATGTTCATTTTATTTGTGACCGCATATAAAATACATTCCGCCGCATCACTGCCTGAGCCCATGCCATCAGCACCAAGAAATTTCAAACCTGCAAGCTTAACATTCCTGGCTACACCACTGACACCAATTGAGTTGTTACCCACGGCTCCGACAACACCGGCCGTTTGTGTGCCGTGACCATGATCATCCGTCGGATTATTGTCATCATTGAGGCAGTCCCATCCATTGACATCGTCCACATACCCATTGCCATCATCATCAATGAGATTGGTCGATTTATTTTTTCCTTGAGCATCCGTGCCAGTTTCGCCGGGATTTTTCCAAATATTTGCGGCAAGGTCTGGGTGGTCTAACTGAATGCCGGTGTCGGTCAACCCCACGACGACGCCACTGGAATCCGACTGAGTATCCCAAGCCTTAACCGCGCCAATATCAACACCCGCTACACCTCCTGGAACGCCAGCGGGATCTGCTTGGTAGTCGATGCCGGTATTATTTAGTCCCCACTGTTTTTTAAATTCAATATCACTTGGCACACTATTGATGCTGATCACTGCGTCACCGTGGGCTTCGTCTATGACAACTGAATTGGCAAGGAATACTTTAGCGCCAATCATACGATCACGCGCAGAGGTTGCCTTTTCATGATTTGCACATTCGAATACAACCATATTTAGTGCAGGAACCGCCTTGAGCAGTTTTCCGTGATAATGACTTATGATTCGGTCCAACACCGGGTGGCGCACTAAGGCAAGTTTATCGGCTTGCCATAAATTAAATTCTGGGTCGTTGAGCTTCACCACAAGTCTGGCGGTTTTAGACGCTGGAAGTATATTTACAAGTCCTACGGCAGCCTTCGCTCTCGCCGCTTCATCCATCCCTGCAAGCTCTAAATCAGCCACTTCAATTTGGCGGTCAAGCTCGTGCATATCTTTGGCATGCCTGGCCTCGGCAAGAGTTGGCATAGGCCGGCTATTGGTGGTCGCGAGATTGGCCCTTGGACGACAAGAGCTGGCCAAGCCTAGAAGGCCTGCCAGCATCAAGTATGTCGATATTACAAAAACAGATTTCACTTAACACGACTCCAGTCCCAGTAACCAGCAATCAAAGGATCCAGAAATCAAAGGATCCCAAAATCAAAGGATTCCGAAATTACAGTGTGGTAGGAGCACACTGCATAGCTTTTGGAGCTGCAGACACCGACACCGGCGGGACGGCTGATGGACTTGTTGGCAAAGTCAAGATTTCGCCATTAAATGCCGGAGCTGCCGTCGCTGTCGCCTTCGTCAAAAAGCGCAGCATCGCGGTGCGTTCAGAGGCTGGGAGACTCAGAGTCGCTGGATTTTGCGGATCAGCTCCCGGAGGAACGCCACCGTCCCATGGCCACGGGTTTAAACGCATGCTCGCCTGAGTCGCTGCGGTCATTGAAATAGGGCAATCTCCTGCCACTTTTCCACAGCCCGTTGGCCCAAGCCTACGATCGAGAAGCCATGGTTGACCGGTAAACAAGAAGGAATGGGAAACACCATTGACATTCGTCTCGAATGGATTTGGCAGACCTGGATCCACGGGATTCACGTATTGTCCATTAGGCGTGTCACGGCCTTGAATATCCTTACTGTCAGCCACGTTGAAGCTAAACTGATTTCTAGTATGGGCAATAACATCGCGACTGAGTGTCGCAATCACATGAAAATTCTCTGCGATACTTGACGTCGAACCACTTGGACAGCCGCCAGTAGCGGGCGTTTGAAATCCGCCATTAAACAATATTGCGCAAGGTGACCCCCGAGGCTTTGCGCCAATCAAAAAATCAACATCTATGATCAATTTCCAAATACTTCCACCAAACGGTGGAGCCCCCTTATTAATTGATAACGGGTTGCCAACCGTGGTAACCAAAGGGAGCTCAATGCCTTCGCTCACTTGCGGAGCCGTAACTATATTGTGTACGGCATAAACGTCTAACTGAGAATCCGTAAGGCTAGTAAACCCAATGAGTCGTAGTCTTGCTCGTTGATTGCTGTACCCTGCGGTATCCCATTCAACTTCGTCAAAAACCATATAATCAGGATTTCCAGGCTGAGTCATAATTCTGGCGTGCACCTTGATCGTGTGAGCCGAGAAGAACTTCACTCCGCCAACCTGTTCAAAACTGCCTAGTGCCTCAAGCGAATCACCCAGAACCATCGGCACTAAATTAAAGGCCTGTGCCGTCGGTATGGTTGCAACAAGTGGGTCACTCGTCCGTCCCCACATCGGGCATAATTTATCTCCAAGGCCAGTGGCAGGATCGGCGACGGAGCCCGCAAGGCGCGTTGCATTTGAAAATGTGCTTGGAATGCAAAGCGGCACTCCGGTGGCGAACGTCACCGTGTAGTTTTCGTTGTCTACAGGGAAACGGATATCAGGACTACAGTTAATCCCTGTGCCAGTGATGGTTGGCGTTGCACTTGGGCAACCTAAGCCTTTTTGGATTGTGTGTCTCGCGATCGGATCATTGATACGAATCATAACGCCAGTGGTGGCACTGCGTGGGGTTCCATTGACCCTAAAATAGCCTTCATCAAAATTAATATAAGTGACAATTCCCATTAACGCGTCAGGCGCTTTGTCGATATTCACCATGCCTGCGATCACTTCCCCCGTATTCTGGCGATTGGCAAGAATTGTCACGACGGCGCCACGAAGTCCAGGAAAGCAAGTATCTCCGCGAGCCAGTCCCGTTTGTCCTGCCGCCACACAGGCAGGTGGTGCCTTAAGGAAAAGTTCCGTAATTGTAAACCGCTCGACCGGCATCTGAATCACCAAATTGGCGGGAATAACGACGTCCATTCCCCCTACCGTAATAATGCCGCGCTGCCAACTATTCGCAACTGAGGCTGTACCTGTACCTGTAGCCCCAAGGCGAATTCCTTGGATCTCTCCAATAATCGTTTGCGATGTAGGAACAGCTCTCGCAATCTCGGTTTGCATCAGAGTTATAATTCCTGCAGTCGCCATGACCGCCATTAACTTGCAATTCAACATAGTATTTGCCTATCCTTTCATGCTCTTTCAAGCCTCTAAACGATAATTAATTATTCTGCTTCTTCTTCTGTCAAAGCCAATTTATAAACTTGATTTGAACAAACCGAACCAGCAGCCGTCTTAAGAACCAAATACTCAACCGGTGGATGCCTCACATCAGGACCAGGGGCAGCTCGTGCAATCACGCCGTTAAGGTTGCTGAGCGGCACGCCATTATTGGCCGTGAACGTGATTTTTCCACCCGCCAAAAGAACGTAAGTGCCCATAAAATTTTTGAACAAACTTTTTGCCGTATCCGTGATGAATGTTCCCCTTAAAACCCCACCTGGTAGAAACACAATTCCACCGACTAACGGGCAGCTTGGACTCTTGCTCATAGGCATCGACGTCACAGCGTATGCGTTTGAAATATTGGCATCCGTCAAAGGAAGACCCGCATGGCCGATGGATGTCAATGCCAGGCCAGCAAATGCAATGGACGCTAGCATCCCTTTTCTTATCGTATTTTTATAACCACTCTTTTTCATTTTGTACTCCCGTTCATTACTTTATTTATTGCTGGTCACCATATTATTTCAAAGACTATTTACGCATGTGTTCAATAAAACGGGATGACTCGCTGTAGGGGCCACGCTCGTATCCGTATCTGCGGCGGCCCAATCCAGGACTGGTCCATCGAGTACGTTGTCGTAGCCAAATCCCATAATGGATCGGTTGCCTGTGACTTGCGGAAGATTAAAGCCAGCGACGTTTTGCTGAGTTGGATCCATTTTTCCAGTGGCGTTTTGAAAGTCTACGGGGAATGGTTTCAGAGGAATCGGAGGTCCACCACAAGGTCCACGACCGGCACCGTCACAGCCTTGAGGGCCGAGCTTGCGGTCAATATTCCACGGTTCGCCCGTAAATATATGAGGCGTTTGAAGTCGGTTGAGGTTGATTTCAACGAACTCAGGATGATCGAGCCCTACAGGTGAAAGATACTGCCCATTTGGCGTCTCGTTTCCGCTTAAGTCATAACTTTTCAATCCAGGAAAGGCCTTCTTGTTTCTAGTCTTCACCACGACTTCTCTGGTCACAGGTTGCAAGACTTTAAAGTTTTCTTGGTCATCAGTGGTGGCCCCACCTACACATCCATTAGTCATGCCCGCGTTGTCCAGCGTGATACAAGGCGTCCTACGAGCCACAGATCCGAAGTTAAAACGGTTTACAAAATGCAAACGGAAAATACTTTGGGCGTTGGGTGCGACCCCCAAATTGGTCACGCCAGGATTATTGACCGTAGACCCAATGGGCACTGGGTGCTGACGAGCTGCGTCGTCCGGTTCGTCGGG
Source organism: Bdellovibrio sp. ZAP7 (assembly GCA_945900755.1). GTDB lineage: Bacteria > Bdellovibrionota_B > Oligoflexia > Oligoflexales > RGVZ01 > CAMDKS01. The sequence goes on from CAMDKS010000002.1 coordinate 100,663, forward strand.
GTCTGTGGACAAGCGGAAGAGATCCAATTGAGAATTACGATCCGTGGAAAAACCAATCCAGTTAGCTCGGTTGCGAGCTCGTGGAAAGCCGGCCACTTCCCAAATCGTCTCTGCGAAAATCAAGTAGTCAGGCTTCCCTCCGCTTGTTTGCAAGCCTGCATGCACCTTTATGGTATGGGCCGCTAAAAATGTCGCCCGATTAACTCCCGCCCCCATACGCTCAAAATTACCCGCAGCATCTAATTGATCGCCAAGCCTGATCGGAGCAAAATACTTGGAGTCCGCAACGTTGACGTTGGTTGGATCGGCAGGGCGGTTGGTGGATGGGCAATGACTGTCGATTCCACTCATTGCGCCTGTTGCAGCATTAAAGGATACAGCGGTATGTGTGACGCCAGGAAGTGCCGGCAGAGTCCTTGCTTTAGTGCTAGGAATACACAGTGGATATCCGGTAACAAATCCGACCGTATAGTTGTCGCTATCGACAGGAAAACGCTTATCGGGAGTACAGTTTCGGTTATGTGACGGATTAGCAGGGTTTACAGCCTCACAGCCAAGTCCACTTTGAACCGTATGCCGCGCATCGGGATCGCTAATTCGAACCATGACCCCTGTGGACTTTCTGAGGTTATCTGTTGAAGTATTTCCATTCAATCTGAAATACCCTTGAGTATGTTCAATATAGGTGACCACACCTGTCACAAATTCCTCGGCTTTTGCTATGACCACGTCACCGGCCACGACGGCACCTGTTCCCGTGCGATTCGCTGTAATGGTCACAACACCCGCACGACGCTCATAAAAACAGTTATCGGAAAGCGCGAGGCCGGTTTGAGGAGGCACTTTAGCCTTACATTCTGGCCTTGCATTGGTAAAAAGCTCCTGCAACGTATAGCGCTGCACAGGCATTTGAATAATTAGATTTGCAGGAATCACAACCCGCATACCCAACACCTCAATAATTCCTGACGAAAATACATCAGTAGGATCATCGACGAAAATACGCTCGATATCTCCAGCAAGTACGACTTTGGTTGCATCTTGAACCGGGGCATCAATGTCAACCAAATTAAGTGGAGTGTTCCAAATTCCATTTGCTTCACTATTGCCGGCGCCATTATCGCCGTCCGTCCTGTTTCCAGAGTTGGCTGAATTGCCAGACTCAGACGCGCCACTGCCGCCACGACTACGCGTAGATGCCGTTTTACAGGCGGTTACAATTACGGCCATGCTCAGAGCCAACGCTACTTTTTGAGTTCTATATTTCATAAACGTTCCATATTTTATAATCATGGGATGCCCTCATGTGTTTAATTGGTTAAATATCATCTCGCGCAACGGCAAATGCTTTGTATTCCGCAGACTCCACAATTATCCTTCCAATGACTAGATCGCTCAACCTGGACCCCCCCTCCGGTGCAACCGGTAACCGCCTGAGGTATTTAAGATAGAGGAATCTGATACGTTGAGCGTGCGAATCCGTCAAGCCTGCCAGATAATCGAAGGCCAATCCTCGGCTAGATATTGCAGCTGTGAGTTTTGAGGTGGCCGCCGCAAGCTCAGCGGCGGTTGGAGCACGCCCAGAAAGATCTTTCATCAGCTGCGTAAGAAAGAGGGCATTGGTTCCGCCAGAACGGGTGTAATACTGAGGCAGTTGAGCGATCGATCGGCGCATAGCGTTAGATTCATCATTCAAATACGATGCGAACGTCGCATCGTAGTTGCGACCAAGCATCTGTTCTACAATCAATTGCATCCTAACTTTTTGGTAGGTCACGCGATTTGCTGCAGTCCACATGGCGGGGACTGTGTTAGATGATGCGACCTCTGCCGCAGTTGGTAGTCTCTGGAACATGTCCAAAAATCTGCTTGTTGCCAGCAATTGTTTGTCGGTATCACAAATCCCAGGATACGTCACACAGTTCAATGTGGTTGGCGCTACTGTAGCACTAAGCCGGCACGATCCGGTGCCTTTTGCACCTATTGCCAACAGGGACCCATCTCTCCCATTGAGAAGCGGGAGTTCTGGTCGGTCAAAGGGTGCTCGGAATTTTTCGACTCGGCAGTCTAGTAATCCATTGCGCAAGAAATCCACCAGTGCCGTTTGATCAGCGGGATCCTCGATATTGATTTCTCGGAGTTCATCACTCAACTCACGATTTGGAAAATTTCCACCGCGACGAGCATAAAAGTCGACGACTTCCTCTAACGTCTGCTCTCCACCATTATGGAAATAAGGAGCTGTCAATTTAAGGTTACGCAGCGACGGAGTTTTAAACGCGCCTCTGTCAAAATTAACCGTTCGGTCGACAACCGCCTCGTCCTCATGCTCTCCTGATCGCTTTTTGAGAGGCTTACCGGTTGACCAGGTGACGCCGCGCGGGCCTGTTGCTGCGCGACCTAAATCTTCAGCCGTCAGCGAGACCCCTAAGTTATGAAATCCTTCATCGTTGCCTTGATCTTCCCTGCGCGCAATCTTACTATAAGCCACTGAAGCATCGGTCATTTCTGCCCCAGTGTGGCAACCCTCACATTCGCCACGTCCTTGGAAGATATCAAGACCTTTTATCAGTGACGGCGTAAACAAGGATGTTTTTCCAGCGGCGTATTGGTCAAACCGCGTTTGATCTGGAACTAAAGTCGCCTGGTAAGCTTGAAGTGCCTGACCCCAAAGCCGAGAAAAATTATCTCGCACTCTATTTTTGATTTCTATGTTCGCGGAATCTGGATTCCACTCAGCCCCGAAGGCCTTGCCAATCAATGTTGAGTAGGTGCAATCACGACCATAACAGGTCATCCCCTTAGCTGGGTAGGCGGAAAAACGCCCAAGGACACTGTCCGTTGGTGATACGCTTTGCTTCGCTAATGCTTTGCGAGCGATTAATTTAGCCGCCAAACTATTCAAGCCGTTAAACGCTCGTCCATCACAAGACATTTCAGTGCCGTTATTTGGCGGTCCAACCGCCTGCGAGGCCAAACTGCTCTTGGCAGAAAGCACCGCTGGAGTCGTCGTGTTACCGGTGGCACCGAAAGGATCAAAACCATTAAAATTAGGATTGGCACGTCCATCCCAGAAATTAAAATTGTTAAATACTGCCGCAATCACACTTGGCGTATTACGTCCAGTCACCCGACGATGGGCGAAAAATGGGAAATCTTGATTCGGCGTGCAATTATCCGCCGCCACGGTAGGATCCGAATTAATCCCAACGAACACTGCGCCCACAACTCCCTGAGAGCCTACACGGTCATCTCCAGTAATAGCTGGAAAATCAAAGGATGGTGAGCCCTTGGAAAATAATTGACCCGCTGATTTTACGGCCGTTGACTCAAATAGTCCATTTGGCCCAGGATGAAGTGTATTGGTTTGACGATTGTCAGCACCCCCCGAAAAGTGGCAGCTAGCGCACGCCGTCTGCCCATCACCACCCACTTGGATGTCCCAGAACAACGCCTTACCCAAAAGAATGGCCGCCTTCTGATCCACAATGTCGGTCATTGTCGGCTGGGGCACAGGAATGCAGAACAACGACTGAGTATGTTCGGTAGAATCGCCCGCCTCATCAAGGCAAACCTTCGACAGCGCGTCAGTATGAGCCATCGAGGAGCCTGCGCGACCGCCAGCGGTATGTGTATTTGCATGCATTGGCGGGACGACGCCTGCCACACCAGCACCCCCAGCCTTCGGCGCACCGGAGTTTTCGCCTGCGGTATCTCGTTCGTACCAATTGGCAAATAGGTCTAACGGGTTGCTCGACCCAACCGATTGACTCGCAACTCCAGCTTCCGGTGCTCCAGCACCTGGCGACCCGCCATTTCCTCCGGCCTTGTTTCGCCGAGAGCTTGAATCCGCCGTTTTGCATGCCACAAAAATTCCGCCGGCAGCGGCGAGCACAGCTGTACATCCAATTAAACGAAAGCGCATTTATCACTCCATATACTGAGTCCGATTAAATTCGGAGCCTGAAATAGAACCATGTCCAATGTTGACTTAGATACTCTGCTAATTATTATTCAAGATAATTTCTGGCCTGTCAATTTTTTCGCTTTTTTTTCGCTTTTTTTTCGCTTTTTTTTCGTAGTGAATGCTCGCTATACACCACGCCGACATCTCAATAATTTAGAATTTAGAATTAAGAATTAAGGCTTAAAAAATAGCTTAAAACCTTCATTCCGCCGAACCATAAGATGCACCCCTCCCACAGCTTTTTCAAACTTTCAAAAACGATTCTTTGCCTTGCCGTGATCGGTTTTGAGGTGCTTTTTATTAGCGAATGCTCGCTACTTTTCTTTTAGCTCATCGGCGTTTTGAGGTGCTTTTTATTAGCGAATGCTCGCTACTTTTCTTTTAGTTCCTCGGCGTTTTTGAGGTGCGTTTTTCTTAGCGAATGGTCGCTACTTTTCTTTCAGCTCATCGGCGGGTACGATTAAACACACAGAAGAAAAGTTTTTCTACGACTTGCCGATAATGGCCTCTAAAGATTGATTTCATATGCTGGAGTAATTTATGTGGTTACGAATGAAAATATCTATTCTTTTTACCACGGCGACGGTCGCTGCTTCTATTTTTCCTATTCGCAGTGTTGCAGCTCCGGCCGAAGCTATTACATCTGGCAACAATACCCGTAAAATGGTCGCGGAGAAATCCTATCCTATCGTAAATCCAAATTTGGCTACGACGGCAAATGGAGTGCTGTTTCCTAATCCTGAACTTACGGACCACACAGGAAAGAAGGTTCGTTTCTACGATCATTTAATCAAAGGCAAAATTTTTCTGGTTAATTTTATTTACACCTCGTGTGAAGCTTATTGTCCCATGGAAACAGCGCGAGTAAAAAAATTTCAAGACTTACTCGGTGAGCGCATGGGGAAGGATATCTTCTTCTATTCCATTTCGATTGACCCTGAAACCGATACCCCAGAAGTATTGGCTGCCTACCGCAAAAAATTCAATGCCGGTCCCGGCTGGACATTTTTAACAGGCAATGAAGCCGAAATTGATGCCATGCGTCGGCACTTGGGCCTTCTCGTAGATACCGATATCGATGATAAGAAAGATCACGGCCTGAATATGCTTATAGGAAATGAAAAGTCTGGCCAATGGATGCGCAGATCCAACCTTGATAAGGCAGAAGTTATCGCCACCCTCCTCGGAGAAAATTTAAGTGAATGGCGAGAAACCGGCGGCCTCACCAATAGTTTTGTTAATGCACCCCTGAAAGTGGCCGCCATGCCTCGTGGCGAAGAAATTTACAAAACCAGATGCATCGACTGCCACTCCATTGGCGGCGGTGACGGGCTTGGACCCGACCTTAAAAATGTGACCAAGACAAGAGACCTTAAGTGGCTTACGTCTTGGATTTCGGCGCCCAACAAAATGTTGGCCGCAAAGGACCCCATCGCAACCGCGATGTTGGTTCAATTCAAGGGACTTGCCATGCCCAACCTTGGGCTGTCAGAGTTTGATGTTGGACTAGTTATAGAGTTTCTCAAGGGAAGTAGTGGCGAATCGAATATGACAATTGAACAAGGAGGGGCGAAATAATGAAGCGGATGGTCATTCAAAAAAAGTCTTGGTTATGGGGAGCTCTGTTAATATCCATTCTCGGCGCCGTGATCGCATGTAAAAAACGCGCGGACGAACCACTTGGCGCAGCAGGCAGTATCGACACCGCTGGTGAACTAGTGGCGGATCCAAATGCGGTGGGAGCCGCTGCTGTCTCCTGTGATATTCCCGTGGGCGGCAAAGTTAATAACCGTTGCGCTGAATTGCGTGATCAGCCCTCAATTGTCGAAGGCCCATTTCTCGGAGGCCCGACAGGTACCAAGGCAGATACACAAATAGATATTCCGCGAGCCTCTCTTGATTCGTTTTCAATTATCCCAACTGGCGGGCACGCAAGCCCCCTGTTCGGAGCTCTTCCCTTCACCCAAAAATTGCTTTTGTTTGAAGAATTCGGCACCGAAAAAATCGTGGCCAATGCCACTCCTGTTCCATTCCCTGTCCTTGTCGACTCCCCAAATCCAGAAACCGACACGGAGCACGGATCTCCGATGCATAAGAGCGCACCAGACAAGGTTACGATTGATGCTCTGATCGGAGAGAATGGTCTTAATCCGGCTCCAACCAGACTGGCCAACACCAGGGCTCAGAATCCTTGGAAAACGCAAATTTGTGGGTACCTAAACCACCCTGCCTGCGCACGCGCTCCCATGCCAGCGGAAGGCCGCCCTCCAGGCGAAGGCTGGGCGCACCAACGCTGGGACGAATTTTATCCTCAAAGATTAACGAAAACATCCCAAAGCGGTGCTCGCGAAAATCTTGGTGTACGCGACCCAAAGCAAATGCATAAATATGCAGTTGGCGAATTTGGGCCTGGTGGACTCTACCATAACACCGTCGGCAAACCTGGGTTTAACGGGACAACCAAAGGCATCAAGCCGCAGTTTCACCCAAACATGCCGGTCCAACATTTCACCAAACTTTGGACCTTTGACGGCACGTTCCCAATGAAACTGGTGATGGCTCGCTACAATGAGCCAATCTTATTTCGTCACTACAACTTGCTTCCCATCGACGTCAGCCACAACGGCGGCTTTGGCCTCCACACGATCTCGACCCACGAACACAACGGCCACAATCCGTCGGAAAGTGACGGCTTCGCCAATGCTTTCTTTTTCCCTGGTCAATTCTATGACTATCACTGGCCTATGGCCGTCGCTGGGCACGACTCGGTAAACAAAACCGCCACCGATAAGATGATGGGTACTCCATGTGCAGCAGGCGAAACGATGCGACTATCTCACGGAGGCGCACCTACCAATTTTACTTGTGACGTCTCGGCAGATCCTCTGAAAAAATCTGGACGCATCAACGTGCGCGGCGACTGGCATGAAATCATGTCGTCACACTGGTTCCACGATCACATGATAGATTTCACGTCTAAGAATGTTTACAAAGGCAATGCAGCTTCCATGAATTACTATTCGTCAATCGACCGCGGTAACGAGTCCCTGAACGATGGCGTCAATTTAAGGCTACCAAGTGGAAGTGCTTTACCTTGGGGTAACCGCGACTACGACGTCAACCTGTCTATCGGCGATAAGGCTTGGGACCAAGACGGCCAACTTTGGTTTAATCCATTTGACCAAGACGGTTTTCTTGGTGACAACATGGTAGTAAACTTGACGTGGAAACCTACTATGGACGTACGAGCTCGCAGGTACCGCTTCAGGACTCTGAACGCAGCTGTAGCTCGGTATTTTAAATTGGCGATTGTTCGTAAAGTGGCGGGCACAACTGGCTCTCTAAAAGGCCCAGCAGGCTCAGGAGAGTCCTTTGAGCCTGTCGTCTTTCACCTGATCGCCAATGACGGAAACCTCATGACCCACTCTGTGGCATTGGACGGCACTTTGGGCACCATGAAAGGCACACTTCCAACTCAAAGCATCGCTGAACGTTACGACTTTATCATCGATTTCGCAGCCAACGGAATGGTCCCTGGTGATCAAGTATTTATGATCAACACCCTTGAACACACGTCAGGAAAACTCCCAAACCGAGAAATCCCACTGGCGAGCATTCTTGACGGCAGTTACGCACCAACGATTGTCGCGAGCAATTGGACGGGCGGCGATCCAGGTGTTGGCAAGTTTCTCCGCTTTGATATCAAGCCTTGTGTGAATGCAGCGAACGCTGCGATTCCTTGCGTGGATCCAAGCTTGAATCCTGCAAAATATGTTGAAGGCAATAAAAATGGCGCAGGCGGAACGGCTCTAACCATGATCCCACAACCAGCCATTTCCGCTGCTGAATTAGCTAGTGCAAAACACCATACCTTTGATTTCGTAAGGTCTGGCGCCACAGAAAAAACCCCGTGGAGTGTTATTACAGATGGCGTCAAAGCACACGGAGCAGACATGCGCCGGATTTCAAACGCTTCCAACTTAGCGGACGTCGATGCTGCCGGCTTGGGAAAAGTTCAGATCTGGCACATCTCCAACACGAGTGGCGGTTGGAGCCATCCTGTGCACGTGCACTTTGAGGAAGGACGAGTTTTGACTCGCGGTGGCAAAGCACCACCGATCTGGGAAAAATACGCTCGTAAAGATATGTACCGTGTAGGACCAGAGGCCGACTCCACCAATGAAGTGACGATGGCGATTCGGATTCGTGAGTTTGCAGGATCCTACATGGAACACTGTCACAACACCACGCACGAAGACAACTCCATGCTAGTGCGCTGGGACAGTGAAAAACCTGGTCAGACCATGATGATGCCCACACCTTCTCCGACTTGGTACGGGGTCAACTTCGCAAATTCTGTGGCTGAAACCACCTTCAGAAATGGCAAAGCTAGCCTGATGAAAACCAGCTTTGTCAGCCTAGGCGGCGTCATTGCACCTGGTCAAGTGATGGCGGTTCAAGGGGTCGGGTCAAATTGCTCGTTCACCGCGACCATGCGAGACGACGGTAACTTCGTCGTTGCTCGTGGAGGCGTGGGAATGTTCCAAAGTAACACCACGACAAAAGCCGCAGGTGGCCGTGCAAAATTCCTTTTAAACGGTAGCTTGGCTGTCCTCAAAGCAGACCTTACAACCGTGGCTTGGCAGTCGGGCGCACGCGGTGGAGCCGACAAACTCGTGCTTGATGGCGACGGTCGATTCTCAGTCAAAGGCAAGCTTGGCGCTGTACTTTGGCAGGGAACTGCACCAGTGGCAGGCTGTAAAAAGTAAACTTCGTTCTTGACGCTTAGTTCACGGTAAACGAACCACAGAGCCCGCAACCATGCATTTGGTTGCGGGCTTTTATTTTTAGTAGAACTGCTGTAATTTAAAGATGCAAGACCGAAGGCGCCTTGCATTTAGGCACCGATTGTGATTACATGGATGTGTGTAAATTTGAGGTGATATTAACACACGGCCATGTAAAAAAAATTGGATATTTATGAAGAGAGAGTTAATTAATCAGTTGATTCAATGGGTTGAACTCCCTGGTCGCAAACCCCTAATCCTTAGAGGCGCGCGCCAAATTGGTAAATCGACTGCGGTTCGTATGCTCGCACAGGCAACGGGGCGAAAGCTCGTCGAAATTAATTTGGAGCGGAATGTCGCTCTTGATTCAATATTTGCAACTTATGATTTGAAAAAAATCATTTCTGCAATCGAAGCAGTAACGCGAACGTCACTGCCAGATGACAACTCACTGCTGTTTCTAGACGAGATTCAAGCGACGCCAAGTGCTATCTCCGCGCTTCGATACTTTTACGAAGACCGACCAAACCTTGCCGTTATTGCGGCTGGTTCGCTACTTGAACAGGTATTGGGCCAAAAGCCGCTAGAAATTCCAGTTGGTCGAATTCAATATCTTTACGCAGGACCCCTTTCGTTTGAGGAATTTGTTGGAACGAAAGGCGAGGGCTATTTTCTCGATAGAATTCGAAATTTTGAGCTCGGACATGAATGGCCGGAAGCGCTTCATGCACATGGACTGGAGCTTGTAAAAGAGTTTCTACTTGTTGGAGGAATGCCTGGCGCATTGCATCAATATTTGACTCACTCAGATGGAGGTAATTTAGCCAGTCTTGCGCTTCAGAGTATTATTGATACGTTCAAAGATGATTTTGCAAAGTACTCTTCAAGACAAATACTCATTCCTGTTCTTCAGCAAGTGTATGATCAGGCACCGCGCAATTTGGCTAAGCCACTTATATATAAAGAAATTGTACCTAATGTGCGTCACGAATATATTAAAGACGCAGTAAATTTATTGGCGTCTGCCCGAGTTATGACGTTAGCAAAGCAAAACGATTGCAATGGAATTCCAATTGCGGCAGGGCGTCGAGAAAAATCTCCAAAATTATTTTGGTTGGATGTCGCACTGGTGAATCGAATGCTAAATCTTGACTCTTCTTGGCTAACATCAGATATAAACTTGATTCATGCCGGACCCATTGCAGAACAATTTATCGCTCAGCATCTTTTTTACTGGCATGGCAGTTTTGTTCCTCCAAGTCTTAATTATTGGAGTCGAGATGGGAAATCAGCGTCTGCTGAAGTTGATTTTGCGGTTCAATACGAAGGGGCAATTATTCCGATTGAGGTGAAATCTGGAGCCTCAGGGTCTCTTCGTTCATTGCATCAATACTTGGCGACCAAGTCTCCCCCGTTTGGAATTCGGTTTGACGGTGGCCTTCCCCACGTCATGCCCATCGATCATCAGGTCCGGATCAACGAAAAAAACAGCATTCAATTGAAAGCCAGAGTTGCCTCTTTACCGATTTATATGGTGGGCCAGCTTAAACGAATTTTGGCTAAGATGTGACTGTGAGAACTTGCCAAGGAATTGAACATCACGCCATAAAATTTGAGATTTGACCATGAGCATGCCGGCACAAGATAATCAAGCAACGGGAAAAGATGCAAAAAATCGAGTGAGTCATGCAAAAGATTGAGCGGGCGATATGACCTTTGAAAATAACTTTGTCAACTGGGTCCACGCGACCATGCCCACCACAGCCAAGGCATTACTTCCCAATGGCGACGACGCAGCATTGCTGTCTTCGAGCCCTAGGGGCACTCTGGTGGCCACGGATATGCTTCTTGATGGCACGCACTTTGTCGTCGGCCAAACACCTCCAGAGCTCATTGGCCGCAAATCCGTGGCCGTTAATTTTAGCGATATCGCCGCCATGGGAGGCACGCCCGATAGTATTTTTATATCTCTTGCGGTCCCCCACTCTACCTGTCCTAAATGGCTTGAACGGGTCATGAATGGGGCAGCAGAAATGGCACGAGAATTTAATTGCGGCATCGACGGCGGTGACACTAATTCTTGGAATGGACCCTTTGCGATCAATGTGTGCGTGGTTGGTCGGCCCCATTGGCGCGGGCCTGCGAGTCGCTTGGGGGCCAAGGAAAAAGATGTGGTTATGGTTAGTGGCAGAAGGCTGGGCGATACGCTGGCGTCAGAACATCATTTGAATTTTACACCCCGCATCAAAGAAGCCCAGTGGCTACTCGATCATTTTGAAATTCATTCCATGATGGACCTGTCCGACGGCCTCGCCTCGGATGCACCACGGCTCGCAAAAGCTAGTGCCGTCAAAATTGTACTCGAAGTGGAAAAAATAATTCCCTCGCCATGGGACGCGAAAGATCTTCGTTCAGCGCTCTGTGATGGCGAAGATTTTGAATTGCTTTTTACCTGTAGCCACGCCAACGCAGTCGAAATCGAACATAACTTTCCTTGGTCTTGCGGTATTCGCCGAATTGGCACCGTGGAAAAAGGCGAAGGAGTTTACCTTCTTCACCCTAAACAAACGGAAGCCCAGCTCTTAGACCTGCACGGCTACGAGCACTAAAAAGATTCTGGTGAAAAAGGCCGAACTCTGCGTTGTTCGTCGCGGAAAAGTGCTCATTTACAGTAGTAAACTCCGCTTTTGCCGCTCCTCTCGCCTTGATTTCGACCATTTTGAGCAGAATCTTGGATTCGCATGAAAAAGGCCGAACTCTGCGTTGTTCGTCGCGGCAAAATGAGTCTCCATAAAATATTTTATGGAGCGTTACAGTGTGACTCGGTGTACAATCATTAGAGTACCACTTACATTTAGCGTTTAGGCCACAAAAGGAACGAACCAAACCATGGATAAATCCGCAAATACGCTTGTAAGAGCTTCGAACCATAGTCCAACAAAAAATGTTATGACCCTTTTTTTAGGATCCTTCATCGTGTTTGGATGCCTCACAGGTCTATCTAGTTGTCAGACGATAAAGAGGACGAAGTCCCGAATCAGCGCTGTGAAGAACAAGGCTCCGGCCGGCGACGCCAAGGCCGGCAAAAAAGCGCCGCCTAGTGATAGCGACTCATCTGGGCCTGGCGCTGCGGCCATAAAGTCAAATTCCATTATCGACTCAGACTTTGTTCTATCAAATACCATGACAGGTCTGGTCCTTAGTGCAAAAGCGCCACCGTTTGCAGATGTTACTTCAGGAAGCATATTGATTCCCATGTGTCCAACGGAAAATGCAAGTTGCCTCACCCCATCCATTTATGTTTTTAATCCTGATTCACGCAGCATTACCCATATTATCACCGCAAGCTCTCCGTTTATTCCTTATGCCGCCGATCCTGACTCGACCGTAGTTGGAATTGCCCCCGAGGGTACAACCAATAAGCTTTCATACTTAGCGACGGATTTATATACATTACTGCAAACTGATGCCTCGCAAGATCCAGCCTTGCCAAGTTCAGCGGATGGAAACCCCTTGCCAATTTTGGTCACTGTAAATGTCACGTCAACAGGTGTAAATGCAACGAATGGGCGGCCAATGACCTGTAAACATACCGAGTCTATGTGCTACATACCTGAGGTTTCCGGATGTGGAGCACAAACGGCCGCCCTACGCTCGTTTAGTCCAAAGGCCACTTACCTCAGCTATTGTAAGGCTTATCCTGCGTCTAAAAGAGTCCTAGGATTTACGCCCGAAAACGAAATCATTTACTCGAACGCTTCGGCCACCGAAAACACGATCACCTTTGAACCCCTGCCGCCCGTAGTCGGAAACGAGTCCACAGACGGTATTGCTGTCGCTGAAACTAAGCTGTCAATTCTAGGGTCAACGGGATCCGTGGATACGTTTTCTTTTGTCGACGATGGTCAGTCGCTTGTATTTGTCTTCTCCGCGATTGGCGACAAAAACAGCTGGACGGTGGTTCGTGCCCGAGAAAAAATCATTGCAGGGAATATTCCCTTGGAATTTCCTATGACGGGCCGTGGCTCTTATTTTGCGACCTATAATGGAAGTATTGTCGAGGTCCGACCGTCATCGGCCGCAAAGCCGCCAGAGATATATATACTATCTTCCGACAAAATATATTCGCAATTGACGGACAACTCGATGGACAACAGTATAAACGAATGATTCAAGATAGAAAAATTCGTTAGACTTAGACCGTCGGCAAATCGTCTAGTGAGGCATCGACTTCAAACTCATAGCCTTGAGCCTGCAAGAGATCGAAATCTGGCAGATCATCTCCCGTCCAACTAATCGGCTTAAGGTCAGCGGGATTGCGCTTGCGTGAGCCCGGATCGTATTGGCGAGACATGTGCGTGATTTCTTCTTGTTTTCGTTTTTTCTGATCTTCTTTACTTCGGAAAATCAATTTAATCGGAACATCATGAAAACCCAATTCGTCGCGGAAACGATTTAACATATAGCGTTTATATCCTTCTTGAATATCGCGAGCGACGTTCGAGAAGATAAGGAATGTTGGGGGAGCTGCTCGCACCTGAGTGGCGTAGTAGAATTTTACTCGCTTACTGGTACTTCTAATAAGTGCAGGTGTGTGATCATGGGCCATTTTATGAAGGGAATGATTGACGGTTCTAGTTTCTGCGCGTTTTTCATATTGGCTCTGGATCGATTCCACGAGCTGCATGATGTTGTGAATACGTTGATTTTCCAAACAAGAGACGTAAAGCACCGGCACCCAAGAAAGCAGCTTCATTTTATGACGCATAAATTCGGTGTATTCTTTGGCCGTATTCGTCGTCTTGTTCTCAACTAGATCCCATTTGTTTACAATAATGGCGAGGGCCTTATACTGCTCTGCGGCTAAAGCGGCGATTCGCGCATCTTGATCCGTGAGCATCTGAGTGGCATCAATCACCAAGAGCACAATTTCCGCACGTTCAATCGCCTGCATGCTGCGCATCACGCTGAGAGATTCTATTTTGCAGTCGATCCGACTACGGCGACGAATCCCAGCGGTATCAACCAAGACAAAGCTTTTGTTGTTATAGACAAGTGGGGTGTCTATGGAGTCGCGAGTAGTGCCGGCGATATCGCTGACGATACTGCGCTCTTCGCCGATTAGTCGATTGAGAATGGACGACTTGCCGGCATTCGGGCGGCCGACGATGGCGATGCGAGTGCCATTAATGGCTATATGACGCTTGTCGGCGTGAAGTTCCTCGGTGGCTTTGAAACGAGCTTCAATTTCTTCTAAGAGTTCATCCATGCCGCGCATGTGGGCGGCTGAAGTCATCATGAATTTGTCGACACCTAAACTGTAGAAGTCAAAAACTCGATCTTCATGCTGAGTAACGTCGACTTTGTTAACCACATAGATAACCGATTTTTTAGTTTTAGCCAAATGGCGCACAAGCTGTTCGTCGTGAGGATGAAGACCAGATTTTCCGTCGAGTACGAGAACCACTAAATCGGCTTCGGCAATGGCGAGTTCCGTTTGTTGCCAAACAATATTTTCTGCAAACGGCTGATAGTAGACGCCCTCAGTTTCAAATCCACCAGTATCAACGAGCAAAAATCCGCGCTCACGCATATCATCAAAATAGACAGTCCCGTACAGACGATCACGAGTCACGCCTGGGCGGTCATCGACTAGAGCATTACGGGTTCTTGTCAGGCCATTAAAGAGTGTTGATTTTCCAACATTTGGACGACCAACAATTGCCACTGTACCTTGAATCATAGAGAAACCTCCGTCGTGCGCAAAAGCGCATGTCTTGCCGCAGCTTGCGCTGCGTCTTTTTTACTGTTGCCTGTACCTTGACCTAGAATCTCATCGCCAACTTTAACCGCAACAACAAAGGATCTTTGGTGGGCGGGTCCCTCCTCAGAAAGCACTTCGTAGAATGGTGTTAGTTGGTGACTGGCTTGGATTTTCTCCTGGAATAGAGTCTTTGCATCGCTCTCGAAATAACGACGTAGATCTCCAGCCAAATTCTCGGAAAATAAATGTCTTGTCACACGCCGCACAGCATCCCATCCGCCATCGGTAAAAACGGCCCCAAGAACGGCTTCGACCGAGTCTGCCAAGAGACTTGGTTTTTCTTTGCCGCCAGAGGCGAGCTCGCTATTGCCTAAAACTAAAACTTTATCTAGTGCCAGTTTTTCACGGGCGACAATCGCAAGGTTCTTCTCGCACACGATGCCTGCACGTACTCGCGACATCTGTCCTTCGGCTAGCCCGTGAACTGAGGCCAACAAGGCTTCACTAATGACAAGTCCAAGAACTGAATCACCCAGAAATTCTAGGCGTTCATTCCAAGGCATGAGCGAAGCACCCTCGGCTTTAGGACCTGGAAGGCCTTCTAATGCAGACCTGTGGGTGAGGGCTTCAAACAAAATTTCCTTGCGCACAAACACGTACCCAAGCCGAGCTTCAATGAGTGAAGCGCCTTCATAGCGAGATGGATCAAGGGTCCAAAGCACGATTTAACCTCTGGGGGGTACGACAGGGAGTCTTAAGCGCACAATTTAATCACATTCAATAGCTCGCCTATATATAATCTCTAGAGTTTTAAATCAATGTTAATATATTTAATAAAATCCATAACAATCATAACGGGTTATGGTTTGCCGCCCCGTTGGCTCATGCCTATACAGTCACGCCATTGATCGTACCGCGGTGTCTGGGCAGTGATTTGGTCGCATCAACGGAGGCCGAATGATATCATCGAAGAAATCACAAATTCTGAATGCTTCGAATCTAAATGGCAAAATGAACGTACTAAGCAGGGACACCGATGAAAACAATTTTGAAATTTGCCTTAAAACTCTTTGTGTTCGTATTCCTGCTGGCCGCAGGTGGTGGGTTTGCCTGCTTAAAATATCTGGATCGCTGGGCTCTAACTCCTTTGCCGGTAGAAGGTGAGGTCCTAGTTGCGTTAAGTCCAGGTTTGCCGCTGAGGGGGTTGGCGGCACAGCTCAAAGAAAAAAATCTGGTATCGGAAGCTCTTTTGTTTATGGTTTGGATGAAGATCAACGGCGACTATCCAAAGTTTGAGGCCGGTAGTTACCTGTTCAAAGACAGCGTAACGCCCATGATGATTCGCAACAAACTAAAGAACGGCGAGACCTATACGCCCCTTGTTTTGCAGGTCATTGTTCCCGAGGGCTTTACTCTTAAAATGCTTATAAATCGTTTGGCCACCAAAAATGTTGGTAAGTTTTCGGACTTGAGGCGACTTGTGAAGGACCAAAAATTTGTTCGGTCATTGGGAGTAAAAGGATCGTCCCTTGAAGGATACATTTACCCTGCGACCTACTCGTTTACCAAAATGCCGACCAGTCAGGAATTTTTTCAAAAGGCTGTTAAGACTTTTTACGAAAAACTCCCAGCTGGTTATGAGTCGAATCTTGCAAAAATAGGTTTCACCCTCGATCAGGCCGTGACGATGGCCTCGCTTATTGAGTTGGAGACCATGCAAGAAGCCGAAAAACCAATGGTGGCGGAGGTCATTTTTTCCAGGCTTTCAGCTAACGAGGCTCTTGGGATTGATGCTGCCATTATTTATGGGATTGAGGACTACGACGGAGACCTTAAATGGAAGGATCTAAAAAATAAAAATAATCTATATAACACTCGTCTTCATCGAGGGTTACCCCCAACCCCCATTGGCTCAGTGTCGTCATCCAGCTTGAACGCTATACTTAATCCGACCAAAGTAGGGTATTATTACTATGTAGTGGATAGTAGGGACAAGACGCATCACGTCTTTTCAAAAACGCTTGCAGAACACAACGAGCGTGTGCGAAAGCTTCTGAAAGCGGGAGCTGATTCTGGTGGATCCAGTGGGAATTGAGTAGAATTTCTGATACGTTTTTAAATGGGAAAAAATCTTTAGAGGAGAGATTATGAGTAAGAAGAACGCCCCTAAACAGACTCAAAATACCACCAAGGCCGAGACACAAATCTCCGAAAAAAGAACCGGCACGATCTTAGATCGAAATGATCATCGGGTGCCCATTCAACTTCTCGTAGACTATAAATCCGGTGGAAATTTTCTTTTCGATTTTTGCCGCGACCTAGGCACTGGCGGCGTCTTCATTGAGACGGCAAAACCCCTACCAACGGGCTCCTTAATTGATCTGACGTTTACTATTCCAGACAGTAAAGAGACGCTGCGCACCAGCGGCAAGGTTATTTGGAGTCAGGATGCTGTCGCGGGTCGCGCCAATGTTAATGTTGGCATGGGCGTTCAATTTTCGACATTTAGCGATACCCAGCGCAAGACGCTAGATCAATTCATTAGTCGCTACGGCGGTACAAATGTCGGTAACCCCGGTCAGCGAAACGCCAGTTAATTAGAGTCCTGCTGTCTTAGCTTGCGAGATTCCCTGATACGGTAAAAGTAGATTTAGAACTATCTGCGTGGGTCGATTGTTGTTGGCTCAATTGTTGTTGGCTCAATATCACGAGAATTAAATCTTGTTTGGTTAAATAGTGCGCCATGCCCGAAAACTCGTGCCGCTGTCCCAAGCTTTCCACGACATGATTGAAGTTACCGACCCGAGGCCACCGATTTAAATCTCGAAGGTGCGTAAACACTTTTAATAGCGTCCCGTCGTCGCGTTCGCACTCAAGAGATCCAAACCTTTTTCCCGAAAAATATGAGGGTTCTTGCCCAGCGACTCCCGCTAATATATGACTGACCCCAATATATTGAAGCTCCGATGTTACGGCAAACGCGTAGCCAGGGAAGGCTTGGACTAAGGTGGCAATATGTTCTGTGGTCAAGCTTGACAGCCCGTCAAAACGTCGCACTCGTCGGCGACTACTGACGTCATTGCGTGTCAGGGTGCCCCAGACTCCAAAGCCTACAAGGGCAGAAACGACATAGAATACTCCAAAACCAAAATCGCCGTTTGCTTTTTGCGGCAAGGTCCAAGCTGACTTTACCATTAGCGCAGGTCTGTCACTGATGTCATCAAGAAGCGTGTAGACGAAGCCCGAACCGCTTCGATCTACGTCGTAAGTAAACCCATTGTTCCGTTGGGCGATGGCGACTGATTCTCGAACATCCTGGGGCATTCCATCCTCATCCATTAGAGTGAAAATTTGGAATCGCGACTCAGCCTGCTCTTGCGAGCTAGCGAGCGCATCAGCATTTAGCCAGCGGCCAACAAGTGCGTAGCCGTTGACACTAGGTTGCCCACGTAGGGCCAGAGATTTCATGGCGAGCATGATGGGATGCCCATCAATTAAATGAATTCCTGCCGAAACATTCTGTTCGGAAACGTGATCAAAAAACGAGGACGCGGTTGGTACGATATTGTGTGCCGCCTCAGTCGTAAGCGTCACGTTTGATTTTGTTTCCGACATTGTGCGAAAGCCGTCTAAAAATTCCCGTTTGCTCCCGTACATCACCACAAGGTCAAAAGGTAGATCTCGGCGAAGAAGCTCCTTCTCGGTCGCTGAGACCCGCGTCCAGAAATTGGCCGTTGAAACGGAAAGTGCCGTAACCATTTTCTGCCTAAGCACGATCATTTGCATGTTTAGCAATGTTGAGTTGCTACGCGCTGTTGATTCCGACATAGCGGAGAGAGTTGCCTTGTACCACACGGATCCGGGTAGTAAAACCAACGAGCTCGCAAGCAAAGCAATCGCGAGAAAGCGTATGCGCTTCAAAACTTTTGCTGGAATGATGTCAATCCACGTCATTGTTCCAAATTCCCCAAATATGTCTGATAAGCTAGCCCTAGTGTTATCCTTCGGCAAAATTAAGGTATTCTTAAGAGATGACCCTTTCCTGAAATTTGGAGAAAACACAAAAAAAGGCAGACTCCCTATTCAAAATTGGGGAATGGTGGCACAATAGATGCTGGCATTTAATTATTATTTTTTTGGAAAGGTCGTCGCCATGAGTGAGAGTTTAGAAAACACGAGTTTTATGCGTTCACTTTGTATGGGTAAAATTGAAGAGAGCCTTCTTTTCCCGTTTCCAAAAATGAAAAACGAAGAGCAAGAAACCCTTCGCGCCATGACTCAGTCTTTCCAACAATGGCTTGGTAGCCGCGAGAAGGAATTTAGAAAATGGGATCACGATGCTGAAATCCCGAAAGAATTTATTCAAGAAATGCGAGAGTTTGGTCTCTTTAGTTTGATTATTCCCGAAGAGTTTGGAGGCCTAGGATTAAGTGCGACTGGCTACTCAAGGGTTCTACAAGAGTTAACCCGCTTTGATGGTAGTATCGTTTTGACGGCTGGAGCCCATAGTTCGATCGGAATGCGTGGGCTTGTGCTTTTTGGAAACCCAGCCCAAAAGAAAAAATATCTTCCAAAACTAGCCACCGGGGAAATGATTGCGGCCTTTTGTTTGACGGAAGCTGGTGCAGGCTCTGATGCTGCAAGCCTCAAAACGAAAGCCACAGAACAGGCTGACCATTGGTTGCTGACTGGCGAAAAAATTTGGATCACGAATGGCGGCATTGCCGACTTCTTCACGGTGTTCGCTCGCACAGAGAGCCAAGACGGATCAGGCAAAGCTAAGATCACTGGATTTATTGTAACGAAAGACATGGCAGGCGTTTCAAGCGGCCCCCACGAAGATAAAATGGGAATTCGCGCAAGTAGCACCACGACCATTAGTTTTCAAAATGTAAAAGTACCAAAAGAGAATGTTCTTGGAGAAGTCGGCGGAGGCTTCAAAGTGGCAATGAATATTCTTAACAGTGGCCGAACTGGACTCGGCGGTGGTTGCGTCGGCGCCATGAAGTTTTTGATTGAACAGGCGACCAAGCAAGCAAAACAGCGCAAGCAATTCGAACAGCCCATTTCAAATTTCGGGCTGATCAAACAAAAAGTCGGCAAAATGGTTGTTAACACTTACGCCTCTGAAGCCTGTGTCAACATGGTCGCTGGGATGGTTGATCGAGGCCACAAGGACTACGCCGTTGAGGCCGCCATTTCCAAAATATTCGCTACCGAGGCCCTATGGGAGACTGTCGATGAGGCCCTTCAAATCGCTGGTGGAAATGGTTTTATGCGGGAATTCCCGTACGAACGAATCATGCGTAATGCCCGTATCAATCGTATTTTTGAGGGGACGAATGAAATTTTGCGCTTGTTTGTAGCCTTAACCGCGATGAACGATGTTGGCGCGTCCCTAAAAGAGATCGGCAATGCCCTTCACGATCCGATTAAGGGCTTTGGTATCCTGAGTGACTACGCTAAACGCCGAGTCACCCATGCCACCGGCTTAGGCCGTGTTGAGATGAGTAAGAGCCACCCAGCCATCTCGGAACATGCCAGATTATTCGAGGAACTCACTCGGCAGTTAGCGGGTGCAACCGATAGAATTCTGCGTAAGCATGGTAAAAACATCATGAACAAGCAGTTTGCCACTAGGCGCCTTGCCGACATTATGATTGACCTTTACGTCTTAGCTTGTGTTATCAGTCGAGTATCCCAATCTTTGGAAGAGAACGGCGTGGCGAAATCGACACAAGAGATTGAAATTTTAGCTGTTTTTGCAAGTGATGCCAAACGACGAATCGCGTCAAATCTGGATCAAATTGATAATAATTGTGATGAAAATATTAAGTCTTTGGCCGATTATGCTTTTGAGCAAGAGAAATTCTCCTGGGACAACATCTAGTGACAGTTTAGGTTGGAAAAAATAAAATTTTGGGGTATAAGTAGGCAAACTGATACCCTTTAATTTTTTTGGAAACGAGTAACTTATGTTTGTTGTCTGGAAACGCCCTGATGGATTTCGTGGCGCGGAACCAAAAGACTTTAAGGTTGTAGACATTGGCGACAATGCACGGCTTTGGCTGCACAAAAAAGACGTCGAGTGGTTTCCCTTTAGAATATCTGGTGGATGGCAAGAGCAAGAAGCCACTCAGCGATTAAATATATTAGTGAATTTAATCGGAAAGCCCAATTCTCAGTGGGTCAGTAGACTTGTTTATGAATTTAATCATTCGATGCTAGATGACAGCAAAAAATTCTTTCAAGAGACCATGGACTGGCTTCAGACTCTATCGAGCTCCTTAAAAGGCGACACATGGGAAATTGAAATTATGGGTCACGCCATTTCTGATGTTCAAAAAAGAATTAAAGACTCAAAAAATGCGTTTCTAATTAAAGTAAAAACGAAATAACGGTGGAGATTAGCGATGAATAATTTCTTTCACATGCACGGTAGTAGATGCATAAAATTTAGCTCTTTCGTTGCAGTCCTTGCAGCATGGCTCATTTCTGGTTGCGGACGCTCGCAAAAGTCATCGTCCTCTAGTTCCTTTGGCGGAGCAGAACAAGCCAAACCCTTACTTATCGCCTTGTCAGGCTTTTCGACCTGTGATGACTCCACCGCTCGCCCGATCGTTCCTGGCCCGGCAGGAAGCAAAGTATATATGAGAGCTTTAGTAGCGGCGTCCCAACTTGAAACTGTGTTCGGGGTAAAGCCTGCAGTTGTCACGACCTGCTATACAGGAGATCGGGAACTAATGGAGAGTGCATCGGCGTCGGATTGGATCGTAACTAAACCAACAGAAGAGGAGTTTTTCAACGACGTTCGGCAGCAAATGGCTGAGGCCACGCATGTCTATATCATTGGCCATTCCTACGGTGGTTGGTTGGCATTGCGGCTTGTAGACTCCGCCGTTTACGGTGATGCAAGTTCCGTTAAAGCGCTGTTTTCCGTCGATCCAATCAGCAAGATTCGCTGTAGTTTTAGCACGCTAAGCGGCTGTTTTAGTGCTCCTGAGGACATCGAAGTCCGCTCGCGCCAGCACATCAAAAACGCAACCGATGTATGGGTTAACCCATGGCAGAATCAAACATTCTATCTGCATTCGTCAGCCATTGACGAAGCGGACCGCAATCCAAATATTCCCCTATCCCATCAATCCATGCCTGAATCCGATGTCGTTTGGT
Organism: Bdellovibrio sp. ZAP7; assembly: GCA_945900755.1. Classification (GTDB taxonomy): domain Bacteria; phylum Bdellovibrionota_B; class Oligoflexia; order Oligoflexales; family RGVZ01; genus CAMDKS01. The sequence continues at coordinate 122,354 of CAMDKS010000002.1, forward strand.
CTGACTTTAAAGATCAATTTAAACGTTAGTTGGGCTTGATCGCGAGCGACTGGGTGCCCCTTCTTAATCGTCGTAGTCTTCTTTGTCTTCGAACGCCTCTTTTTGCTTGCCAACTTTACGAATCGCATCTGAGGTCGCGGCCTCAATGAGGGCCGTGACAATGTCAGGATCAAAATCATCTTTTGTCCGCTGTTTAATTAGGTCGAGAATCATCGTCAACGATAAACTGTGTTTATCCTGCCGTTTAAGCAAATACTCAGAAAAGGCGCAAGCAATCGCCACAATTCTCGCCGTACGTTCAATCCCTGTATCTCCTCGCTCCTCGCTAGCCCCGTGATTGGTTCCTGGAAAACCGCCCCCCGTGAATTTTTCGCGGTACTGCCCCATCGTCTGCAATATGACGGCATGAAAACCTAAGCCGACAGACTCTTGGAGATTTTTTAACTCCTTGATTGCAGCCGTTGAAATTCGATCATGAACAGCCGGCTTAAAAAGATGAGCGCAATTCCGTTCGACATCATGCATCAGAGCTGCTTGACCGCAGAGCTTTGATTCACGTTTCGTCATCTCTAAAACATTCCAAGAAATCGCAGTCGCCACCAGCGCCGTTACCGCCGAATGATCATACAGAATAGCATCGTTACCTACGATTGCGACCAGAAATCCTAAAATGGATTTAGTTGATTGCATGTGCATAACTGCAAATGAAGCGCCCGCAGAGACACGCGCATAGGCCTCCATATTCAAGCCCCCGCGTGCGAGCGACTGGCTTGCGTTGGAAAGCTCTTGATAACAATTATAAACGGGAAGCAACGCCATGGAAGCACCACCAGCGGCCGTTTCAAACCTGCGATTTCTGAATGCGGACGCTAATTTTTCGTAACGAGCATAGTCATTTTGAAGCACTAATACACGCGTTTGCGTCGGCCATTTTTTGTGAATATCCAGCATCTCTTGCATTAGCTCAAGAGTATAATTCGCAGGCCTTAGGTATTCGTAAAGGTCCCATCCAACTAAAAAAAACACGATAAAACTTGGCGGCTGCACGTCGACTAAACATCGAAGCAAATCATTATTTAATGACAGATATTCTAGCTTCGTGTGCGGCGTGAGTTTTCGCACATCACAACGAACCCGCCACTCAGCAGGAGGAACGAATACCTCCTGCTGAGTGGTGGGGGGTGTTGGGGCGGACGCTTTGGCCGTTTTGTGGGGATCATTGCTCATAGGGTCGAGGCTTCCTCGGTTTGCAGACGATAGGGCGCTAGTTTTGGATAGGTATCCTTGGTCACATGCACATCAAACACCACGAGATTCTGGCGTTCGTAATCGGCACTTAAAATAGTACAATTCTGGTATACAAGTGAAACTCCCGCAATGTCAGTGGACGGCACCGCAAATTTGCAGTGGATAAAATTGACCTCAAAAAATTTATAGACCGCCTCCCGTAGTCGATGAGTGTCTGAGGTTTTATGGGCTGAAATGCAGAGGCTTCCTGGGTAGGCATGCTTTAGAATTCGTTCCATGAAAACATCTTCTACTTGGTCGATTTTATTAAAAACATGTATCACAGGAATATCTGACGCTCCGATTTCGGCGAGCACCCCTTTGGTTGTTTCTAACTGCGACTGATAGTTTTCGTGGGCGATGTCGACCACCAGTAGCAGTAGGTCGGCCTCTAGGACGTGGTCTAGGGTGGATTTAAACGATTCCACGAGAGTGTGTGGCAGGTTGCGTATAAATCCGACCGTATCACTCAGAAGCATCTTTGGCCGTGACGTGGCCTCGATGGTACGCACATTCGAATCAAGCGTTGCAAAAAGGGCATCCTTGGCTAGGAAGTTCCCGTTGGTTAACGCATTCATGATCGTTGTTTTTCCGCTATTGGTATACCCAACAAGGGCCACCTTAATTTCATGACGCCGTGCTTTACTTTGCGTGACACGATCACGCGAAATGAGCAGCAGCTGCTCCTTTAGCTTTATAATTCGGTCCCGCGCTCGGCGGCGATCCACCTCGATTTGCTTTTCCCCGTCACTGCGTCCAACGGCACCGCCCCCACCCTGACGGTGAAGGTGTGTCCACTGTCCCACAATTCTTGGCAGCATCATCTCAAGGCGAGCAATTTCCACTTGAGTCTTGGCTGCGGTGGTGCGTGCGTTTTGCGAGAATATGTCAAGAATCACGCCGCCTCGGTCCATGATTTTGCACTTGGTCATGAGTTCCAAATTGCGAACCTGTGGCGGAGAAAGTTCACGGTCGACCACGAGAATTCCTGCACCTAAGTCACGGGCGATATCGCGAATTTCATCAACTTTTCCAGTTCCAATTAAGCAGTTTGGAGTCAGCTTCGCACGCTTTTGCACGATTTGACCGACAACCACAATTCCGAGCGTTTTAAGCAAGGATTCCAATTCGGTCAAATCATCTTGCAATAGTTTTGCATCATCATTAGGCAGGAGCACGCCTACTATAATTGCCGTTTTCAATAAATTCGGACTTGTCGCAATTTCTGGATTGCGATGGTCTTGTCTAAACGTTTTGCTTTGAGGCTTTATGATCGCAACTCCAAATATATTAGCAATAATACCTTAATATATTATCACTTGCGATCCAATATAACCAGTCTCTGGCGCGAAAGCGCCAGAGACGTATCCTGAGCCGAAGGCGAAGGATCTGTTATGTGATTTGTCAACCATAAGATACACCCCTCCCACAGCTTTTTAAAACTTTCAAAAAACGTAGCATTATGTTAATGCTCGTGGGAGCGGCGTCATAATGTCCTGCGTAATAAGGCGGTAAAAATGTCACAAAATCTGCGAGCCCAAATTAAAAAGCATATATCCTGTGGAATGGCTCTAATGTCGCTGACAGCGGCAATACCCGTCGCTTACGGCGCGAATGGCGGCACCATGACCTATGAGGTTCCAAAGGGCGCTTTATTGGCTGAACCCCTTTTAGTTAACTTAAACCGAGCCAGGCTTGATGTCCGCGGTGATGTGGCAGTGCTTGACTACCAACTGCCCCCGGAATTGGACGGTTTGACTGCCAAGAGATTCCGCTTGAGCGGAACACAAACGGAAGGGCAATGGTCGCTCTCAACCGGCAACGCTGACGACTTTGATGCCTCTCCATCGGCGGTCGCGACCTGCACAGGAGAGGAGCGTCATTTTACCTGTGTTATGAATTACTCCAAAAATGAGCAGGGAATTTTCCCTCTTGATACCGCGTCTGCGGGCGCTTATTTGCGGACGCGCGGTGATCTGAGCCCCGCTGACATCGCTAAAATCAAACTCGCTCAAACAGCCTTGTCGCATGAACCGATTGGAATCATTCGCGTCCGCCGCCATTGAAACTCATCTTTTCGTGTAAGAAGTCGCGCGCCCCTTGCCGATCCGGCGAACGAGGCCCTTGTCGACGAGATCGGAAAGATCGCGGCCCGCCGTCACCTCAGAAACCGCGAATAATTCACAAAGGTCTTTGTTGGCCACAGTGGTTCTGGTTTCACATAATTCCATAATTTTCGCCTGCCGCAATGACAGCCCAGGGTGCCTGGAAAAAATGTCCGCCCTGACATCTGAATTCGTGGATTCAGACACCCTCTTAACGGAAACATCCCGCACGATCAGCGATGGCTCAAGTATATAAGCGCCGTCTCCGACGGTGAGCCAATGAGTATAGGGCTCAAGCATTTTCCGTGCCCGCGCGACCAAAGCGTATATCAATGGATCGTGCCGCGCAGTTCGGTAAGGCTGACGCCAAACGCGCTCGGCGATTTCTTCTTTTGACATTTGCCGCTTCTCGGCGAGACCCATAAATAATTTTCGCACAAGATCCGGCCATCCGTCCGGGTCGTGCCGGACATGGCCTTTGGACATAAACGTCACGGATTCATTGACAAACCCAAACACGATGGCGTCGCAAAACGGCGTCAAATTTATCATGGCCGGAACCAATCCTAAAAATCCCGAGTTCAAAACGCGGGCCCGCGCGTCATTCGTCTCAAAACGCATCTCATCCATCAGATCGCCGAGTGCGTCTTCGCCACGCTTAATTGGTCCGGCGCCACCGATGCCAAGTCTGGCATTGATCCGCCGCGAGATCACGTGTCCGGAGAGAGCCTCGAGTTTCCGAATACCGGCTGTGAGAGCGTCCGCGTCACTCTCGGCTCCCATCAACCGTAGGATGCGTGCTTCAAGACCTAGAATCCTGATTTCCATACTATGATCATGAGCCTCGGTGACGCGCGCACGCGCGGACCTCACGAGTTCCAGAGATTTTTTAAAATTCCCCTGCAGGCACGCAAGATGAGCGTATCGAAACGAAAGATTCGCGTCCATAAAGGGCAAATCCAGACGGTAGACCCATTCTCCGGCATCTCGAAGAGAGCTCTCCGCGAGATGACCGTCACCGATCAGGAGCTGAAGTCGAGCAAGTTCAATATATAGACTGGCAAGCGTGTAGCTATTCTCAAATGAGCAGGCGCGAATGGCGCCCGTTAACTCGTCCATCAGCACGCACCCCGTATCGAGACCAAATGTCGAGCGATAAAGGCGTCTGGACACTTCAATCGACTGGTTCACGGCTCCCCGCCCTAACGCCTCCGAAATGACTGCGGAGTTGGAGATGTTCTTTAACCCGGCGCGGATATCGCCCGCGTTCAGCTGGCTATGTCCCATCAGATCATAGCTGACAAGACGTCCAAAGGGAAAACGCGCGCGGAAAGCGTGATCATAAGCCCGCTGCGCCCATTTAAGTGACAGTTGAAACCGTCCGTCCGTATACCGATAGAATGCCATGCCGCAATATAAAAAGAATCGAGATTCCTCATCCGTCAGGTCATCGGTACGATTACGGCGAACGTCCTTAAATATTGAAATCAAGATTTTCCTCGCGTGGGCGCTTGACTCTGACCGTCGCTCCCTCCGCAAGGCTGTTACAAGATAATAGCGGGCCTCAACAGACTCCCTCAAACTCATCCGGTCAGAGCACCTCTCCAACAGAGACCGGGCCTCGCCGGAACGGGACAAAAAACAAAGTGACCCGACGACAAACAAGGCGTCGCTGCCACTTAGCTTTTCGGGAGCTGCTGAGTCAATATATCTGGTGATAATATCAGAATAAAGACCCGCGTAAAATTGATCCGCCAGTAAACCCATAACCCTGCCCTGTCCATCGACGTTATTCAGGTATGGATCATAGCTGAACCAGATCATTTCAGCCTCCATTTTCCACAAGTTGCGGCGGATTTCACTGAGCACCATGAACAAATTGACTTCACCGAACCGACGAGATTACTCCTCCTGACTACCCTGAAGCCACTGGATGACGAGCTTGCCCTCATCTGTGTCTTTCCATCCGGGATTCCTTCGCGGCATCGAGCCAGCCATGATCTCATCCAGTGGAGTGGGCTTGACCGCAACAAAATCTTCCCGGGTCAACAGGCTGAAATGCGCCGTACCGTCATGACATCCGCCGCAAGATTTGGCGACGATGGGCGCGATATCCTTAAATGTCACGGACACACCTGGTGTCGGAATGGGCGTCGGAATGGGCGTTGGATCAGGTGACGGAACAGGCTGTGGCTGATTACATGGATTGGAAACACCAGTACTCGCGCTATTTGAGGCGTCGTTGCCGTGATCATCTCCGTGATCATCTCCGTGATCATCTCCGTGACGGTAAATGCCGGCAAAAACCGCGCTATCAGCAAAACTGGATGGCACGTTTGATTGCGAGTTCACAGGCGTCGCAGATTTACAAGGTGACGTAGACGCTCCCGCGTTCTCAATCATTTTTAAGAATCCAAGAACCGCCGCCTTTTCATCTTCGTAAAGAGGCGTCGCGAAGCGTGGCGGCATTTGACGCTTGGGGTCTGCCGATTCTATCCGCTTTCGCATCGCGCGAATCAACGGTCGATTATCAGCTTTCGTGAAGAAATCCGGAGAATCGATTTCATTCAGAACATCCGGAGTATTGGCTGGCACGGACGCCGACCGATGCGATGTATGACAGTTGGCGCATTTTTGAGTTATCACTTGACCAGCGCCGGAGTCCCAACTTGAAAGCGACAAATCCACATTCACCCTGTCTGGTTTCTCGGCCCCGAGGTCACCGCTGTGACAACCGGAAATGGACAAGGCGACCACCACCGAGACCGCGAGAGTCCCACTGACGAATTGTTTGACGCGGACCCTTTCCCCGATCTTCATTCTTGTATTGATCATTTGAATACCTTTCATTTATTATTACCTTTCATTTACTATAGGAACACGCGAACGATTCCCGCGATCATCACTCAATCATTTCGCGCGAGCTCTCGATCGGATCGCCCGCTTACCGTACTGTAACTAATCAAAAAGCGTGGCATCGAGACTCTCTCTGGAACATTCAAATACGCGACCGCCGCGTTAAATCCCGGCGTGAACTCGTAACCCAAAGACACCTGCGTCGCGGCGGTACCGCCGGCCAACGTCGAGTGGTCAGTCAGATCAAAGGAGGTTCCGTCCGCCGGAATCTCAAAATGTGTGGTGACATTTCGTTCCGAGACCTGCACCTGAACCCAAGCGGACTGAGCCATCCGCGGGTGAACGGTCAGGGTCGCGAAACGCAAACGCGCTTTAACCTCGAACAGATCTTTTGCCTCGGGCTCCGTAATGCCGCCCTCGACCTTTGTCGAACTCCACTGCTGTCCGACCTCTGCGGCGAATTTTGCCAAAGGCAGCACATCATTTTTGACGCCCAACGAGAGCCCTTGGATATTCTGAGCGCAAAGCGCGGTCATGCCAGTGCCTTTAGCGGCGCTGGCCGGCAGCATTCCCGCCCACGCACGCGCGACGCCGCCACCCCATGAACTCCTTGGCATCAATAGCCCCGCCTCAATGGTCGGAACGGTATGCGCTGGCGGTTGCGGCGGCTGCTCGGTTTTTCCGCCAACGGTCGCGTTTATTTTTGGGAGTACCGATGCGATGGCCTTACCTTCCACGCGAAATCGCGGATTCCTTGTGGAGTCACCAGCCGGAGACAACAACGGCTGCGCGTCGAGAAGAGAGGCGGACACCAATTGAAGCCGCTCAGCCTGACGCTCCCATGTGACCGCCCGAGCCTCGTCGCTCGACCCAGGACCGAAGGTCGCCAAAATCACCGCGCCCACCATCAAACAGGCCGACTCAAATCCGTTACTTTTTTTTGTTTTGAAACTCATAATAAAAATCTCTCCTTTTAACGGGCGCCGGGCGTGACAGTTCTCACGCGCGCAGGTCGTGGCGATTGACTTCACCGCGCCTCGATGGCGTCGGGTGACATAAGTGTCTCGTGTCTAAATAATTTACGGGGCGAACAATATTTTTAGTCAATCACCCAGAGCGACGATGCGTGACGCCAGAGTGAAACCATCCTTTACGGCAATCGCGCCCATCAGCGCCGTGTACGGTTTTATACCGAACTCCGAGAACGCGAACGAGCCCGAAAACTCCGCGATCAACTCGCCTCCGGAGTACCTGATAACAAGCGGGAGTTTTTTAGTAACGACACGCCCGCGAATTTTCAGCGTCAACTCAAGCGAGCATCGCGTTGATGACTCATTGACCGCCTGACAAGATGAAAAGCGCCCGGATCCCTCTATGTTTGGATATTTCGCAACGTCAAGCTGTGACTCATCCAGCATGTTCTCGCGAACCTTCTTCGCATTTCCCGGCTCAAGACGGTCATCTTTGGGATTCCATAATTTAAGTTCGCCCAAAAATCCCACGATTCCAGCGGACGCGTCCGGAGAATCCACAATCAGGTCCTTGACCGGAATCAAAATAGTCGCTGATCCTGATGTAATTGCCGCGAGCGAAGCCATTTTTTCGACCTTCCGGTCAATCCGCAGCTCCGCAGTCCAGTTCGTGGCGACAATAATGTGCCGGTGTGCCAGAGCGGCCGCGACACCTTCCTTTTCTGTTAAAATCGCCAAGGATGATTTAGGAACCATGATGGTGCTGCCCTGACTCGACGCGGCAAATGCCGACGTCATTTCGGATCCCATCATCATCAGCGCCATTATGCCCACTTGAGCGGCGTGCGCTACTGATGCCCTATCAAGTTTATTCATTCGCAAAGTCATATTGAATCTCCCGTGTGTTTATAAAGCCACTGCCCACGATGAGGCTGTGTAATATCTCAATGCCGCATAGCTAATATGCATCAGTTCATTGATCGAATCAATAAATGCGACTTGAAATGACTGAGGGGATTTGACGGGATAATATTTGGTGGATTCAAGGAGGTCTGATAAAAGTTGAGTGTAGCAGCAATACACATTGTACGCTTTTGGCCAAAATCGTACAATGTGTGTTGCAACTACAGTAGTGCACCCATAGGCTCCAGAAAGCCGGCATTTGGCCTTAATCAATTGACGTAAAGAAACGTCACAGTCATATTAAGTTCCGTGTGCATGCAGTCCAAGCCTGAATCGTCGTCGCCTGTCGTGGCAAGAGTGAAGTCGATCTTCCCGTCGTTGGCGATTTTTTGACCGAGGGCGAATATGTCACCGTCGCCAAAGCGGACGTCGAAGGCTCCTGGTTTCTCGGTCGGCGGCACATCGCATGACTTGGCCGAGCCGAAGCAGAACGGCTTATCACCACCTTCAACGTATCTCGTATTAACAATCTTATCCCAATTCCATTTGATGAGCGAGCCATCCTTCTCAAAATAGTGCGTAAAAGAATTCCACGAGTTCAAAATCATGTATTCGTCTGCCATGAAAAAAAATGCGTCGTCGTATCTGAGCGTGCCAGATTGAGATTTCAGCTGCATACCGCAAAGTATTGCTCCGACGGGAAGTGAGGCCTCCACAGTTTGAAGCGTTCGAGCCGTCATAACACCGCCAGCCTTTCCACTGTTGCCGCTCGAGTTCCACTGACAAGAGGCCTGCGGCTTCTTAAAAATGAGCTCCTGGGTGTCGCTCTGGACCGTCGAGCCATTAGTGCAAGTCGCGGTGGGTCGTGTGCCACCGCCCGCGTCGCCAAGCGGAGGTTCATTGGCAGAATTGTCATCGACTGTTTTCGATGCATCGCTAGTTTTGGCCCCTGCCTTGACAGGCGGGTTGTTGCTAAATCCGTTAAACTGCGTATCGCTGCATGTAGTCAAAGCTCCGACGAGCGCTGACATGGTCACGAGTTTTATTGACATGGTCACGAGTTTTGTTGAAATGGTCATATGAAATCCTTGTTGTTAACTTGACAAATTTTAGAATTTATCCAATTTGTAACCCGCGGTATTCGAAGCCAGCCTATTTATTTACGTGCGATGTCACTAGCCGAGACGCGATACCAAAGATCAACAATCGGAAGGCTCTTG
>CAMDKS010000003.1 GCA_945900755.1 Bdellovibrio sp. ZAP7
CCTTCGAAGACAACCGCCAACAGGTTTACAGCCTGTCCCCTTTGGCCACTTGGGTACTCATCCATAGCCGGTATGATAAATTTGGAGCTGGAAATGGGACTCGAACCCGCAACCTGCTGATTACAAATCAGCTGCTCTACCAATTGAGCTACTCCAGCCAAATTCTACACTTCAACTCCCTTTAGGACTCTTTTTCATTTGGTTGGTATTCATTTCAACTGAAATCTCATGATCAACGAAATTTCAATATACTAAAAGACCCCAAAAAATAAAAATCACAAAGGGAGCTCACTTGATACATTTAGACTTTGAAGCTGTCAAGCAAAGTCCCTCATTGATTCACTGCCTATTGTGCTTTTATTTCATGGGACAAGCGGTTTGCTAAAATTTACGGCAAATCACCGCGGACCAATCAATTCATGGATTAAAATACCAGCAGCCACCGAGACATTTAGGGACTCTAGAGATTTCAGAGCCCCAGGAATGGCCACAACCACGTCGCATCGACCGAGCACTGTCGGACTAATGCCTTTATCCTCAGAGCCTAAAACCAAAACTTGCCGATCATACCGACCCCGAACCGCAGAAATAGCTTCTCCGCCCATGGCTGCGCCCAAAATCCAGTACTCATGTTGCTTCAATTCCTCAAGAACGCGAGACACATTAACCGCTACCACAAGGTCCGTGAGCGCAAATCCACCTTGGGCTGTATTCACACCAGCTTGCGTCAGCAGTACCTGCCGCTTCTCAGGAACAATCACGTGACGAATACCAAAAAACGCAGCCGACCTTACGATGGCACCTAGATTTCTAGGGTCTGAAATATGATCAATAACCAAAACTAGTTTGTCGGGACCTGCAGCCGTCGACTTTTGTTTCTCTAGCCGAGTCACAAACGCCTCCCATGGCGTGGTTTCGTGTCGCACATGAGCCCACGCGGGAGTTCGGGGCAGTGATTCATCGTCAGAATCTGGCACGCAAATTAAATTTATTTTCAATTTTTTGGTGAATTCTGCAAGGTCTTCTTGCACTTTTGTGAGGGTTCGTTCTTTTGCAAATATCTTATGAATCGACCCCGGCTTGTGGCGCATATACTCTCGAATTGCGGCAACCCCTTCAACCACAAAATGGCCCTCAGGCATCGCTCCTCGTTCGCGAGATTTCGGGCGATCCCCAGTCTTTATAGATCGTTTCTGTCCAGACGGATTCGGCTTTCCAGATTTTGAAAAATTAGGTTTTCCTGCACTTCGCTCTGGGCGTATTGGGCGCTGTGATTTCAAGCGAGAATCTCCTTAAAGTCTGTAATGACCTTCCTTGAAATTTCGTGCGGAAGCGTGTCTCCAGAAACTTGCAACAAATAACGAGTCAATGATTCCACCCGAATTTGAAAGTACTGCCGTCTTTCAAAATGCTGTGAGCATTGTTGCAGGACGCCTAGTTCTGAGTTCGCCGCGATCAGGCCGCTAGAATCCAAATAGAGCGAGTCTCCACCGTCACTATTCAACGACAGGCAAAACGACGCCAAAGCCTCAATCGGAGCTTTTAATCCAGCGGTTTGGAACGCGAACATTGCAATCCCATGCAATAATTGATAGCCGTCCAAAATCGCCCTCAATTCACCCATGCCTCCGTCCAATTTAAGAGGTGGGGCAGCCTCCATGCCCTTGAAATTAAGGCGCCCCGACGCGACCAACTTATGAATGGCGAGCAAAGTATTAGTCTCCGTAAGTTTGCTTCGGCTTAATATTTCCTGAACACTTGGTTCGTCCTCGCACAAGGACATGATATCAGCGTTAAAAGTTCCAGCCGTCAGAGCCGGCAAGACTGACTGGCGATTTGGGATTAATTTCACGGCCGGGGACATTCTCTGCCGAAACATCCGAAATTGAATACCAAAGCTATAGCTTTGTTCCAACATAGCATCCGTTCCAAATTCAAACGTAACCTGAACCGGCGCGACACCATCCTGAACCTCGATATAGCACCTTTCTATAAGAAAAATTCCACGGAAGATCTCATTGACCTGGGCCTTTAGAGCATTCCACAAGTCCACATGGGCAAAGTCTCCACTTCTCAAAAGAACTTGTCCGAATTTAGTTTTACGATCAACTTGAACGGCAAATTTAGTCAATTGATCTAAGGAAATTCTATCGTTACGAAAAATGACCTCTCCCAGTCGGTCATCGATTAAATCTGAGGAGGCAAAAACTAATTCGCCACAGTTAAAAAACAGACGCTTAACTCCATGGCCAGAATCTATGAAAACCATCCCACTCCACCGCCTGTGATTCATGCCTTTCAACAGATCAAAAAGCATATCTGGAGTGCATTGAGCAAAGCCTTGAGAGTTTTGGGGATTCAAGGCCTTGCCCTCGCTGTAAGCGAATATTCGAGACGAATCTAAATTGGCCACTTTCCACGGTTTACTGCTGTCAAATTGATTGGGCAAATGCTCAGTCGGTATCACTAAATTGTGCTCGGACCAGGTTGCGCCAGAATCATTTTTATTCATACTTTTATCCCTTTATTTTCTTCGTATCAATCTCATAGGACTTCAACTTGCGATGCAGATTACTTCGTTCAATATTTAAGGCAGAAGCCGTTTTGGAAATATTCCAATCATTCTCCTCCAGTTTACCAAGAATGTAGGTGCGTTCAAAGTCACTTTTGGCATCTTTGAGACTCTGCCCCGCCTGATTCACTTCAAAGCCCTCCGAAAAATTCAGTAGAAGCTGCTCTGGCAGGTCGTTATGAGTGATCACCTCACCACTGCTCATGATTATCAAGCGTTCGAGAACATTTTTAAGCTCTCTTACATTTCCAGGCCATTCATAGGCCGCTAAGGCCACCATCACCTCTGGCGAGAGACTGGGAGGCGTCGATCCGGCAGGGCAAAGCTCGCGCAGGAAGTATGCCACTAATGATGGAATATCATCTCGACGTTCACGCAACGGGCTCATGACCAAAGGAATAACATTTAGGCGATAAAAAAGATCTTCTCGAAAACGCCCCGACCGAATCGCCTCAGCTAAGTCACGATTTGTTGCCGCCAGAACTCTCACGTCAATCTGAATACTTTTATGGTCGCCAACTCGTTCAAACGATCTCTCCTGAAGAATTCTAAGTATTTTAGCCTGCGTTTTCAGGGACATGTCACCAATTTCATCTAAAAAAATGGTGCCCTGATGGGCCAATTCAAAACGCCCCTTACGGTCTGAGATCGCATTGGTAAATGCGCCTTTGACGTGCCCAAAAAGTTCCGCCTCAATCAGCTCCTCTGGTATCGCCGCACAGTTTATGGCAATAAAGGGTTTTGAGACCCGAGGACTGAGATGATGGATAAGTCTAGCTACGACCTCTTTGCCAGAGCCATTTTCACCTGTAATCAAAACTGAAGCATTTTTAGGGCCGACCGCCGCAATCTGTTTGCGCATCAACTCAATGGGAGCGGAGGTTCCAATAAGATCGATCGCAGGTCTGACCTGATTTCCCGACAGCTTCTTTTCGACGAGAACTTTGGCCTGCTCCAATAAGGAGAGTATTTTATTTAGCTCCAATGGCTTTTCAAGCACCTCAAAGGCACCTAACCTGGTCGCCTTAACCGCCGTTTCAATGGTCGCATGCCCGCTCATAATGACTACCGGCAAATCAGAAATCATCTCTCGAAGCCGTTGAAGTACGGCAATCCCATCCATCCCTGGCATCCAAATGTCGAGAAATACCAAATCAGGTGGATTTACCTTAGCCTCAACAAGCCCTTTTTCACCGTCGCCAACGGAGGTCACCACCCATCCCTCATCTTCGACAACGCTGCCCAAGCTGCTACAAATACTTTTTTCATCATCAATGATTAGGACGCGCCATTTTGAAGACCCTAGACTCATGACCTCACCTGCCCATTTAATGGAAGTTCGATTCTTACTAGTGTGCCATTTTCATCACTTTTAGCGATACGAATGTAGCCGCCATGATCATTTACTATTTGATTCACCATCGCCAAGCCAAGACCTGTTCCACTCTCTTTGGTTGAGAAATAAGGTTCAAAGACTCTATCGCGGATGGCCTCAGGAATTCCTTTTCCATTGTCGGAAATCTCAATGATTCCTGCTTCTATGGCCTGATCTATTCGTGTGACGATATGGATCTCGCCAACTCGTCCTGACGTGAGTACGGCATCAACGGCGTTAGAGATAAGGTTAACGACCATGCGATTAATTTGAGCGGGATCCAGTTGAGAATCAGGCAGTGCCCCATAGGTCCCAAAAAAATTAATCGCTGGATAAGCTTGTTTAAAAACATCGGCTGCTGTTGAAATAATACTATTGAGATTTGCAGGTCTAATTTGAATCGTCGGCATTCTGGAAAATTTACTAAATTCGTTAACCAATTCACGCAGTGTTTCCACTTGGACCAATATGGCCTCAATACAATTTTCAAAAACAGCGCGATCGTCACCCTCAAATCGGCTTGAAAAGCGCCGCAATAGACGCTCCGCAGAAAGTCTAATGGGTGTCAGCGGATTCTTAATCTCATGAGCGATCCTGCGAGCCACTTCCCGCCAAGCGGTGGCCCTCTGCATTCTAATACGATCGGTAGCATCATCAAGCACCATTACTGAACCCTGTTTTTGCCCGTTTAAAGACTCAATATGACTTGCGGCAACATAGACCGTTGCGTCAATACCGAAATCACGTAGGTCAAGTTCACGCGCTACTGACGTATTATCATCACCAATCAATGCCCAAAGGCCGTCATAGAGGCGCTGACCCAAAACCTCCACAATATCTTTACCAATAGGGCTTTGAATACTGACTCCCAGCATTTCCATGGCGGCATCATTAAAAGCCGTGATGGCTCCCCGTGAATCTACGGCAATGACCCCAGAGGCAATATTTTCGAAAACGATTTCCATATATCGTCGGCGTTTATCAAGCTCTCGATTTGTTTCCTCAAGCCTTGATTGCGACGATTCCACGTCATCTTTCTGTCTCGCCAAAACCCCTGTCATCGAGTTAAACGCCTTTGTCAGCTGCCCAGCTTCGTCATCAGCGGGGTTATTTAGAGTGATGGCATAATTGCCCAGGGCCACCTCCTTCGTGGCTTCAGCTAGTAATTGAAGGGGACCGGTAATGGCTTTCGCCACATAAAATCCAAACCAGACGGCAGCAAAAATAATAAGCAACGTCATAACGGTCACCAATATTAAATAGCTGACTCGTACTAGCTGCGCTCCAGGCTTCAAGGTCGCAAGCCCATCCAAAATCACTTGGATATTGGCAAGCACAGGCACATCGAATTTTTCCTCGACGACAACGACCCCTAAAAGCTGTGTGCTGCGAGACCGCACTGGAACGGCGGCACGTACCACGTCTCGCCCATTTTCCACCGAAACCGTCGAGGCGCTCGTCATTAATGGCTCGACAAAAAAGCGCCGAACCAGCTCCAAAACGTCACCTGAAGTGGGCTTAACACTCTCGTGGCCTACCGGTTCATTATTGATTTGTATGCCATTAGGATTGAAAACTCTAATCGACTGGATTCCATACTCAATTTCTAATGCATGCAAATCAACATCTGGATATATTCCGTCAGAGCCCATTATTATTGGACCATCTGGAGCATGGAGACGTACCGCTACTACCTGCGCCAAGGCCTCAATACGCCTTTGATCTTGCATGTAGATTTGTGCACCGGCGTCCCTAGTCTGCAAGGTCGTCTGCTTTACCCTACCACCAAACCATTCATCAAAGCTTTGGGTAATGAATCGCGTGCTGACGTAAAAAACAAGTACCGTGGGCACTAAGGAGAAAATAATTAGGACACCCACAAGCTTTGTTCGAAGTTGGCTACCAAACAGGCCGCGACGACGGTCGACCACAAGCTTAGCGATATTACGAACCACTAAAAAACTAAGCAGAATCGCTAGAAATACATTTAGATTGATGATGCCGTAGTAGAAAATGGATGCCAACAGGGAATGCTCTCGAGCCATCGTCTCACTAATAGAAAACAGCCTAGATTCGAGCCGACTAATACCCACTAGGGTGGTTGTGACTGCCAGGATTCCTGCGATTTCAACGATTCGTCTACGGTCCAATTTACCAGCTATCATTGGCCCTGCCATTCAATCGGTATCCGCGCAAAAACAACATCCCCTCGAGTAAACCGAATTTCTTTTAAAATTCGACCTTGCCCGCCCTTTTTGCTGCTAAGTTCATGCAACACATTCTCATTGCCTCTAATATTTGTGCGAACGTCTGTCACCCGGACACCGTCATGGGGTCCAAGACTCAATTTGTCCCCTGCCGTAAGTTTTCGGCGCTCTCCATTTACCTCTACCTCAAAAGAAAATAGTGTCGGAGCCTCAATAATCATGGTAACGGAACCGTAAAGAACCCCAGAGCCCAGAGCCCGAATTTCATACCTATTTCCCTTGCCATCAATGCTCTGACGCGCATCTAGGTCATGGTTTGTATCAATAACCTTTCCGCGGTCCCCTTGGCTGATCGTTTTTATTTTTGACTTAAAACCGACGAAATCAATTAAAGGAATCGTTTTAGATTTATCCAATAACCACCCATCAATTACGGTCACTAAATCTCCGCGCACGACCACAAACCCAGTCGCAGGGTCCACTCGTCGGCGCTCTCCATTTACCTCAACAACCATCGACTCCAATCGCAGGGATGGGCTCGCCGACTGCCGCACAATGGGCGGACTCCTCGTATGTGATCCCATCGCCACTGACGCAGAGGCCTCAGGTAAATAGATCGAAAAAATAACCCCTGTAAAAATAAGAAGAAACAACGTCAACTCCAAGATATTACAGATATTTATTGCAAGACCACGACATCTCATTGCCGGCAAACAGATGGCCGTGATTCGTGACAAATAGCCCTGCGCCAAATTTTTATTCACACAGCCTCCCGAATTGATGGTAACTTTGTCAATAACTTGTGAAATTGTATCACGAAATGGTTCTGATTTTGCAGAAAGTCCTTATGTTTGCGATTGATAGTACAAAAATTTCAGATTTTCGCACTCACTTGAGCGCAAGTGGTAAGCAAAAGGCCACCGTGGAATGTTATTCTCGCGACATGTCTAATTTTTTAGAGTTTCTGGAGGCTATGGCCATCCACTCTGGAGACGTTGGTCTTTCGACCTTAGAAGAATACAAAGCTTGGCTCATCAACCGCAATTCTAAACCCAACAGCATCCGCCGAGCTGTTATTGCGATTCGCATGTTTTTCAGATGGCAAGAAGAGAGCGGCAAGCTCCATGGCAACCCGTTCGAAGAGGCCATTGTTCCCGCCCACGAAAATAATGCGCTGCGAGAGATCCCAGACGAGAAAATTGATTTGATGCTAAATCTTGCGCGAGCTGGAGAAACCGCACTCAAGTCAGCACGAGACCTAGCGCTACTGTTACTGTTTTGTCGCGAAGGATTAAAATCGACTGAAATTGTGGCTTTGACTTGGACTAGTTTTTTCGCGGCAGGAGAATCTGGACGACTTAGTATTGCTGGCGACAAAGCGAGGACGATTGGGCTTGAGGCGCAAACCACCGTGGCCATCAAAGCTTACCGATTGGTTTTGCAGGAAGATGCACGAACAAGGCTATATTTAACGCCTGTATCTCAGATGCTCGTCTCGTTTAAAGGTGCAGATGCGAGAGCGGTTCAATTTGGCATTACCCGCCATGGCCTCAAGTTTGCGATCTACGAGCTAGGCATCGCCGCTGAAATTCCACAATTGAACGCCGAACAACTTCGCCACGTGGCTATGAGTCACAAGTTATCTATCGGCTTTACACCTGATATGGTTATGAATCATCTCGGTCTGCGGCGGGTTGGCAACATAAGCAAGCACGTCGCTCCGTTTTAATTTGTATTGCGTTAATCATCTAGACGGGCTATCCAAGTCGGCTGATTTTAAAATTAATTCGCTTTTGGGAGTATGGAAATGAAATCTGCGGAAAAAAATCGACGAGCAGAAGTTGACGCTGCTATCGCAACCATTGACTTCGAAAAATTCAAATACCAAGTCAAGCTTGAAACCTCCAAAGGTGACATCACGATTGACATGTGGCCAGAGGTTGCTCCAGGGCATGTAAAGAATTTAATGGGACTCACCAAAATTGGCTACTATGATGGACTTACGTTTCACCGTGTCATTCGAGGATTCATGCTTCAAGGCGGATGTCCAGTAGGCAACGGCACCGCCGGCCCTGGCTATACCATTAAAGCTGAGTTTAATTCGCGTCCCCACGAGCCAGGAGTCATTTCAATGGCTCGAACCCAAGATCCAAATTCTGCTGGAAGCCAGTTTTTCCTTTGCTTGGAAAGAGTGTCGTCCTTAGATAATCAATACACCGTCTTCGGAAAAGCTGCCGATGCTGCCAGCATTGCTGTGATCAAATCGGTTGGCGATGTAAAAACCGGCGCCAGTGATCGTCCGGTGGAAGATGTAACGATTAATAAAGCCACTATCATTGAGCACACCCTTTGATTAGATGCCTTATCTAGTGCTATCTACATGGTAACGGCGAGCGCTCTGTTCGCCAACATAGGGGCACAGCCTATATGATGAGCAAGCCTTTCGAAAAAATTGTAGCTGACCCAAGTACCAACACCGGCGAAGATGAAAAATTCACTTCGGATGATGAAATGTATATGACGCAGGCCCTTGAGTTAGCTAAAAAAGCAGCCATTCTTGGGGAAGTGCCCGTCGGCGCAATCATTGTGGCCAACGGCCAAATTATCGGACAAGGGTGGAACCTCCGAGAAACGAATCACTGTGCTCTTGAGCATGCCGAAATTATGGCCATTAAAGAAGCCTCTATTAAAACAAATGCTTGGCGATTAATTGGTGCGAAACTTTATGTCACGTTAGAACCATGCCTCATGTGCGCCGGTGCCATCTATCAATCTCGAGTCCCTCACGTAATTTATGGCGCCGCAGATCCTAAAGGCGGAGCCTGCGGTAGCCTCTACAAAATCCACGAAGACACTCGCCTCAATCACAGGTTTCTGGTACAAAAAGGACTCTTGGCCGAAGAATGCGCTGAATTACTGAAGAGATTTTTTCGCCAGCGACGTTTGAGCTCTGCATCCAAAGACTCAAATGATAGTGATCCCGCCGAGTAAGTGTTCCTAGGGAGAGATGGCCGAGTGGCTGAAGGCGCCAGATTCGAAATCTGGTTTAGGTGAAAGCCTAACGAGGGTTCGAATCCCTCTCTCTCCGCCACCCATTTTTTCGTTACTGGCTAGACATCTTCAACGTATTGCGCCAAACCTCTTGCAATGAGGGTGCCCGAATCCATTGACAAAATATCGGCGTTCGATGCCTGTTCTTTAATGATTCCCATGTGCCAGCGAACCAGGTCAATTTCGTGATTTTTTTCGAGATCACGACGCACCGCTGTCCAGAATTTCTCGACCCCATTATCTAGGGTCCAGCTAATCACAGAAATTTTTCCATGATCTCGTATCTTACGCCTTAATCCTTTTTTAACGATTCGAATGGTCTCTCTAGACATGCGCGGCCACAACAATAGAATAGTTCCGAAGCGATCTTCTGGCACTAGGCTGAAATTTGTCGGCGCTCCACGAACAATCTTAACTCGGCTGCCATGACGACTGAGATTGTGCCGCAAATGACGAAGCGCCTCTGCGTCATCATCTAAGATACTCACTTGGGCGTTAGGATTTGAATTTAAAATTTCTTCCACAAACGATACGGCACCAACGGCACCAATGACGAGAACGTCATCGGCTACGTCGATCTCACGAATCGCTAGTTGCACAGCATCACTAAACACTCTTGACTTAGCTGCAATCTGATCAATCCCCATGACATAGCGGGCATGTTTCGATGCCGCCTGAATGAGATGATTCAACCTAGTAAAAAACTCAACTCGTTTAGTAACCGAATTGACATTAAGCGCAACATTCCATCCAATAATCCGACCCGTAATTCGGTCAAGAACAGGCGACATCATTTTCATAAAAACGATTCGACCGAACTCAGAACTCACAAATACAATCCGTTCCCTGTCCGTAATCGGCACCAAGGCCTCGCCGTGGAGCTTTCCTTCGCGGCTAGGTAATCGACGGAAGTTTTCTATTAGTTCGTACCATGCGGTTACAGGCATTCCACGTTGAACGCCAGGACTGTTGCCAAACACCATGTCAAAGCCAATATTCCAGTCCACTATCGTTTGATCATTGCCAATGACAAATCCTGGAACTGATCCCTGAAAAAATGACTGATCGACCCGTGGGTCTCTGTCATTCCATAGTCTAATATCCGTGCCGTGATCACGACGATCTGCGGGTAAAATACCTCGCAAGGCTATCGTCCATACCGCCGAGGTTGCTTTTTGAAGTGATTCTAACATGCTGTGCTTCCCCATTGTAGATTGATGCTCAAACCGATGCTTATATAGATGATGCAATACATAGGCCAAACTTATCAATTCACCAAATTTAACTGAAAAAACTAGTTTAAAAGAATAATATCAACATCTTACAGTCTCCCTACACCCTTGGCACTGCCCTTGCATGTATGGGAGCAAGGATCAGTCAGGCGTTAAGCCGAGATCCCGTACAAAGGTCCAAATCACTTTTAGCTATAAGGCGTAACCACATGAATCAAAGGAAGAAAATGACATACTCCCAGTACCGTTCTAAGGGTATTTTGATCATGCTCTTGACGACACCACTAGTGTCTACTCTTTTGACACCTGTCAGCTTTGCGAATGTGGTCGGTTCTGACATGCAGAACTTCAACGCGACAACAAGTGGCCTTGACTTCGTTACTGTAGAGTCTTCGGAGACGCTTCAAGAGGGCTTCCTAAATTTTGGCCTATTCATGAACTATGCGGTCAACACTCTGCCTTACTTTGAAACCACCAGTACGGTTCAAAGCCGCACTAAATTTAACGATACTCTATTAGGTGCTGACCTTAATGTTGGTTATGGAGTTTCCAAAAATTTCGATCTTGGTTTAAGTCTGCCGCAGGTCGTAACGTCTTCGGTCAAAACAAGCGGCAAGAATGGAAAGTTTCGTGACAACGGCAATACCGAAGTCCGAATGAACGGTAAATACAGACTTGTTGGTGACGAAAAACAAGGAATTGCGATTCAGGGGATCATTAACCTCAATCGAACCAAAGACAATCCCTACGTTGGCAAAAGCAACTCACCAATATATTCGATCGTTTTGATCGGAAGCAAGCAGCTAACAGATTCACTCGGTATGGGCATCAACCTTGGCTACCGTTGGCGAAAAGCTGGAGCAGCACTCCCTGAAGCCGATCCTATTAAGCCGCTTGCGAATCAATACATTTGGTCAGGCGCATTAAACTATCGCATTGAGTCCTTGGACTCGAAAATTGTTGCTGAAGTTTTTGGTAGCAACCCTGTGAAAAGTACGACCACCAACAATAATCGTACTGCGTCATCGTCTGAAGCCTTGCTCGGCATCAAGCATGATGTCGACACTAATCTGGCGATTCACGCTGGTTTTGGAACAGAAATCGCACACGGCCAGAGTTCTCCCGACTGGCGAATTTACGCAGGACTCAACTATGCCACGGGTCCTAAGTTTGAACAGGCACCACGAGTAACCACACCAGAAATCGTGCCTGTAGAGAAGCCCTTCGCAGCAGAGCCAAAAGCATTTGAGAAAATTGTAATTCATGACGTGATGTTTGAGTTTGACTCTGACCATTTGGTTCTTGGCAAATCAAAAACCATGCTCAAGGAACTTGCTGACCACCTTAAGAAACCACCAGCATTCACAAAACTCGTGATCGTCGGCCATACCGATGACATTGGAAGCGCTGATTACAACGAACAATTAAGCAGCCGTCGAGCTCAAACGATCAAGGATTGGCTTGCGACCCAGCAAGGCCTAGACATCAGTAAAATGTCCTCCGAAGGTCACGGCGAGCGAGAGCCCGTCTCTGGTAACGGAAACTTCCAAGGCCGCCAACTTAACCGTCGCGTTGAATTTCGTATCTACCGCGACTTAAACAAAGAAGAAGCACGCAGCCAGACGAACGAAAAGGCCGCAGAAGGAGCTAGCGACCCGGGCATCCGCAAAATTGATAAGAAAGCTCCCGTAAAAAAAGAGGCTCCTAAAAAAGCCATTAAGGCACCAAAGGCGAATAATACCGCCAAATAAGTAGCTGTCATAGGATCGTCGAATTTGTGCTGAGTTAAGCGTTGAATTGAGAAAGTGTTGAATTGAGAAAGTGTTGAATTGAGAAACCGTTGCTGTTCTAAACCACCGTTGCACTGAAAAGGAAAAATGTATGAAATCGAATCCTGGAAACTCTAAATTGTGGCAGCTAGCTTTACTGGCCGCTTTATCAATCACGGCCTGTAAACAGGCGGGATATCAAGTCCTGAATCCTGGCTTACTCCAGCCTAATAATTTTGAGGCTCCTAAGTCATCTGCGCCAACAGCGCGGGTAGAAGTCATAGACCGCGGCGTTAGCGTTACCTGGATCTACGTAGGAACCCACGTTGATATTCGTCCAACGGCAGATACTCTTGACCCCGATTACGTGGGCAAAGACAAATGTGCAAATCCTGGAATTATCGCGGCTGACTATGACCTAGGGGCTGAAAAGCCCGCTGTTAAGCGTGACGCTTGCTCGACACTTGCTACTACCGATAAAGTGTTCGCCACAGCCGGTGAATTTGTCATAAAAATGACGGTCAAAAGTCAGGACAACGAGCAATCTGAAGCAACCATGACCCTAAGAGTTATCGATAAATCGACCCCCAAGGATCAGATTGAAGGTGGCTTTACGATACACGCTAAACCAATGCTCGTTGGAATCAATCAACCGGTCGTGTTCACCGGTATTTGCGAACTAAAAGGCCGATTGACCACTGCCTGGGACTATGCTGACAAAGCTACTGGCGTTGGTGCTGTCACTCAGCACGGCTATGCAGCCATCGGATCCTATTTAGTCAAATCGACTTGTACGAGTGATTCAGGAAAAAAAGCCACGGCCTCATTAACAGTCGTCGTAATGCTCAATCCTCCTGTAATTCCCGAAGTTGCGATCCCAGTTCCTGGCAACAATCCAAACCTGCCAACGAATCCAAACTGCGATCCTACACAAGGCCCATGTCAGACTGCTGGCCAGATCCCTACGGGAGCTAAGACCATCCCAGACAACACTACAGAAGTCTGGTACTATGATCCGTATTGCGCATGTTATACAGGCCAATAAGGTTGCACGCAGTGTCGAGCTGTGTCCTGAGCGCTACGTTAGTTCATTCAAAAAATCCTGATAGGGCCAAATCTCTATCCCCTCTCGCACCTGTTTTGAATCACCCCGATAGAGAAGAATTGAGCGGACTGGTTTTTTTGTCACCTTAGAAAAGGCTTTGAGACCTGTTAAAAAATCGGGATGAAATTTCTCTGCATATTTAATTTCAATAGCTAGGAGGTCTTGTCCACAGTCGACAATGACATCGACTTCTTGTTTTAGGTCATCACGGTAATAAAAAATCTGCCAATTTTTTTGGTGATAGCTGTTAAATGCGATCAGTTGAGTGACGAGCCATTGTTCAAACAATTTGCCCAACTGAGTCGGAGTGAAAATATTGCGGTGCTGACGTAGTAGGGCGTTGCGCACTCCCAGATCAAAGAAAATAAATTGTTCTTTTTGGATCGCCTTGCGGCTGCCCTTGATATTGGTAAATCCAGGTAGGCGGTGAACCAAGAGGGTGTCTGCAAGAATTTCGTAATATCGTCGGATCGTTTCTTTTGGGATTTCTGAGTCAGAAGCAAGTTTCGAGTAATTTATAATTTGGCCAGAAGCCTCTGCCGCCATATCTAAAAATCTGGCATAACTTGCAATATTACGTATTAACGCCTCAGCTTGAATTTCTTCGCGTAAATAACTATCGATGTAATTTGTAAGCAATTCTGGACCGTAGTCATTTAGATAGATCTCGGGCAAAGTCCCAATGGTTAATGCTTTACTTAGATCCCATTTTTCTTTTAGTTCCCAGAAAGTGAGCGGAAATAACTCATAACGAAACAAGCGCCCAGGCAGAAGATTGGCATGACCGCGCTTTAATTTTCGAGCAGAAGATCCAGTCAGTAAAAATCGCAATTTTCGTTCACTATCTATAAGACTTTGAATGGTATTTAGTATGGAAGGTATGCGTTGAACTTCATCGACAAGGATAATACTTGCTTTTGGTAGCGCATTGGTTTGCGCACGGATCAATTCTGGATCTTTTATATGTTGTCTGTAGGTCGACTCATCAGAGAGGTCAATTTTAAAGTTGACTTCAAGTTGACCAAGTAAAGTACTCTTGCCAGTTTGGCGAGGTCCCATGAGCAGAATACTCTTGGGAGTCGTCACGAGGCCATTTTTAAGTGTTTGTAATAATATCCTTTTTTCCATTTATAGACTTTAGCCTACTATACAGGTCAAAACAATCTAAAATGACCCAAAGAGTGGGTCATTTTCATAAAACAAACAAATCACAGTAATATCATGTGGATGCATTGCCGCAAAAACCCGTGTACTACCGCTTTATTATGCTGTCCGCTTAAAACTGGTGATTAGACCGTCCACTTCAGGCGTCTTGGAACACTTACCAAACGCCCAAGCGTTCCAAATTTGAAATCGATCGGACTCCGACCACTTCAATGGTCCTTCCATCTGTGGACGGACGAGGCTTCTCGTTTTTGAGACTAATTTCTGGCACAAATATTTTCTCAAAACCCATTTTTCTGGCTTCTGAAATTCTTACTCCGAGATGAGGACACCCTCGAACTTCCCCCGACAACCCGAGCTCTCCAACAAACGTATAGCGACCCGTAATCGGTCGATCAAGCAAACTAGACGCAATAGCCATGGCCACAGCAAAATCGGCACTCGGATCCATGAGCCTCAAGCCACCGGCGACCGTGGTATAAACATCATTCATGCTCAGATACAACCCTGCGCGCTTTTCGAGTACAGCCAATAAAGTCGCAACTCGATTGGTGTCCAGCCCCGTGACCACGCGCCTCGGATTTCCAAACACGGTTTTTGCAACTAGTGACTGGATCTCCACAAGCAATGGCCGGGAACCCTCCATCGTCACAGTCGTGGAGATACCGCTTGGACGGGGACCGTTGGCTGAAAAATGCTCTAAAAATTGAGCCCCTGGGTCGACAACAGGCCGAAGTCCATCACCCGCCATTTCGAAAACGCCAATTTCCCCAGTAGAGCCGAACCGATTTTTTACAGCTCGCAAAATTCTATAACCACTATTTGGCTCACCCTCCAGATACAACACACAATCCACAAGATGCTCAAGCACTCGCGGCCCTGCGATATTTCCATCTTTTGTAACGTGCCCAACAAGCCACACAGGAAGATTTCTTGACTTCGCTACATCCAATAATTTTGCAGCACACTCTCTGACCTGCGTGACACTGCCCGGAGCAGAGGGTATATCAGGACTAAAAACCGTTTGAATTGAATCGACCACGAGCATGTCGGGTTTGTGTTCGTTGATCGTAGCATTAATGGCATCGACATTTGTTTCGTTGGCCACAAGAATATTTGGATGCATATGCCCCAAACGTTTGGCTCGAAGCAAAATCTGTGCGGCACTTTCCTCTCCGGATGAATAAAGGACCTTCATCCCCTGCTTTGCCGCCTCATAGACGGCATGCAAGAGCAACGTGGATTTTCCAATTCCGGGATCTCCTGAAAGCAATATAAAAGATCCTGGCACAAGTCCGCCTCCAAGCACTCTGTCCAGTTCATTGATGCCCAATGGAACTCTCGACACGTCAGGCAAATCAAGATCTGCGTCAAGGGCTATGACTTTGGCTGAGCCGGCGATCCCGTCTACCGCAGAGCGTCTAAACCCAAGGCTCGGCGTGGCAACCACATCCTCCTGCACGGTTCCCCATTTATTGCAGTCGGGGCATTTTCCCTGCCACTTAATATACGAGGCACCACACTCGGTACAAGAAAATTTTGCAGTTGGTTTTTTTGCCATAGCACTCGCTCCTAATATCGTGGTGATAATTTACGGGATGATTGACCAGATGATTGACCGGATGATTGACCGGATGATTGACCGGATGATTTACCAGGCGATTTAGCTGAACTACGTTTGCGATTGGACGCCTTGCGACGAGACGTCATCACACGTTCATCGATACCAAGTCGCTGAACGGCAAGAGTTGGTGCGAGTTTTCGACTATGTAAATCTCGACGGCCTTCGTCAGTCAAGCCAACCCGCAAAAAATCGATGGACTCACCGTTTTTGGTAAACGAATGCTTAGCTTGAAACACTAGTCCCTGAGACTCCAAATCCCACAAAATCCCCTCGTATCGTCGTCGATCCCAGCCACGAGGTTCGAATAAATCGCGGTAAACCTGCCCCGTTGTTTTTGATTGAAAGGGAACCAGCAGCAACAACATTTCCAGTTGTCCCTTGCTGTCTTCGTCCGTGATCCGCTTTATAGGCTCCAACAGCACCGACGGGCCCCGACAGCGGTCACATATTTTGCAAGGCTCACGAGCATCATTGTGGTCACCAAAATGGGTGATCAGCCGCTGCATTCGGCACCCTTTGTGATTAGCGAACGCCAAGGCTCCCGCTAATTGCTCTTGACGATTTCTGCGTTGCATCTGGTATCTACGTTCCCAACCACTTTTCCCTGGCAGCAGTGTCCCGTCCTCTTTGGCGATAATGCCGCCGTGTATCCAAAGTTTTTCTAAGCCCGACCGGACAATATCTGGTGCCAGACCGAGGCGAGCGGTGACTTCATCACGAGATGTTGAACCAGCTTTGACGGCATCTAACATGGTCTCCAAAACTTCCGGCTCGGGGTAGTTCAAGTCCATAAAATATTCATGAGTCTTGCGGTCCACCGGTGCAAACATCAATACGGCAGAACTCAATTTTCCGTCACGGCCGGCACGGCCAATTTCTTGGTAGTAAGCCTCCAATGATCCCGGCAAGGCTAAATGAAAAATCGTACGCACATTCGGCTTGTCAACTCCCATACCGAACGCGATCGTTGCGACCATCACATCAAGGCGATCTTCAAGAAACGCATCTTGAACCTGCTGCCTGTCCTGTGGTGGCAGGCCCGCATGAAAGACTCCGGTGCGATGATATTTTTGAAGCTCAAGAGCCGTTGCCTCGGCAAGTTTACGGGTCGGAGCATAAACGATGCAAGGAAGGCGAGCCTTATCCTTCAGAATGGACACGGCCGCTTCAAGGCGTGCTCCTGGCGTGAGTTCTAGTACCTCGATAGCAATGTTGTCGCGACGAAAGCCGTGGATAAATACATCAGGATTTTTTAACGACAACTGTGCGACAATGTCTTTTTGCACTTCGGGCGTAGCCGTTGCGGTTAAGGCAATAAAATTTGCGGGCCGAAGACGCTCTAGGCGAGGCCCTAGCTGACGATAGTCGGCCCTAAAATCATGACCCCACATAGAGATGCAGTGGGCTTCATCAACCGCAACAATGGCCGGCTTATATTCTTCCAGAAATTCTAAAAATCCAGACACGCCCAGCCTCTCTGGCGCGATAAAAAGAAACTGGAGACGTCCCTCTCGCCAATCACGGCATGCATCTTGGGACTCAGATCTAGATCTTCCAGAATGAATTCTTGCCGCCGAAATTCCGAGTTGCAGCAGTTTTTGAACTTGGTCTTCAATCAAGGCAATCAACGGACTAATCACCAAAGCTCGCCCCTCTTGGCGGGCGATGGTTGGCAACTGATAACAAAGAGACTTCCCTGCGCCAGTAGGCATCACAAGGAGCACGTCTTTGCCACGCCATGCGGATAGACACACCTCGCGTTGCCGCGCACGAAACGTCGCAAATCCGAACACGTCAATTAAGACGTGATCGATGGACGATAAAATTTCTTTGGGAGCATTAGCCATGCTTTATAACCGCCCTTTTGATGACGTTAGGCGTCGGAAATTGGGTGTATTCGAAAGCATTTTTGCCAAACCATTCATTATTTTCACAAAAATCTTTGAGGGCAAGGTCTTTCATTAGCGAGCGTTCGACGCCAATCATAAAGCCCTTTGTTTTCGAGGCTTCTGCGGCCTCTACACGCTGCTTTAGTTGACCTTTATGCCAAGGATGAAACAATTCTAGGGCCAAGGTTTTCTTGCCATATTTGACCACAAAATCTGGGAAACAATAACTCTGCTTTCCGAGATGAATAAAATCTTCACCCGGCTCGATTTTCATTTCGTCCGAAGCATTTATGGCATGCATGACCTGCTCAAAATCCTTTGGAATATAACCACCGTGGGATCTCGAAGATTTGGTGACAACACCAGATTTTTGATCAAGGCAAAATAGAACTTTCTTTCCACGCCAAGTAATCAATGCCTCTAACTTCCATTCTGGCAGCGAAGCCACAAACGGGAAAAAATTTGCGATTCTCAAAGCGTAGCCCTGTGCCTTACCAAATAGCCTAAGAGGCCCACTTAGCTCGAGTGTCAAAGCCTTCGCATCTTTATTCACTTCCACATCACTCATAAGCCTGTGGAACTTTAGGCGACGCATGAGTTCGCGTTTTTGCGCAATCGTCACATTGGTCACGGTCACGGCGACATCGTCAGCGAAACAAAGAAACGTCGTAACGTGGGACAGATTATATTTGTCGATGAGGGCCTCGATCGAAAGCGGATCATACCTCTCAACCACGCGCGCACTTGGCAGGTCAGAAAATAATTTCGCTTTTAAATCACCGGCCGCTTCGCCAAGTTCCGCGGCGACAGCCTCTGTAAACTCATTTTGAGATATACTGTCAGACTTCCTAAGTCGTTCTGAAACGGCAAAGGTTTTCCATCGGAAATCCATGATTTCAGCATTGGGCTCGGCCACCTCACATTGATCCATGAGTAATTTTGCAAAACCCCGGCTCCTTGGTGTTGAGACTGCTTCTTTTACTTCGTCTTCAAGGTCACTAACGACCCGACCGGCGGCGTCCGAAAAAAGCTCGCACAACTCCTTAGCCTCCGCACTGGCTGTAGGGTCATCTGATTTTATAAACCTTGGAAAAAGCTTCCCGCTACGAACGGTTGCCTGAACCAGATCCTTGGTAAGCATAGTGTTGCCTTCGTCGTTGATTCACGTATGTTTCGGATGTCCCTCGCGAAATAATCTCATATAAAACAGCACTCTTCCCCGTTTTGTGGCGAAGAATTCGCCCGAGTCTTTGCACGTGCTCACGCACCGTTCCACTGCCAGAAAGAACCACGCCAATGCTGGCCTCAGGCACGTCGACTCCCTCGTTTAGGACCTTTGAGGTCGCTATTACCGAGATTTCGCCCGTTTTGAAGAGATCAAGAATTTTTGCTCGTTCGGCCGGCTTCGTATGGTGAGTTAATACAGGCACAAAAAAATCTCGCCCTATTTGGTAAGCTAAGGAATTCTCATCCGTAAAAACAATGATGCGTTCGTTTTTGTGAAGGGTCATGATTTTCCAAAGTTCCGATAATTTTCCTGATGCCGCCTGTGCTTGGCGCTTCTGCACGCGGTAAGCCTTCATCGCCGATCGGCCTTGGGGCGAGCGAGAGGACAACGCAATAAACTGGGCCCAGCCGTTGCCATCCGAAAAATTAATGCGGTTTTGCTTAATAAAATTTTTATAGATCTCTCGGGATTCGGTATATGACTGGAGCTCGGAGGGCGTCATGTCCACCTCGATCTGCACCACTCGATATGGGGCGAGTGTGTTTTCTTCCATCTCACTAAAGCGGCCTTCAAATACAACATCGCCGACTAAATCAAATAAAACTTCTTCACGCCCATCTGCCCGTTCAATCGTCGCAGAAAGTCCAAGTCGAAACGGTGCAATCAAGGACTGGGCAATTTGCGAATATCCTATTGCGGGCAAATGGTGGCACTCATCAAAAATCGCCAAACCAAAACGTGGGCCGAGACGATCTGCATGCATCGCCGCCGAATCGTAGGTGGCGATAGTGATGGCTTCGATCTCATGACTTCCACCGCCTAACATACCAATTTTGGCATCGAAATATTTTTTCAAGACATCATGCCACTGGTTCATTAAATCGATCGTTGGCACACAAACTAACGTAGGCCTTCCGACTGCCGCCATGCACATCACGGCTAACATGGTTTTACCAGATCCAGTTGGCAAATTTACCACTCCGCGTCGCCCAGCTTCAGTCCACGAACGAAGAGCCTCCGTTTGGTGTGATCGCGGCGTGATGGGTTCTTTAAGGTCAAGTTTTAATAAATCATATTGCCGAGCATGATCCTGCCAATCAATTCCACTGTCCCGTAAAACAAGTGCAATCTCTCTATAATGGCGGCCCTCGGCTCGCCACTCTAAGGTCCTTTGATCTCGTCGGATCCAATCCTGTAGCTTTGACATGACAGCAGGATCAAAACCATCGACCACGATGGTACCTTGCTCAAACCGAATGGACTGAATTCCCTTGCCCATCATGGACAAATCTCCTCAAATTTTTAGAACCTGCAATTGGCGTTTAGTCTAGCTGAAGAGCATACCCTCCTAAGGTTTCAGAGCAACCTCGAAAGCATAATTAGACTGCAAATTTGTGGGATGTCTGAGCCTGCCTCAACACCGCTGTTCAATTTTATATCTAATCAGGCAGACAGCCCCTTAGCTTTTTGTGAGTGAAATTTTGGCAATCCGCAAGCTCCTGATACAATGAGAGAATCTAATTGGCAGATAGGGCTCAAATGCTAAAACATTTTAAAAAAAACTGGATGCTAATCGTTGCGGGCGCTGCCTTATATTGGCTTGCACTTCCACCCATGAAATGTCCGTGGGCCGCCTATCTGTCGATGGCCTGTTGGGTGCCCATTGTTGCTAACAAGACTGCTCCGACAAAAAAGGAGTATTGGCATTTGTGGCTCATTGGATTGCTGATGTGGTTGGGCATACTGCAGGGCATTCGCTTGGGCAACTGGGCTTTGTATTTTGGGTGGGCTGCACTATCAATGTATGTGGCCGCTTACCTTCCCCTTTATGTGTTCCTCGCTCGTTTCTTGCGTCACACAACAAAGCTACCTCTGAGTATGGCGTGCACTGTAGCGTGGGTTGTAGGCGAGTGGATCCGCGCCCACTTTGCTACGGGTTTTACCGCCGGCATTCTCGCACACAGCCAAACGCCATGGCCTTGGATTTTGCAGATCGCCGCACACTTTGGAAGCTATGGCGTGGGATTTTTTGTTGTCCTTGGCGGTACCCTAATTTACGAGTGCTCCGTATTAATCACTAGCTGCCGAATCGTCGGTGCTCCAATAGCAGCACCCAATCGCAAGCAATCGCTGCGATGCGCTCTATTGGCAGCTATCGTCATAGGAATGGGACTTAGCGCTGCATCGTCTCTGAACGAGTACGACCGCATGATTCTTGAAAAAGGTCCGATCAAGCCGCTTGCTCGCATCCTCCTCATACAGGAAAATATACCGATTAGTTTCATTAAAGTTATGAAAAACCTGCAAGATGGCTGGCTTCGATATGAACAACAGACGTCAATTGCAGCAAAAAAAGCAGGCCCATTGGGAGTCGACTTAGTCGTATGGCCAGAAGCGACATTTTCTGGTGGCACGCCTTGGCTTGATTGGGACAAGAGTCCTGAAGTTCCTCCGGATCTATTGGGTGACTCCGAAAAATTCAAGAAGGCGACTCAAGCACTAGAACAAACCATGAGCTCCAAACTTCGACACCTGTTTTCACTTTTTGTAACCACAAAACCGCAGTTCATTTTGGGAACAGATTTGTTAAAAATCAGATCTGGAGTCACCTCAGCCTCCAATGCTGCACTGTGGGCTAGGACAGAAAATCCAAGTGATAGCAGCTACTACGCTAAACAGCATCTGGTTATGTTCGGAGAGTACATTCCTATTGTCTCAAGAATTCCCTTCCTTCTCAAATGGCTCAACTTTGGAAAGTATGAAGCCGGAACTGAACCGGTAACTTGGCAGCTACCCAACGGGGTCAAAATTTCTCCAAGCATCTGCTTTGAGAATTTTTTGCCACATTTAATTCAAGCTCACGTCCGAAAACTAACAGACAAGGGTCAATCGCCAGAAATTCTAGTTAATATAACCAACGATGCTTGGTTTAAAGGTTCGTCCATGCTTGACCATCATGTGAATAGCGCAATTTTGACAGCCGTTGAAAACCGCCGGCCGATGTTGGTGGCAGGCAACCAAGGAATTTCTGCTTGGATCGACGGTAATGGGCGCGTCGTACAATCGTTAGCTCCGCTTGCTTCGGATTCGATTCTAGCAGAACCGATTGGCGATGGACGGTGGGGACTTTGGCAGGTCGTGGGTGACACACCTGCAATGTGTTTAACGATATTGTGCGCCATAGCGCTATTATACAATTTTATCCGGCGGTCAAAATCTAGTGCCCGACATCCCAACGGCCGGGATTGCGTCCAATAATGACCGCCGCCATAAATTTAGGAACATACTCTGCTGTTTCAGTCGGGAGCAGGAATCGTAAATGCCAAAAATCGACCACTTTTTCTTTGTTCACGGTTGATGCAATTTGATATCTCTTAACGCGATTTTGCCCTGTATTATAGGAAGCAATCGCCAACAGGTAACGCTCGGTGCCAAACATTTTCAATAGACCCGTAAAGTATTTTGCAGCCGCGTCCGTCGACTTCTCCAGATTCATTCTTTGATCGTTTTTACCGCCAACGGCTAATCCATATTCTTTCGCAGTCTCAGGCATAAATTGCCACGGGCCCAAGGCTCCGACAGGACTTACGACCTCCAGTTGAAAATTAGACTCAACCCAAACAATATAGCCCAGCTCAACCGGTAATCCATTCGCCACTAAAGCCTTCTCAATGATTGGCCAAAATTTTTCTTTTCTCTCCAGCATCAATTTATGGTAGCCGCCCTTAGTAAACCGCCTGAGGTGTCGTTCCACTTCAAGAACAAATCCTGGATCCATCGCGCTGGGAGGAGGGTCTCCGAATCGCCGGGATATGGCGACGATTTCATCCCAAATAAAAAGTTTATCCCCGATCATTTCGGTTGACGTTTTCGCCGCTCGTTTCGGTTTTTTTCCAAACAATTTTGCACTTAATTTACCACTAAAAATGCCGAGGTCTTTGCCCTTGGCGGACATCAGGGCAGTCCGCTTGCTGGGGCCCTCTGGCGGCACTGTGCCTTGACCCTCTGAATTCTTGAAGCCAAATACAAAAAATGCAATGAATAGAAGTGCAGACCCGAAAGCCAAACTCATGCCTACCGTCTTTCGTCGATACCATAATTCGCTAGATACCGTTTTTGGACCTCGGTCATGAAGTTTGCTAAATTTTGTGAACGTGGTTGCTTGTAACGCATTCCAAAAACCATTTTGAAATGTTGTCGTCAGACCAATCGTAATTCGGTCCCCTGGCTTAAGGTCTATATTTTGGGTAATCAATTTGCCGTTTCGCTTTGTTCCAAACTGACTTCCCATATCTTTAAAACGCACGACACCAGCGGGATCATGAAAAATACAGGCATGAGTCAAACTGATTGTTGGATCGTCCACGATTCGAATCTGACACGTCTCCGCAGAGCCGATAAAAGCGAATTCTCCAGGACCAATTGAGAAGCTTTGCCCCGCAGTTGGTCCCGATTTGAAATTTATACTAATTCGTCGATTCATAGTCTTACCTTAACCGCCGATTGAATTTCTTTTTACCTCAAAGCGCACTGTCTGATTCCCAATCTGCAAAACACTCCCAACACCTAACAATCTTGGCTCATGAACAGTCCAGCCATTGATTCGGTCTCGACCAACTTTACTTGGTAAATATAGCGCCTTGTGGCCATCAAGTTGAATTCTTCCGTGACCCCACCAAGAAATTTTTCGCCCACGAATTTTGACTCCCGCCCCACCGCGAGGGAAGCGAGCGAGCAACGTCTCACCCTTTGCGATTGGTATCGTTTGCCCAGCATAAATGCCGCCAATCACAACCAACCTTGCAACACACTCGGGACTTCTAAAGGGGCAATTAGAGTAATCCTTTGAAACGCGATGCCCGCAGGAATTACAAGCCAAGGTTTTTGCCCGTACTTTAAACCAATGGTAGCCCTTACGTCCGAGCCAAACGGCAATGGCGAACGAGACTGCCAGCCAGGCAAAAAGCATGATCCTTTCTTCCAAAATTTTGGCGTCAGATTTATTAGATTCCTCTAATTGCTGCTCTGGGGTCAAAGCTTTCGGCAAAAATACAGTGCTAAGGCTTGGAATGACAAACCCAACATTGTGGTTTTGACTCTCGAAAATTTCATCGTGATAGGAAATTGTAATTTTCATTTCTAGCGGCTGATCTTCAAGCGCAATATCTGGCGCATTAACATCGATTACATATTCGTTTTTTAGAAGAGCCATTATGTTTTTTACCGCAGCGCTCATTTCGACAGTACCGACGATGCGATGGACATAGCCTCCGCTCTCTTGGGCGACAGCCCCCAAATCAAAATTTGATTTTCCGTAGGACTGTCCAAAAGCAATATTGAAAACTCGAACACCCTGATCCATTAGGCTGCGCCAACAATTTTGCCCTCGATAGCGCTCCGTTGAAGGGCCATCGCCAGGACTAGAGATGATGACTAAGACCTTTTGATCCGATTTTTTAAATTGCGACAAATCCCAGGCATGAAACCTCTCGGCAGCGACGCACAGAGTATCTGCAAGGGCAGGCCCCTCGCCCTCCGGCTCAAGAGACTGCATCTGCTGCAGGATACGATTTACGTTATCTCCATTTTCTGGACTAACATTTGCGACGACCCGGGCACTATCCTGGGAAATCGCTGCCACGGTCAAAAGCTCTGATGGAATGCCCTTTAGAATTTCTCCCGTTTGCAACCGCAATTCCTCGACCTCCTTAGGCTTTAGCTTTCGGTGCAGACTAATGCCGATGTAAAGCGCACGTTTCAAGGAATCTCCTCCAGCCCCATGTAATAAAAGTGACTGAACGCTCTCTGGTGCTGTCGACGTATTGGTAAAATTTACTTTAACCATCGCCCGGTCAATGGTCGTGATTGGAAAACGAAGTAGCCCATCATGCTCCTGTGCATTAAAAATAATACGAAGATGATGGTCCTCTAAATGCTCTACCTGCAAAATTTCGATCGCACGAGTGACGGAACCTTTAACTCCAATTTTGTTGGTTTTGGATGTTGCGTTTGCCGGCAAAGAATTGCACACGAGACATGCTGAGGCCATGAAACCGACGACCTCGGATATTTTTGGACACTTTTTTTGCAACCAGCGTGTTACGAGCGAAACCATTTTATGTATCCTTCCAAATGGTCAATACTTACCGCGTCCGAATCATTCAACACGGCATTTACTGCTGCTTCCACCCCGTTGATGTATAGCTTGTGACCCTCCATAATCCACTCGACCTTGCATTCTTTCGTCGTGACAGCGAAGGTCAAGGCATGCTTTGACAAGTGGCCATCAGGAATTGTTGCCTCTAGCCCGGGGTCGGATCCGATACGAAACCTGCCATTAATTATGCGGTAGTCTTGCCCCATACTTGCACCGCGGTTCAAGACCAACCATCCGCAAACGGTTTCTGAACGCATCGCCTGGTTAGGCATGCTGAGTGGCTTTGCGGACTCTGGAGCCTCATAACCGCGAGGCATTTTCTCGGCAAACCGAAGAATGCAGTGCATTTCGCCAATGGTGATTAGTGCTCCATCCTCGCAGGAATGGGGCCCAGAGATCACAACATTATTTATTTTTACGACCCTAGACCCTGCACTTGGACAGATGCTCGCTTCGCCTATTCCCATGCGGATGAATGCATGTTTGCTTCCGATGCCGACACCCGTGATCACCGCATCCGCTTCCCAAGACGATCCTAGTACGGTCTCACCATCAGGAAGGCGAATATCCTCACCTCGGTGGCACCCGTTCATAAATACAAGCCAGCCAGCGGTACGTGGTCCGTGAAACCCAGTAGGGTTTTGCCCCGCACTCATGGCGTGAGTTAGTCCACGGTTTTGAACGCTGCCAACCCCCCAGTCACCTCTTGCGAGCATTGGACAGGTATCAAATTTTCTTGCAAGCGGCTTCGCCATTATGGTTCCATTTTCTTTGGCTAAATTTCTGTTTTCGGTCGTACAGATATCGGGTGATTTTTGAAATGATTAAGACAGAGACCTTCAGCAGGATTGGCAGAAGGCCGAATTCCGGCGGTATTTGGCTAGATATCAGCAGATTATGGCGCAATAGTGTTCATGAGGAGACTCATGTTCGAAATAGAAAATTTGTGTATTTTAGGGGCGCGTTGGAATCTGCAATCCTATTGGCAAAAGAACCACTTCGTCCATTGTGCGTTTATTTCCGGCTTTGGATCGACGTTCGTTGGCGCAAGGCTTCATACATAAACACACCAGCGGCAACCGAAATGTTGAGACTGTCACAAAGTCCGTTCATCGGAATAATTGCGGATTCATCTAATTGGCTCATTGTAGCTTTGGATAGCCCGGTAGCTTCACAGCCAAACAAGACGGCCAGAGGTCCACGCAAATCAGCATCATAGATACTTTTGCTTTCGGATGACAAGGCGGCACCGAGTAATTTAACTCCCTGTTGCTTGCACCACTTAAAAAATTCTGGGCCTTCAGCATGAACTACTGGCATAGAAAAAACTCCCCCCAAACTTGAGCGGATTACATTTGCGTTCCAGACATCTACGGCTTTTCCAAGTACAACCACGCCGTGAGCACCTGCACCATCAGCCGTTCGAAGGACTGCTCCGAGATTTCCTGGTTTTTCAACATCCTCGACCACAACTACAAATATTGGAGCCGTGGCCGCATTATTTTCGATGTCGGAAAATGCATTTTTCTTCTGCGAAAAAACAGCGACCAAACCGTCAAATCCCTCTCGGGTCGCGATTTTTGCAAAGGCCTCCTTCGAGACTTCCGCCCTGCGCGGGCTACTCACCGAGTCGACAAGCAACCTTCCGGAAGCATCCAGCTCTTGAGGGCAATAGAAAAAATCTTCCATGATAAAATTGGAAGCCATCGCTCTTTGAATTTCACGGCGACCTTCCACGACAAAGGAATGCTCGGCGCGTTCACCCCTACGGTCTTTAAGGCGCACGAGATCTTTGATCGTCTGATTGGATGGACTGGCGATAACTATGAGGCTCATGGGTTACGACTTGTTTCGAATGAACAATGCGCTGGCGCCACTTGGGAGTGCGCGTCCGGATTCTTGCTCAGCAATGGTCATCTCGCGAGTTTCGAGCACTCCTAAATTAGTATCTACAATATCTGATAGCAAATTTTGAAGAGCCATTGGCGTGTATCCCGTGCTATGGCAAGAAAGAAGAATAAACAAGTAGTCGTCGTCAAGAATGAGTTTAAGATTTTCTAGTAGTAGCACCAAGTGGTCTTCGACCTGCCAGACTTCGTTATTAGTTCCGCGTCCAAAACTTGGTGGGTCAAGAATAATGCCGTGATACTTACTGCCACGACGAACTTCCCGCTCAACAAATTTTTGAACGTCATCGACGATCCAGCGGATCGGTTTGTTGGCTACCCCACTCGCCTCGGCATTTTCCCGAGCCCATGCCACACTTGTTTTAGAGGCATCCAGGTGCACGACTTTTGCCCCAGCAGAAGCACAGGCTAGGGTTGATCCTCCCGTGTAAGCAAACAAATTCAATACACTAATTTCTTTTGGTTGGTTCAAAATTAACCGGTGCAGTGTATCCCAATTTGCATCTTGTTCGGGAAAAATTCCTAGGTGACCAAAATCCGTTAACGAGATAACTAATTTTACCGGCCCTTGCTCTATCGTCCAATTTTGGGGAAGTGCGCGATTGTGAATCGTCCATTTTCCGTCGCCACCACTGGCACGATTAAAGGTCGCATCAACTTTCTTCCAGACATCATCCCCGAGCCGAGGCTTCCAAACCGCTTGAGCTGCTGGCCGCACGAATCTGTAGGGTCCAACTTGCTCGACTTTCTGAAAGTTTCCGCAGTCTATTAATTTATAATCATATTTCATGAGCTAAAACTCCCTAGATTTGGCTTATTAACCATAAAATAGTATTGAAATCAATAGAATATGCTCTTTTTCAGGTCAAGATAGTAATAGATTTTAGTGCTAGACGTATTAGATTTGTAAAATCATGAGTTTAACCAAATCTCATGTGGAAGTGGACGGTCTAATCACCAGTTTTAAGCGGGCAGCATAATAAAGCGGTAGTACACCTTTTTTGTGGTAACATCAAGTGTAATGCTAGCACTCGGAGGACAGGCCATTGACAAAAACCGACGAGAAGAAATTAGTGCAATACTGGTCGACTTTGTCGGAGCACGATTGGGAGGTCATGCGTACGCTCTATAAAGGAAAAGTATTTGCTCAAGCACTATTTTTTCTTCATCTATCATTGGAAAAATTAATTAAATCGCAAATTGTGAAAGAATCTGGGGGGCACGCCCCATTTAGTCACGACTTGCCGTACCTAGTAGGGAAAACAAGTTTGGAAGTTCCTGAACAAATCGTTGAGCAACTTAGGACAATAACAAGCTTCAATATGGAGGCTCGTTATCCGGATGAAAAAATGGGGTTTTATAAGAAGGCTGACAAAAAATATACCTCCGAATGGATTGAGAGCGGAACAAGGATAAAGTTATGGCTAAAAAGTCAATTCGCAAAGAAGTAGTCTCCCTCAAAAAGGCCCTCAAAAAGCGAAATGTGCCGGTAAAAATGTTGGTGCTATTTGGATCTCACGCCAGAGATATGGCGACTGAGCATAGTGATGTTGACATTTGTGTGGTTTGTGAAACTGGAAAAATCAAAGACCCAAAGAACCTACAAAGCCGCCTCAATTGCGATATGGGGTTGGCAGGCATTAATATGGACGTTATTGTGACTACATATAAAGACTTCAAGCAGAACATGATTTCACCGATACTCCATGAAATTAGAACCTATGGTAAGGTGTTGTGACCTGTAGTGCCGCAACAATCAATGTTAATAAAGCGGTAGTACAGGTAGTACAATAAACAAAACAAGGGCGAGGGAGTTGAAAACCCCCTCGCCCTTATTTATTGGTGTCTAAATTAGTTTGTACACTCACCGTCAGCAGCTTCGTGACCGACAACGCGAAGAACCCAATCACCGCGAAGGCCGTAAGCTACACTGTAGTTCCAACCGCCAGGAATAGCCATTAAAGTGTTTTTCTTAGGATTAGAAAGTCCATCAACGTCACGATAGACGCTTGGCAACCCAGCATGAGTAAACTCAAGAGCTGCGCCAATGAGTTCGCCGCCTTTTGCACAGCCAAGTTGACGACCATCACCGATTGCAGGAATATCATTCCAGTATGGGCCGGGAGTGATGTCAGCTGCGTTCTCGATATCACGAGGCATAGACGGAGAATAGGCACCGTTTCCTGCGATTCCCATAGAAAAGAAAATAGCGGCACCGAGAATACTTGGATCAGCAGGCGTCATATTAACATTGCCCATTAAAACTCGGAAAAAATCGATTTTCATTTTTTTCACCGTGGCTGGAACTTCAAGCCAAACTCCAACTTGTTCGCCAGAAACAAATCCTTGTTGGATGAA
Source organism: Bdellovibrio sp. ZAP7 (assembly GCA_945900755.1). Classification (GTDB taxonomy): domain Bacteria; phylum Bdellovibrionota_B; class Oligoflexia; order Oligoflexales; family RGVZ01; genus CAMDKS01. The sequence goes on from CAMDKS010000003.1 coordinate 29,639, forward strand.
TGCAGAGCCATCATTGTCATTGAACGAATCGTTCTTAAGAACAATTTGAGTGGCCGAAGCAACTTCGGACATCGGTGTTTTAAACGTCATGACCGACTCGCCTTTTGAACCGTCAAAAGCGAATGATTGGGATGCCATTGACAAGACACTTAGAGTAGATACAGAAAATACCAGAACGGAATGTGCTAGTTTCATAATGCCTCCATGCAATTTTTGAAAAAAATAGTTTCTAATTTGAAGGTAGCAAAGGTTCATCGCCATGTCAAAACTATTTGACGGGCACTTTTTTTTACAACTAACCTACTTATTTAATGCGCAAAGCTCAGTCAGCCGCAAGTGAAAATTCGCCCTATTTGCCGCAAATGGCCGCGTTAAAATGTATTACTTGTAGAAATGCTTATGACTCAAAAGATTCGTTTTTAATTTGCGCGTCAGGCACGCCCTTTGCTCGGGCAACCGCTCCCGTGAGGTCCATGATCGCGGTTGGGCCACAAGACATAAATGTAGTATTGGCGAAATCATTATTGACCGCCTTAATGATCTGGTCAGACGTGATGCGACCTTGCCAGAAATTTGCGGGTGCCGATGGATCCCTAGACAAGGTAACAACGACCTGGCAACCGGCAATCTTGGCGAACGCTTCTAAGTCTTTAGCCAGAATTAAATCTTGTCGACTCTTGTAAGAGACCAATAGAGTCATACGTTTTGGTGCGCCCGTCGTACCAATCTTGTCAGCGTACTCACGCATAATGCTGACAAAGGGAGTGACGCCACTTCCTGCAGCCACCATCACGAGGTGTTCGCGATCTTTTTCAGGCTCGTAAATAAATCTGCCAATGGGCCCCCTAGCCCTTAAGACGTCACCAACTTTAATATTGTCACACAGCCAATTGGAGATGATTCCCTTTTCGACACGCTTAACCGTAAATCCACAGATGTCACCTTGGTTCGTTGACGATGACATTGTGTAACTTCGCACAATCGGCTTTTCGGCTACGCCATCAAATCTAAACGTTAAATACTGGCCCGCCCAATAATCCCAGGGACGTCCTCCTTCGTCGCTATCGACCAACACAAATGTTTTTGTGTCGTGAGTTTCCACGATAACTTGCTGTACTTTGAGATTCATCCAGCCGCGCTTTACGCGGCGATTTACGTTGTCCATTCTAAGTCCACCTATCTAGGTAAATTTGAAACCGCTTGAGCGTACTCAACCACGAGCCTCGTCACTAATTCCTCACACGTCGGAATATCACGGATCATCCCTGATACTTGCCCGATTTCTAGTTCACCATTTTCCAAATCCCCGTCGAGCATTCCGGCCTTGGCACGGCCTTTTCCGAGAAGGGTGTGGAGCTCCTCGACTGTTCCACCGCGTTGTTCCAGGGATGAGACTTCGTCGTAAAATTTATTTTTCAACAGGCGTACTGGCACACCCTTTTTCATGCACAGCATGGTTGATCCTGGAGTCGATTGGATAATGGCTTGCCGAAAATTTGGGTGAGCTGAACTTTCCACCGTTGCCGCAAATCGGCTTCCCATTTGAACGCCCGATGCTCCGAGGGCGAAGGCTGCACAAATTTGGCGGCCGTCTCCAATACCACCCGCCGCAATCACTGGAATTTTTACGGCGTCGACGACTTCAGGAATCAGCACCATCGTTGTAATTTCGTCACGTCCATTGTGCCCCCCCGCCTCAAAGCCCTCAGCGACGACTGCGTCAACGCCTGCGTCTTCGCATTTTTTGGCTAGGTCTGGCGTGGATGTTACATGGACAACAATGCAGTTGTTGCCCTTAAGCATTCCAGTGTATTTCTTAGGGCTGCCTGCCGACGTAAAGAATACCTTGATACCGAGATCAAGACACAAAGCAATCTGCTCCTCGATGCCGTGATAGAGAAGTGGAAGGTTTACGGCCAAAGGATTTTTTGTCAATGCCTTGGCCTTAAGAATATGATGTTTTAGCAGGTCAAGATTCATGGAGCCTGCTCCAATGATGCCAAGAGCTCCCGCATTGGACGCTGCCGCCGCAAGTTTGCCACCAGAGACCCAAACCATCCCCGCCTGAATAATGGGAAGGCGAGTGCCAAACAATTTCACGACCCTGTTACTAGAGAAGTCTACGGATTGCGTGTGAGACTGGGACTTAACTCCTGAAAATTTATTCATGTCGGTTGCCATCCATGGGGCTAGGTTTCAAAATTCTTATTGGACGTGCCAAGCTATTGTAGAATATTGCAGGATATTGGTGAATTGAGCAAATGATTGCTGAGTTAGTGCAATTTTTGGTGATATAGTATTCTGACATTTATTCTATAACAATCTGGAGGGCAGTCCATTGTCTCAAATTCGAAGTGCCAACAATAGCCAGATTACCACATCTTTAGCGGCTTTGGGAGTTGTCTTTGGCGACATTGGGACAAGCCCTCTCTATGCCATGCGTGAATGTTTTACGGGTAGTCATGGCGTCTCGCTTACCCCATCTAACATTTTTGGAGTTTTGTCGCTTATCCTATGGTCTTTAATATTTATCGTCTCGGTGAAATATCTAGCGTTCGTTATGAGAGCCGACAATAAGGGCGAGGGCGGAATTCTAGCCCTGATGGCTCTACTCCTGCCAAAGGATGACCGTAAAGTTCGGAAGTATATTCAGCCCGTGGTCGCCATGGGTCTTGCGGGTGCTGTGCTTCTGTACGGCGACGGAATCATCACACCAGCTATTACAGTCCTCGGGGCTGTCGAGGGATTAAAAGTTGTGACCCCACTTTTTGAGCCCTATGTCATGCTCATTTCCCTTGGAATCATCATCGGGCTGTTTCTTATTCAGAGCAAAGGCACTGCAACGATAGGCAAGGTTTTTGGCCCAGTGATTCTTCTTTGGTTTGTCGTTTTGGCGGTCATGGGTGTTTACGGTATTTCAATGAATACCGGAATATTTGCAGCATTAAATCCTGGTCACGGAGTTTCATTTTTACTCGAAAACAAATTTCATGGTTTTGTCGTGTTAGGTAGTATTTTCTTAGTCGTCACAGGGGGAGAAGCTCTATATGCCGACATGGGACACTTTGGACTTAAGCCCATACAGATGGGCTGGTTTTTTGTGGCACTTCCTTCGTTGCTGCTGCACTATTTCGGGCAAGGAGCACTTCTCCTAACTGTGCCCGAAGCGATTGCAAACCCGTTTTACGCATTGGCACCGTCCCAGCTTATATATCCATTGGTGGCACTTTCCACGGCAGCAGCCGTCATTGCGTCGCAAGCTTTGATTACTGGAGCGTTTTCCCTAACTCAGCAGGCTGTCCATCTAGGATTTTTACCGCGAATTAAAATTAAGCATACATCTGCTACCGAGCAAGGACAAATTTATATTCCATTTGCCAATTGGGCACTGATGATTGGTACCGTGTTTGTAGTGGTCATGTTCAAAAATTCTAGCGCACTTGCCGCAGCGTACGGTATTGCTGTCACTGGTACGATGGCTATTACAACGATCCTAACCTGTTTGGTGGCCTATCGACTCTGGCACTGGAATCTTGTGGCCGTTTGGACTGCTGCAATAGTGCTGTTAACCATAGATTTGGCTTTTCTTGGTGCCAATGCCCTAAAGATTGTTCACGGCGGATGGTTTCCTTTGTTGTTGGGACTCGGACTTTTTGTAATCATGACAACATGGAAGAGGGGGCGCCAAATATTAGCCTCTCGAGTTCTATCTGCCATGAAACCCTTGGACCGATTTGTTGCCGAGACGGTGCCGTTGGTTAAGTTCAGGGTGCCAGGTGTGGCCGTTATGTTGACGGGTCGAACAGAAGGAATTCCGCCTGCACTCGCGCATAATTTGAAAATCAATAAAATTATTCACGAAAAGGTTATTTTGCTGACCGTGCTCACTCTCGACGTCGCCCATTGCGACGTAGCAGCTGAGCTATCGGTAGAGCCGGTGGGACCTGATTTTTACCGAGTTATTGCTCGTTACGGCTTCATGGACGAGCCAAATGTCCCTGATGTCATCAGATTGTGCCAACAAAAGGGCCTGCCCGTAGATCCCGCGTCAGCCATCTATATTATCGGACGAGAAACGCTCATAGCCACAGAGGATCCCGGAATGGCTCTTTGGCGCGAGCAGCTATTCGCGTTTATGACCAGAAATGCCCAGAGTGCAATGACCTACTTCTCGTTGCCCGAGAAGCAGGTCATTGAAATTGGGGTACAAATAAGAATTTAAAACTTATGAAGCATCAAGTCCACTAAACTGGACTATTTCAAGTTTACAAATGGAACAGAGCTACCCATCATATACTGGGGTAGCTTTCCATCCCATTTTTGAACGGCCTCGTAGTCGACGAGCCCTTTATTGGCCTGCAAAGCTTGGGAGCGAATTCTCATTGATTTAGCTTCCGCTTCGGCGGCGATTACTTTTTGTTTAGCTTGTTCTTCAACTTCAACGGTTTTGTTTTTTGATTCCGAAGCTTTTTGCACAGCGATCACTTTGGCCTCAACGGCTTTTTCGTAGCCATCATCAAAATCAAGATTCGTAAAATCAATTCTCGTCACGACGATGTCCCGAGTCCGAAGACTTTCGACGAGTTGTTTGAAAACTGCAATTTTGGCTTCCTCGCGCTTTCCAACAAGGTCATCAGCAATATACTTACCAACAACGTCTTTAATGGAGCCCAAGGTCGCCGGCATCACCATTTTTTTATCCCAATCCCAACCAAACTGCCGGTATATTTCGTTTACCTTTGTAGGGTCCGGATAGTAGGTCATGGCAAATGTAATGTTTACATTTTGAGTGTCGCGTGTAAAAGCTGGAGTGGTGTGCTCTAGTTTCTGCTCACGCACCTCAAATTCAGCGATGGCCGATGTGATTGGATTGTAAAAATGAAGACCTTCCGGCAAAGGCTCTCCTACTACTTTCCCAAATTCAGTTTGAATTCCTCGAAATCCAGTGTTGACTTGTTTAAAGCCACAGCTCACTAACGAAATAGTTGCTGCAGATATTATTAAGATTGAGGTGTTCATGGTGTTAGTTTCTCCAGCTATTGTGTGTGGGTCCTGTCGGGGCCGAGCCTACAGTAATCAATCTTTCCTGCAACACGTTTGGGCTTAAGATTTGTTCAAAACTGTGGATTTTCGACATGTTACGCGCCAACAAAAATCCATTGGCGCGTAACAAAGGGTACCCAATGGTATAGAAATGATATTCAATACGACATCTTGGCTTGTTCATTCATAAAACTCATGGAATTTACGTCAATATGGCTGAATTGTAATAGTTTTAATTGATTATGTAAGTAAATGTCTTGATAAAGGGGTCCACTTTAGGTACATCTGAATTTTTGAACATCGTCCAATGCACCATTATTTTTAGGAGAGCCCCCATGAACCACTGCCGCAATAGACTTTTGGTAACAATCCTCGGGCACTCGCTTCCATTTATCCTACTCGTTTCTGCTATGACTGAAAGTTGTACCAGGAAAATCAAGCAAGTCATCTACGTGCCGGTAAACACCGAAACTAAAGTCATCGTTGTCCAAGCTGGAAGCCTACCAAGTCCCAACTCAGGCGGCGGTGACATCGCTTACCTTGGGGGCACTATATCGACGCAGGTCATTGGCGGTAAAGTATTTATTCCGGTTGAAGGAACGTTCAGTGACGCGAGTTTTTCCGACGTCCTAGCCACGGCTAGCTCGCAAGGCCTTAGCACTGCTGAGCGTAATGCAGTGCTGTCTCAAGAGGTTGGCGGTGTGCTCAAAGCCATCAGCACTAAAATGCCGGTTCTTCATTCAAAGATTGTTCCCGAAATTGGATTTTTTACGGCCTTGATACCATTTGAAGACTACGGGCGCCTATCCACCGTGACTGGTCTTTCTCATAGAATTCTTTTGAATCCCGTCCTCAGCACGCTACGTGGCCCAGAAACACTAGGGTTAAAAGCAGCGACGACTATGGTTTCTCTCGGCATCCATTCAGATACGCAGTCGAATGATGAAAGTGGTCGTGGGAATAATGATTCATTTAGTGGCCTTGAGCGAATTGGAGTCGATGAATTTATTGCCGCCGTCAAGAGAGATACAGACAGTGTGCCTGATGGCTCTGGTGTAGCCGTTGGTGTTAGCGATACGGGCGTCACGTTGAATCATCCTGCATTTGTTGATGCATCTGGAATACCCCGCATTTCGTATATGAAGGACTTCACTAACGAAGGTCTCATTTATTTTGCGGACAAGGCGAATTTTTCCGTCGAGGTGCCAACAACGGTTCCTGATGGTGTGGACGGCAGTCAGGCACTCCTGATCTCGGCCCAATACCTTTTAAGTCCTGGCGGCGTAGCGCTTCCAGTCGGCGACAATTTCCGGGAAGTGACGTCTCAATTATTCCTTTTGAGTCCTGCGCTAAAAGCGTCCCTGTTAGCTGAGAATTCTGGGGCTCGGCTCGGGGTCTTTTCTGAGTCTTCCTTCAAAAAAACTGATGGCTCTGAGGCCGTCGACTTGAATCACAATGGCAAAGTGGACGATTTGCTGTGGGCCATTTTGATTCCCGACAGTGATCCGGCCAAAAGCAAAATGTATTTGGATACCAGCGGACGCAGCGACTTCCGCAAAAGTGCTCCCGTTCAGGATTGGAACGCATCCAAATCCACGATCAAGGTATTTTCCGAGACGGTTGGATTTGAAATTAAATCCTTTCCTCTGCTTAATGGTGCAGGCGAAGAGGTGTCAGCGACTGCTTCGGCGATTGTCGGCTTCGACCCGGGCAATCACGGATCACACGTTTCAGGCATCATCGGCGCCCGCAAGACGATTACTAACGACTCAGACTCAACCAACGCGCGCGGCGTTGCGCCGAACACTAAAATCATGGTTAATCGAGTTTGCGCTAACAATGGCGGCTGTAACGCCACTGAGGCCATCATTGATTTGTCCCAGCACGGAGCTGAGGTCATCAACATGTCTCTCGGTGGGCTTGGACCAACGAACGACGGATATGCCGTTCAAGAAACGATCATCAATCGCCTCACACTTCTCAACAATACTCTCTTCGTCATCTCTGCTGGAAACTCAGGGCCTGGCCGTCAAACCGTAGGCAGTCCATCCGTTGCTCGCATGGCGCTGAGTGTGGCAGCAACAGCATCGAAAAAAATGATTGAACGCCAGTATCAGAATCCAGGAACTGGAAAGTCGTCAGCAACCACAGCTGAAGATGATTTCATGCTTTATTTCTCGAGTCGTGGCCCTACTGCCGCCGGAGGTCTCAAGCCAAATATTTCGGCGCCAGGAACCGAGCTAAGTTCAGTCCAACTTAATTCCGCTCCCGGAGATCGTTCAGGACTTGACGTCTATTGGGGAACCTCGATGGCGGCTCCAACGGTTACGGGAGCAGTGGCACTCCTGATTGACGGGATTAAACGTTACAACCAAAAATTTCCCGGCAAGGCTCTTTCATTAGATGCGAGAACTCTCCACCGGATTATTTCAGCTAGTGCCCGTACGTTTGATGTGAGCTCGTATGACGTAGTCAGCGGTGAGCGCAAGCAAGGTCAGTACTCATGGATCGACCAAGGCCACGGCATGATTAACCTGCCTGCCGCATGGGAGGCTTTGAAGGCTGAACGGGATACTAGGGCTGCAGGCGCAGTGTTTGCTGGCAGTCAAGTCATGGACCTTGACTACGAAGTGCGCGTATTGAGCAAATCTCCAAACGGTGAAGACTACACTGGTAGCATTGCGAGCCCGACAGATGCGAATGGTGGGACTGAACCCAAATTTGGACGCGGTATTTACCTTGATATGAATTCTAAAGCTTCGCTGATCGAGGTGCAGATTGCGCGAAGACTACCATACAACGCGCTCCAACGTGAGGACGTTGGTGACCTCCACCGTTTACTGGTGACCACTGCTGATCGTTTCATACTTAAGACGGTTATTTATGGTTCCTCTGTCGTTTGGTTGAGAGCTGGTGTTCTGGCTGGGTTGGATTGTGACGGATCTTTGGTTTCGGACCTTACCGTTCTTGGCTTAGGCGCCGTGGATGGGATTCCTGGCGGCACAACACCATCTACCGGTTTAGGCGCCAGCAACCTTCAAGTTTGTCTTAGTCGAAATCTTATGGCGACACTTCCTCCGGGAGACCATGGAGCCATCATCCGAGCCTTTCGCGTTAACAGTGATGGAACCCCTGAATCCACGCCTGCCTTCGAGGTCCCGGTATACGTGGCTGTTCCGCACGCAACGATGGCCGGACTTGCCGGCTACACGGTTAGCGGAACCGCTGCGAGTCATTCCGTTACCAGAAACTATGTGCAGATCCCTGAGGGAACAAGCGTCGTAAAAATTACTCTGGAGGTGCCCGCACCGAAGGTCGCCGGCAATCAGGTTACCGGTTGCGCTGGCGTCAAGCTAGTCGTTCTGGAAGGTCAAAACACCGCTGAACCCGCTGAACTAAAACTAAATTCGCGTGCGCAAAACTGTTTAAAAAATGGAGAGATCGCCGCCGCAAGTAAACGTGTGGTCTCTTATTCTCGAATGAATCCAAGGGCGGGACTTTGGGACATCCATGTGTTTGGACAGGCCATGTTTAAAGATAGTCCCTACACCCTGACAGTAGAGTTTGCTAAAGTTGCGACGTCAATCTCTGCCATTGATGGTGACACGTCGGCCCTTACTAGCAGCATGCTTTTTGATATTGTTGACTCATCTATGGCTGCCATTCCCTCGACACTTAAAAGTGAATTTGCCTTAACTGGCTTGGCTCAAAAACAGATACCAACCATCAAGCATCAAGAAAGGCTAATTTTGGCCGACTTAGATGGAGCCAAGGGTCGCACCTATGACAGCACCACAGCGTCCGTTAATTTTTCAACCGGCGGCGCAGCTGGAAGTGACTTGGATTTGGAGGTTCTTGAGTGTACAGATGGCGCAAATATCCCTGACTCATGCAAGCTGATTGGAGGTAGCGGCGGTATGACAGATGTGGAGTCCTTTGATTTCGTACCGATGCCGGGCAAACTTTATGCCGCTAGGATTATTGGATATGAGGTTGCCAGCCTCCAAACGCCACTGGAAACAACGTTTGAATTTATCGAAACTCGTAAATTCATCACTCAAGATCCGGGCACTCTGACCATTGCCGTTGTCCCTGGAGCGACCGATAAGTATAAGATTGACTATGCCTTTGATCTCGCTGCTTCGCTGATTCTTCGTGACCCTTGCTTTATCAGTAGCCAGTGCTCTGCCATCGGAAATTTGACCGTCAAAGATGACGCCGGTGCAAGTCTGGTTCGTGTACCGGTGACGGTCCACGGTCCCTAACAAGATTTTGAGGAAAAAGGTAAGATTCTGCTCAAAAAGACTCTGGCGCGAAAGCGCCAGAGACTTGTTAAGTTGCCAGGTCGTAACCCATCATTCCACTAATCCCACCTGTATGGACCAGTAAAATGCGGCCTCTGCAGTTTTGTCCGGTGATGAGATCAAAGGCTCGCATAAATAATTTTGCACTATAGACGGGGTCAACAAGGATCCCGTGACGTCTGGCCATGTGCCTGATGAATTCAAATAATTGGGCGTTTGTTGCGCCATAGGATCTCGGCTTTAGAGGGCGGTATACTCGCACAAAAGGAACCACATCATCCCAAGTAATTTTCGTGACGGGAGTTATCCAGGACTGAAAGGCCTTTTGAACTTGTTCTTCGAAACCGGCCATTTGCACGATATGCAGTTTAGTCGATTTATGGGCACCACGCATCAGCAGTCCTGCAGCGAGACTGCCCGCACTAAGAGCGGTGCCACTGTCCATAAAAATATGCGCCGGCGGAATATGATCCGGCCACTCTATTCGTGGCCTTAGAATATCTTCGGCAAGCGTCAGGCAACCTGCTACAGCGGCCTCACACCCACCACCCTCATCAAGGATTAGTGACGACTCCCCTTTAGCTGTGAGCTCTGCTGCGAAGCAGCGCATGCGTTCAGATATCGAGTCCTTTTCGCTGCGCGCGACAATAATGAGATTTTCTGGCGGCAGAGCCAAACGGATGAGCATGCGATTGCCAGTGCGTGGACCTGTTGCGTCGTCGTGGTCTTGCACTGCGAATGCGGTGACGGTCAATCCCGCTTCGGCACACAGCACAGCTGCGGCGGCCAAATTATTGGAGTTCACTCCGCCCGTGGTAATAATATGTGAGATATTGTTTTCGTGACAAAATTTTGTGATCGAAGCGTATTTTCGAAATTTTGTGCCCCAAAAACCACCGAGCTCATCGTCACGCAAAACCCACAGACTGCGATCTGTCCATTCAGGAAGATAGGCATCACCCTCAATTAGATTTTTACCTAGTTTGGTTAAGCGAGATTCAAGTCGTTTCATGGATTAATTTCTGCATGAGCAGAGGAGGATTCAGGAAGGGATGGTGCGGGTACGCTGACTCGAACAGCGGACCTCCACGATGTCAACGTGGCGCTCTAACCAACTGAGCTATACCCGCGCACTATGTTGGAACCAAGAGTTATAGACTGCTGCCCATGACTATGTCAAGGCTCTATAGGAAAGGGCTACTTCTTTCTGAATTTGGTCGTTGAAACGTCATTCTGCCACATCTGTAATAGTATTTACAGGCGCGTAAAATTTGGCGCCCATCGCCCGAATAGCATGCTTTTTATTCTCTGCACCTCCGCTTTATTAAGCAGGCGGCTTAATAAAGCGGTAGTACACAGCTTGCAACAATTCCGAGGAAGAAATACCTGCCACACTTTGATTTGCGATGGACTGCATGGCACCTAGAATAGCTATTTTTATCAGGTCGTTTGTAGTCATTTTACCCTCGCATATCAGCTCATTGTGAGCTAATACTGCAATATTAGCTCATATTGAGCTGATATTGCAAAGAATAAGCTCAATATGAACCAATATTCTTGGTTGACGTACCCAACCGCACGGTCTTGAGTATCAAGCCGAGGGAGTTATCGGGAATTTACCGAACCGTTGGTGCATGTTGCCTAAAGTATTCACCTGCGACCAAAGCGGCAGCAATACCCACGTTTAGGCTTTGAACGGCGCCGGTACCCGGAATTGTAATCATGCCCTCTGAAGCCTTACGAGCGTCAGGCGAAAGCCCCCGTGCCTCGTTGCCAAGCATGACTGCGAGACGTGCAGGTAGCGCGCCTCCAGTACCTGGTTGATAAAGATTAATGCGGCCTTTTAATGCGGTGCCGAGCACACTCATGCCGCGCTGACGAAGCTCTGTCGAAATGAGGCTGATAGAAGGACCGGAAATAAATTCTACGGATTCGCCGCCGCCCTCAGCTGTGCGTAGCAATGCTGCGGAAGGTTTGAAATCCTTTTCGTTTGGTAGAACAACATAACGACATCCAAAATTTGCAGCACTGCGAAGAATGGCGCCGACATTGTGTGGGTTGGCAACGTCTTCCAGAATTAATACCAAGGAAGCGGCTGATTCGTTTTCATCGAGTTGCGCTAGAAAATTTACCCAGCTTGGTGGCAAGCGTCTTTTTGCGATAATGCATACGCCCTCGTGGTGCGTGCTCCCAGAGATCTTGTCCATGTCTTCTGAGGTAACCACATGGTAGGCCTTCCGCTTGAGGCAACATGATTTCACGAGTTCGGAAAATTCTTCGAGACGAGCTTCTACGAGATACACGCGAATGATATCGTGAGGCCGAGAGTCATGTAATTTTTGACAGGCGTTATACCCACAAAGCTTAATTTCATCAAGATTTCCCTTACCCCGTGCCACTTCAGGCATGGCGCGAAGTGGACGAACATAGGGAATGGCCGTTGTGGAAATCGTGTCGCGAGCTGTGGAGACGGGAGCTGGGGTCATAGCTTGTGCAGAACGGCTAGGTGCGGCCGTCGATGTGCTTGAATAGACTGGACGGTCTGAATTCCTTTGGGGAGGCTGACTTGAATAGCTTGGACGATCTGAAGACCTAGGAGCCGACGTGCTGGAATAACTTGGACGATCTGAAGACCTAGAATCTGACGTACTGGAGTACGAGCCCTTTGAGGGCGAGGTGCTTGAGTATGATCCTTTGCTCGAAGAATCTGAGGTGCTGGAGTATGAGCCCTTAGACGACGAGGTGCTCGCGTAGGAGCCCTTCTGTTCTGATGCTTGGTTGGTTCTAAATGGCATGGAAGTCCTTTGCTTTATTGGGAAGTCTAGGTCATTCTGGTTCATTTATACGGCTCCCTGGATCTCCGCTTTTAGGCGGCAGATATAATTAACGAATTAATTAAACATTTCAGGGGCTGGTCATACATGGTTTTCATGTTGGGCTCAATAGTTTTATTGGTTTTTATCATTATTTAAAGACGCCTCCCTCGAATTTGTATTGACTTATAATAGGCCCACCCCAAAAAGCACCACTTTCTTAGAAATATTACAAAAACAGATTGAAATCAATACTAAGCCTTGCTATATGGAGCGTTCCCAGATAGCGGACACCAGTCCCATAAATAGCACCCTAAGGAGCATGTATGAATAGCAGTCAACTTCCCGTCGTTAAAATGAAAACCCCAAAGAGATTTTCTCATCCCTGGGTTTTCCAAAAAATGGTGGAACGTCCGAATGCAGAAATTCGTCCGCGCAACGGCTCTGTTGTTGATCTTGTCGATACCGATGGAAGTTGGATTGGGCGAGGCCTTTACAATGGCCATTCACGCATTGGGGTTCGACTACTTACAGACAATAGCTTTGAAGAGATCAACGAAGATTTTTTCGTCGATCGTTTTTACCGAGCATTAAAACTCCGTCGCGATGTTTTAAAATTAGATGACGTAACCAACGCCTACCGCCTCATTCACTCCGAAGCTGATGGCCTAAGCGGGTTGGTCATCGACCGTTACGGCGATTTAATCGTGATCGAATATTTTTCAAGCGGCATGTACCGTTTGCATAAAGTGATTGAATCAGCCCTTCTTAAGATTTTTCCGGGTTCAAAAATTTATTTCTTTGCGGAAGAACACGTCCAAAAACAAGAGTCCATAGACATTCGAAGTCCCCAGCCACCAGAGCCAGTGGTCATTCAAGAGCATGGCTTAAACTTCCGAGTGGCACCAGGGTCCAAGCACAAAACAGGATTCTTCTGCGATCAGCGTGACAATCGCAAGTTGTTAGCCGATATGACGCAAGGTGGTCGTGTGCTTGATATTTGCTGCAATAGCGGTGGATTTGCTGTGTACGCGAAAACCTTGGGCGGCGCCAGTGAAGTCACGGGTCTTGATCTTGATGAAGACGTCATTGAGTTAGCGAAAAAAAATGCAGACTTAAACAATGCCGATATCAATTTTGTGCATGCGGATCTTTTTCCTTGGTTGCGTGAAGCTGCGGCAAAAAAGCAAACGTGGGACATGGTTGTGCTAGACCCATCCAAGCAAACCAGAAGCAAAGATGATATTATTGGTGCACTAAAGAAGTACTGCGACATGAACCGTAGCGCGATTTCCGTCGTGAAGCCGGGCGGGGTCTTTGTGACATTCTCCTGTACAGGGCTCGTTAGCGAAGAAGATTTCCTTGAGTCGATTCGGCGTGGAGCGTTTCAAGCCAAACGTGAGCTTCAGATTTTCAAAATTACGGGCGCCGCAGGCGATCACCCTCACTTGGTCAATGTTCCAGAGAGTCGTTACCTCAAGGCTGTCTGGGCTCGCGTCTGGTAAGTTATGCCGGTAGATTTTGTATCGAAGCCGTTGGAGGGTCATCCACTCACCGAACTTCAATACGAGCTAACGCCCGTAGTAGTGGAAGCTCACGGTCAAACTCTTAATTTAGTGGCCCTAGCAGACGTGGAGCGAGCGATTGATCAGGTATTCAATTGGCTAGATGCGTCAGGACGTGACGCCAACGAAATTGAACGCCTCGCTCCCTATTTTGGTGCTGTTTGGCCTTCAGCCCTTGCCCTAACCGATTATTTACTTCACGAAAAAAACGTAAAGAACCTCGTTGGCACAAGGGTGCTAGAGCTTGGCTGCGGTCTCGCAATCCCGTCCATGATGGCAGCACGCTCAGGCGCCGACGTTTCCGCTATGGATAATCACCCTGATGTTCCTCGTTTTTTGCAGGTCAACGTCCAACAAAATGAACCCCTCAGCCTTCGTTTTATTGCCTCTTCGGAACCCCAGAGTGCTAATTCCATTGAGATGAATCGCCATAGTTTCGATCTAATCATGGCCAGTGATATCCTCTATGAAGCGAGACTAGCCGAGCATTTTGCAAATGAAATCACGGCCTATTCAAAGCCTTCCGCAACCGCCATTATTGCAGATCCCGGAAGGCCGCACGTAGATACTTTTATCCATGCTATGACGCTCCGTGGGTGGAAATATGAGCTTATAAAACAGTCACATCCCATTAATATCGCCACGGTTCTACCCCCCCCCGTAGAAATACTCGTACTGAAATTTGTCCGCCAATAAATTCAGGGTACAATATTAGTACATGGGAAAATGGACGATGATTCATGTCGACAAAAAATGTCTTTTGCAAATGAGCTATTAGAACTAAATGGGAATGACTGTGGCTGAGATTTCAAAAAAATCAATTGAAGAACTCAAATCTGAGGCAAAAAATGGCGACCTAAATGCGCAGTCTGCGCTTGGTCTGCTATTTGAATTAGGGTTAGAGGTTGCTCCAGATCCCAAAGAGGCGGCAAAGTATTGGGGCATGGCTGCAAAATCAGGTGATGCGACAGCGCAGTTTTCGCTGGCTCAAATAATCTCAAAAAGTTTCGAAGATACTGACGAGAATAGAGCGATGGTCCAAGCCCTCTTCAAAAAGGCAGAAGACCAAGGAGTCGTACGTCCTGAAAAGATTATTCGAACACTTCAACAGACCAAAGGTAAAGCGATCAAAGTTTTGATCGTTGAAGACGTTGCCTCAATTAGGGTCCCTTTGCGCGCTTATTTGGAGGCCGAGGGGTGTCAGGTATTTGAAGCGGAAGATGGTCAACAGGGACTTAATATTCTCAAAAAAGACCCTTCATTCAAATTAGTATTTAGTGAAATTAACATGAAGGTCATGGATGGTTTTGAAATGGTGAAATGCGCCAGCCTCATCGACTCAATTAAAAACATTCCCATAGTCATGCTCACCTCTGAAAATAGTGATGCTGCGGTCCTGCGAGGAAAACAGCTAGGCGTAAAAGGCTGGATTGTTAAACCTGCCAAGCCTCATCACCTGAGAAAATATTTAGTAAAATACACTTAGAGTTCGGAATATTTTTCGCAAAACCAGACGCCGCTTATTTTCGATTTAGACAAGGAAGACAAAATTCGGGCCGAGGGAGTGGACACCCAAGTCCATGACCGAGGGCCGATTGAAGTCTGACGAAGTATAAAATGAAAAGAAGCAAGTATGGTGGGGAAGCACAGACTCGAACTGTGGACTTCCTGCTTGTAAGGCAGGCGCTCTAACCAACTGAGCTACATCCCCTCTTGGAAGGGGACTGTTATCGCAGGGTGACGAAATTTTGTCAACCACTTACATTTAGTCTCTTCACAGGCCAGCCTTCGCCTGCTTTGTAGGCAGCCGTAGTCGCCTCCGAGCTTATTAATCACGGTCACAACATGTAGTTGCTGTGATATCCGTGAGACAAAGTCCAGTTACTTGGCTCGTCCATTTTTGCGAGTTTTGGCCAAATTGAAGGTAATGCCGTCTGCGCCGAATACGGCGTTAGTTTGTTTTATCATTTTCGCTAGTTCTGCCTGAGACTGTGCCTTCATCTTTTCAAGTATGCCATTAATCGAGCGTTCGATGGCTCGAATATTGGTGCTAAGGCTTTTTGCGATGACGGCGCTAGGTTGATTATCAGCAAACATTATCGATGTGCTGAGGTCTCGGGGACTGAGGTTTTGTAAGTCAATCCAGACCAACGCGTCTTTTTTATACTGTCGCCAAACTTGCTCGTTCCAGTCCAAGGCTTCCCTGACTCGTAGAACTATTTCACTAAGTGAAACTGGTTTTTCAACGATATCGAAGGCGCCTGTTTTAATGACAGAGTCCGCCAAGCCATCACTTGCGAAGCCTGTTATCAAAATGGCTGGATAGATTGGTAGCCATTTTGATATTATCGTTAACGTCTCACTACCTGAATGACCAGGCATTCGTTCGTCCATCAGTATGCAGCCTCGCTGCATCGGGTCAAATACATCCAAAAATTGCTCCGCAGTCCCTGAAGATATAACAGAATATCCCGTCTGAGTTAGCCTTTCAGCGACTTCATCTCGATAATCTGAATCATCATCAACGACGTAAACTCGGTAATCCATGGACAAAAATCGCCTCATTATTAAGAATCCGTTACTAGCACCACTCTTCTGAGAAGTTTAGCACGATTGCCTGACAAGAACAAAACACTAGTCCCGATTGCAAAAGATGAATTTTTCCCTATAATCATTAGACACAACCTCCGCAATAATTTGAGCTTTTTAGGGATTATTTTCACAATGTCAAAACTAACTCTTATTTTAATGCGGCACGGTGAGGCCTCGATGGGCGCCGGCACGGATCATGCTCGTGCACTGACCTCCACTGGATCTGCCGAATCAAAAAAAATGGGCCTCCACGTAGGCCGTTTTGCAAAAGACTGCTGCCGAGCGATTGTCAGTGACGCAACCCGAACAAAACAAACAGCCGAGCAGGTGTTTGAACATTTTCGACCCTCTGCCGTCCATTTTGAGCCAAAACTATACTCGGCCAACAACTCTAACGACATGGCCGAGGCCATCACTCGCCACGTCAAGCCCTCTGACAAGACCGTCTGCGTCATCGGCCACAACCCAATTTTGAGCGAGATGGCTACAACACTGTCTGGACAGAGTTACAACTTTTCACCCGCTGAATTCGTAGTATTGTCCCTCGACTCTGATAGCTGGCATACGGCTCTTCAATCTCAAGACTGCTGGGCTCCGGTCTCCGAGGAAAAATCCATATGAATGCATACCACAGCGGCACAGCCTATCGCTACGACATGAGCTTACCTAAATTATTAAATGCGGTCTCTTAGACGACCGTTTTTTTAAAGCCTGTGCCTGCCGCTAACTTTTGCGCACAATCTCTAAATCGAAAGCGCGTCATTTCTCGACCGATGAGCTCCATACTTTCAAACAACGGAGGAGAATCTTTTCTCCCAGTCGCAACCATTCTCAGCGTCATAAAAATATCCTTAG
Source organism: Bdellovibrio sp. ZAP7 (assembly GCA_945900755.1). Classification (GTDB taxonomy): domain Bacteria; phylum Bdellovibrionota_B; class Oligoflexia; order Oligoflexales; family RGVZ01; genus CAMDKS01. Next base: position 46,811 of record CAMDKS010000003.1, read on the forward strand.
GCTTCCAGCCGAGCTCGTCCTTGTAGGCCTCAACGACAGCCTTGATACGCTCGTGCTCCCATTCATATAGATCATCCAATTTTTCCACTAACCCAGTCAACATCCCCATGATGTCAGCCTCTGTTTTTCCTTTTGGTATGATCTCGACCTCCGAATAGTCAAGGGCTCCATTAAAGAAGAACATATTGTTGCCGACAAACTGCTCGAAGCGCGTCATACGTTCGAGCACAAATGGTTTTAGGGCTTTAAGGTACTCGGTGGAAAATATTTCGTTGCGTACGTAATCAACGAATTTGGACTCGCTCATTTTGTGCATATAATGCGAATTCATCCAAGTTAATTTTACCGTATCAAAAACTGGTCCACCAAGGTGAATGTCTTTAAATTCAAACTTCGCCATCATTTCTTCGACCGTGAAAAATTCGACATCGTTGCCGAAATTCCATCCCATGTTGCCAAGAAAATTAAGGAGCGCCTCTGGTAAAATTCCGGCACGCTGATAGTAAGTTAATGCGACTGGATTTTTCCGCTTTGAAATTTTTGATTTGTCTGCATTTCGAAGCAACGGCAAATGGGCGAATTTAGGACGTTCCCAACCAAACGCTTCGTATAAGGCGACGTGCTTGGGCGTCGAATTGATCCATTCTTCTGCACGAATAACATGTGATATTTTCATTAAGTGATCGTCCACCACGTTCGCCAAATGGTAGGTCGGGTAGCCGTCACTCTTAAGAAGCACTTGATCATCCATGCGACTGTTTTCAATTTCAACCACACCGCGAATTTCATCCACAAAACTAGTCACCCCTGATGTTGGCATTTTAAGGCGCACCACATGAGGAATATTTTTGTCAAGATTGGCACTAACCTCGCCACTAGTTAGGTCTCGACAATGCCGGTCGTAGGCGGTGGTGACACCGGCCTCCCGTTGTTTTGCGCGAACGCCGTCAAGTCGCTCTGACGTACAAAAACAGTGATAGGCACTCTTCGACTTTAGCAGCAAGTCCGTGTGTTCTCGGTAAATAGCCGTACGTTCACTTTGACGATAGGGACCGCACGAACTGGCTTTATCTGGACCCTCGTCCCACTCGATACCCAGCCAACGCAGGCTTTTCATAATCATGGCCTCAGAGCTTGATTTCGCTCGGACTTGATCGGTGTCCTCGATTCTCAGGAGGAAGTCTCCACCATGTTTTTTGGCAAAAACGTAGTTAAATAGAGCAACATACGCCGTCCCAACGTGGGGATCTCCGGTCGGGGATGGAGCGATACGGACTCGCACTTTCTTAAAATAACTCATAACTCTTAACCTTCACATAGTAAGTCTTGAAATCTTCTCAGACCCATTGTATACAAACGACGCTTTAGTCTTTTAATCCACAGCTCCGGAAAACAATTCGGTAGCAATGACATAGCAGAGACAAGGAATTCTTTCAAATGAACGGTCTAAATTCTCAAAATAATTCGACAACGACCCCAGATGGCTACCCATTTTCTGAGGAAACAGCCGTAAATGACCGTGTAAGCACCTTATTTGTGCGAGATGTGGGTAAAATTGACTGCGCGATGTTTGATCCTAGCTTTGGAATCATTGGCCAAAGCTGGTATGTCGATGTTTGGCTTACAGGAAGCCTCGATGATAACGGATTTGTATTTGATTTCAGCCCTTTAAAAGCACTAATTCGCCACACCCTAGCGACCACGTTGGACCACGCCCTGATTATACCCGTGGGAAGCCAATGCGTCCAATATACGGAATTGGATCAAGGGGAACGTTGGACCTTAAAAAGTAAGGCTCGGGGCGATCTGGCGGAATCTCGTTGGGATTATATCTCGGCCAAGGGCTCTGTTTTCCCAATCCATACCATTGCCCTCAAGACCGCAAATATCGAACAAGAATTTGCTCGCATCATTCGACACCGCCTCCCTCCGTCAGTGCACCAATTGGTAGTTAAACTACGCGAAGAGGCTATTGCACCAACTGAGGCTAGCTATCGGTATACCCATGGAATCACTGGCCACAACGGGCTTTGCCAGCGATTATTCCACGGCCACCGAAGCCGAATCGAAATTTTTATTGGAGACGAACGCCGGCCAGATCTTGAGCACTATGTCGTACGAGAAGTATTTGCGACGAATGTCCACATTGCCACTCTAAACCAGATTAAATCTGGGCACGGAGACGTAGGAACTCGTGGAAAAACCAGTGAGCCGATAACCTTAGCTTACACAGGATCTCTTGGTACGTTTGAAGCAACGCTGCCTGCTAACCGAGTCTTCTTTGTTGAGGGCGAAACAAGCGTCGAGGCTTTAGCTCGCGAAGTAGCACTCTTAATTAAACGAGAAGAGCAAACCAACGAAAAAATTCGAGTGGTTTGCTACGAAGGTATCGATAAGGGCGCTGAATTCACGGTCTAAATCAGACTGATTCGGCCCATGATTACATTCCCACGGAAATCTTTGCAAGATAGGACCCTTGGGCGTCTCCAGTTCTTTTTGATTCAATCGACACGTCACACAGAGCTGGAATTATCTGCACTTTCAATCCAACGCTTCTAGATTTTCGAAACAAGACGCGACTGACCGTATCTTCATATTCTCCATTTAAAGACATAACCGAGCCAAAACCAGCACCTGATCGCACCTCGATTTGATGACGACCCGCACCCATGGTTCCATAAAGAGTCAGTATTCTCAGGAAGCCATAGCTTGCGACCCCTTCCATCGTGACGCTTGAGGCATCAGTGGTCGCTAGCCCCAGTACCCGATTGTAGCCGCCGCGAACCGCAAAGGCAGGCATGGCAAATCCCTCGTAAATGGTCCATTGCATATAACCGGATGCGAGTGTGGCTTTACTAAATGCATCTTTACCGAAGCCTCCTCCCACATCGATAGATCCAGGAAGGCCTTTATGGATTTGAAAACGAGGAATGACCACCTGTGTTAAGGGTGCTGTCTGACTTTGGCTCACAGGTTGATTCGCCCCGCGCCAATGCTCACGCATAACATCGGAATTTGTGGGCGCACTATAACCAGCAAGCCCTACCCCCACACCAAAGCCAATGGTGCCATGACTCCCGCCATGCTCAAGAGGAGAGTAATCGTTGGCGCGAGCCAAGAATTCAAAATATTCATCCGTTGCCGCAGCATCAATTGAGGCGAAGCCTGAGCCTGCGTTGGATAAAATCAAAGGCAGCGCCATTAAAGCAACACCCGTTAGATTCGTTAATTGAGTCAAATATGTATTCAAAGTGCCGCTTTTCAATTTGTAACTAGACCAAAGCCTGCAAATCATGTTTTATCTCCTTGAATTTGAACTCGACGAAACCAGTGAAACTGGAGGCGCCCATTGAAGATTGCGTTCATTGATCATTATGACAGCTTTAGCTACAATGTACTAGACTGGCTGCAACGTGCGGCCGGCGTTTCGCTCGAAATTACGCACCTCACCTGTGACAACGAAATCGCTTTGTCTCGTCTCAAAAATAACCCAATTCCTACAGTGATCTCACCTGGTCCAGGCACACCTACAGACTATCCACTTACTCTCGATGTGCTGAAAAGCATTTATCAAAAAGTTCCCGTATTGGGAATTTGTTTAGGACATCAAATGCTTGGCCTTCTCGCCGGCCACTCCATCGCCAAAGCCCAAGATCCTTGGCACGGAACCAGCGAAGAAATCCATGTTCATCAAAAAAATTGGCTTACAGCAGGGCTACCTGCTAGTTTTCGGGCGACGGTTTACCATTCGTTAGTCGTAAAATTAAATGTCCCTCAGACCGACCCTTTGCTAACACCGCCCCATGAACAGTGGCTTCCCCTTGCTTTTGACTCAAAAAAGCAACTCATGATCTTATCTCATCGTGAGTTGCCAGTCGCCTCAGTCCAGTTTCATCCGGAATCCTTCGGCTCACAGTCGTTAGAAATATTAGCCAGAAATTTTATCGACAAAACAGCAGACTCTCTAAAATAAAAAATCTTTGGACGCAGGCACCAGCGCCATCAGTTCACCGACGCCTCCACTCCTGCCACAATCCAATCTTCAACAGATAATTTTGACTTAGACGCAGCTAGTACCGCTTTCTTCATGAGTTCCTGCGATAACATTAGATGCACGACCCTTGGCGACGGCACAGATGCTGAATCATAAATAAAATCAGAGCCTTTTTGAAGCAATTCAGACAAACCGTTTATGAAGTCTTTTCGGTTCAATGGTTTTCTCAGGCAAGCATTGGCTCCGACCTTCCACGCCTGCTCAAGCATGTATTCATCAGCATGCCCAGTAACGACGACAACTGGTATCTTTAGCTGCCTAATCCTAATCTCCCTAAGAAATTCTATGCCATTCTTATTTGGCATCGCAATATCAGTCACAATCAAATCAGGTTTTTGTTTCAGCACCAGCTCTAACGCTTTATCCACTGATTCGGCAGAAATAACCTTCACGTCGAGATCACTCATCTTAATATAGTCGACCATCACCTCAATGATGCCAGGCTCATCGTCCACAATCAAAATTTTCTTAGCCAAAATAAACCCCCAAATATTCCATTAAATGCAACCTAGCGTTCTCATATTAATTTACTGAGCACAGGCGTCCATCAAAATTTTCACAATCCGATTGGGCACCATCTCAATGGAAGCCGACGACTGTTTGCGAGACATATCTGCACCTGCACGACTTAATTTTTCAATCGCTTCCAATAGTCCATTTCCAGTCATCGTCGTTTCACTAAGGATCTGGGCCCAACCATTGGTCGCAAAACTCTTCGCATTCAAGACCTGATCTCCCCGACTGCCTAACTCCAACGGGATCAGAAGCATCGGCTTTTCTAGTGCGAGCAGTTCAAAAATACTATTGGCTCCAGCTCGGCTTACTACAATTTTAGCTGCTGCAAATATATCCTTCAGCTCCTCTCCAACAAATTCAAAAGCACGGTAGCCTGGATGCGAGTAACCGATAGATTTACCTTTTCCTGTCAAATGTACCACATCCCATGAAGCCACCAACTTCGGAAGAATTTCCTTTAAGGAGTCATTAATTCGCTGAGCACCCTGACTGCCGCCCATGACCAATAGAATCGGCTTGTCACCTTCAAAGCCACACAAATCTAGTCCTCGTTTAGCATTTCCCTCAAACAATTCCTTTCGAACGGGCGTTCCTACATGCATAGCCTTATGGGGTGGCAATGAGCTCGCTGTTTCGGGAAACGTGTACAAAATTTTTCGAGCAAATAGGGCAATGATTCGGTTCGCAAGTCCTGGCGAATAATCCGACTCATGAGTCACCACGGGTATTCGACAAAGCCAAGCGCCGAGTGTGACCGGCACAGCCACAAATCCACCCTTACTAAACACGATTTTGGGTCTTAGTTTTAGCATAATTAAAATCGCCTGAAAAAAACCTGCGGCCAAGCGAAATAGATCAAAGAAATTTTGGAGGCTAAAGTATCGCCGAAGCTTCCCAGTAGAAATCTGATGAAAGGGAATTCCCGCCTTCGTGATTAACTCTTTTTCAATTCCGCCTGAGCCCACATAGTGAACCTCAAAACCAGAGCGCTTCAGTTGGTCAAGTATCGCCAAATTAGGCATTACATGACCCGCTGTCCCCCCTCCAGTCAATACGATTATGGGTGCTGCACTCACGGCGAACCACTCTTTAGCATTGACACGCCTTCGAGGAGACTTGGTAGTTGCAGGTCCAAAGGATAATGCCTTTGAATCGCTGCGATGATTTCACTATGCTCCCCAATAAAGGGCTCAACCGTTTTTCCGGTAAGAATCTCAAGATTGCGAATGGTATTAGGATCCGAAGGATCCGCAAAAACAACATGAAGCCGTTGAGCCTCAGTCAATTCAAACGGAAAAACCGCCATATCCAAGGCTAAACTAAAGGGAATCAAGGCCAAAATTTCTTTGGGTACACTCATTATTTTCACACGGGTCAATCGGGGAAATCCAAGTTTATCTGCAAGAATTTCAGCAATTTGACTTTCGTTAGCCATATGTGTTTCAGTCAATGCCTTGAAATTTGAAATTCCCCATTTCGCTGCAAAGCCCGCAACAATCTTTTGCATCGACGGCGATAAAATCCCACGCGAGCGCAAAATATCAAAAATATTTGAACTATTTTCTATATTTTCCGTAGTGGTCATTAATTCCCTCATCCCAAGTGACAAACTATTCAACAATCGTCCACTTAGCCCTGTATTCTTTTACCCCGGATATCGTCATCGTGACTGAACCGTTGGCTTCCAGTCGCTCGATCATTATTTTTCGTCGAAAAAATCCAAATATCCCCCCCCATTCTAACATGACTCGACTTTTAATGTCACCACTGTGAAAGGTCCCACCACTGTTCGCAAGCTCCACATTCACAACGATTTTACGCAGCCTATCGCTGCCCGTTAACTCCATGCCTGCGGAAGAGCTAACTTTAGCATCGAGTGTATTCAACCAGCTTGCAGGCCAAACACCCGTAAGGACGCATCCGACCTCATCTGATTTGAGGGGAATCTCGTAGCCACCGACTTCAATAACTCCTTGAGCATTCTCTACGATACTAACGCCCTCAGAGCCCAAGACACTCCACGAACTTCCTTTTCGGCTAACTTGAAACATCGTATCGCCGAGAGGCGAGTTAAACTGAATGTCTGCGCGCTCATGAGTGGGGAACGACCAAACCATCGTCGCGGAAAAAAAATTAACTCCTGCGTTGGCCATCGTCAGCGTGGCTTCGCGGTCCAGGGGCGCACAAGCCATAAACATAGGCTGATAAATCACGGGAATTGACACGCTTTCCGTAGGGCGATGTAGGGTCACACAAGAGTTTAGCAACAACTGACCGCTCACCATTAGGCCTGCCATTATATTAATTTTGGAATTAAAATGACCGCCGAGCAATTTACTCACCTGCAGCTTTGTTAGAAGAAATCGAGTCAATTTTTTTCTGGATTCGCAATTGGTCTTTTGAATCATTTTTGCACTTTAAGCCAGCTCGATACTTCTCTAGCGCAACTTTTTTGTTCCCGAGTGCCAGCAGCGCATCTCCTGCATGCTCCCAAATAACTCCCTCCTCGGCCTCGAGGACTAGCGCTTTCTCGAGGGTAGACAGTGCCAATTTGTAATCTCGCTTCTGATAGAATATCCATCCGAGCGTGTCTAAATACCCGCCATTTTTAGGCTGCAATACCAAAGCTCGACGAACCAACTCTTCGGCCTCTTCTAATTTTCGGCCATCCTCCGCCAACAGGTAGGCCACAAAGTTCAAAGCGGGAGCATCCTTTTGATTTTTTTCAATGACCAGCCTCATGGTGACTTCACTTCCAGAGCGGTCGCCAGATTTTTCCTGATACACACCCTTTTCAAAGATCAGGTCTTCAGCGGTAGGAAAGCGCTGGATGGCTTCCGCAATTACCTCGACGCCAGCTTTAAAGCGATCGTCACTCGCCAAAAGAGAGGCCCAAAATCTGTAATTTTCAACGGTCGCATTTGGATTAGAACACAAGGTTTTGGCCAATTCTAGGGCTTCGTCCATTTTACCCAATTGCTTTAAGGCAAGGGCATGAGACGTCATACCGTCAGCCTTTAAGGGTGATTCTGGAGGAATCTTCGCAAAATATGGAATCGCATCCTCAGGTCGACCCACAATGACAAGGGCGACACCGACCGTGTACATCGCACGGTCAGATTCCGGCACTTCGGCAATCAATTCCTCCGCCACTTTGAGTGCCTCGATATTTCGACGCATCTCCCATAGGATCAAAATCTTTTGCATTTTCAAACCTGGCACTTCGGCACGGCTATTCTCAATCATGTCGTCAATTAAAGTCAGTGCGGAAGGCAGACTTCCAAGCTCTTTGTAAAGATTAAGCATTCTCTGCACTAGCTCTGTGCTACCCGGATTGAACCGATATAACTGTTCATAAAGCTTTACGGCATCTTTGCTGCGATGGTTCAAATCAAGAGTCAAGGCATAGAGCAGTGCGAGCTCTGGATTATTCTCTTGTAGTTCCCAAGCTCTTCGAGCAGGCTCTAGTGCTTCTTTGGCCCGCTTCTCAGAAATCAAAATTTTGCTGAGAATCACCCAGCCTTGAATGCTTTGAGAATTCGCCTTTGTCAGTGAGCGAACGGCTCCAATAGCGGCTTCAGTATTATTTTGCATCTGATAGCATTTACTTAACGTGGTATAAGCTTCTTCAAGCTGAGGGTTTAGAACAATAGCCCTTTTTAAATGGGTTTCCGCCTCTTTTGATTTGTCAGCCATTAGCAACACTTGACCAAAAAGCAAATGTAAGTCGGCATTATTTGGGTAAAGTAGAGACATCCGACGGGCCTCGTCGATACCTTTGCCATTTTTAGGATTGGCCAGTATTTTAGATCGCACCAAGCGTGCGCCCGTAAATGAGTTTGGCTCTAGATTATAGGCAGCTTCAAAATAGGGCTCCGCTCCCGCAACATTGTCATTAAATATCAATTTCTGAGCCACCAAAAATTGATACATGGCCGTCACTCTCCGAGTGGCCGGAGACCACATTGTGGACGGATCCCCACTACCACTAGATGCCTCATTTCCGGCATCCTCCATGCCCGGCTCAATGACCGTAGACGGATCAGTCTTCACCTCTTTACCATTCAGGATTTCCGAGGATTTTTTAGTTGATTGCGTCTGACATCCGCTACTCATAAGACAAATTAAAAAACTGCTTATTAAAGTGCAAACTCTATTGTTGAAACTACGAAGAAGCATTTTCGATTCCGCCATTTTGCTTGACTGCGGTCATTTTAAATCCAAGCGCCACCTAATGATAGATTATACCCGTTTCTTGAGTTTTCATGCAAAGTTGAGATCGGCAAATCGTCATCATAGAAAACCTTGACCAAACATAGACCACAAGCTGGGGCGGTTGCAGGCGCAAGCCGACGGTCTTTTCCCTCCATAATGCCCCTAATTTCACCTTTGTCGACCTTCCCTCGGCCTACAGCAACAAGCAAACCAACCATATTTCTGACCATTTGCTTTAAAAACCCGTCCCCTAACACCCAAATTTCGAGCATCGGGCCACGGTCAAAGATTTCTATTTCGCGCACCCGCCGTATTTTTGATTTCGCAGAACTATCGGCCGCACATAAACTCGTAAAATCATGGGTGCCAATAAATTGACGAGCAGCCTCCGCCATTAGCGAGATATCTACTGGATGGTACATTCGCCAAGCATACGGCGAAACAAACGGGCTTTCGCCTGCAACCTTCCAGATTCGGTAGCGGTAGGCCTTTCCGGTGCTATTAAAAGTGGGGTGAAAACTATCCGCTATGACCTGTACATTCATAACTCGAATATCTGGATCCAATAAGGAATTTAATGCTTTCGCGATCCTGAAAATATTGAGACCGAAGGCCCCTTTAAAAGTGACCACTTGGTGCTCGGCATGAACTCCAGTATCGGTTCTACTTGCAGACGTGACTCGCACTGGATGGCGGCAAAATGTCGCCAGCGCCGTTTCGAGGTGATCTTGGATCGTATTCCCATTCGGTTGACTTTGAAATCCATAGTATTTTTCACCGATGTAGGACAAATCCAATCGGTAAAGTGATTGAGCTAAAATCGCCGATTCACTTGGCTGTTTCAAAGGTAAACCCAACTCCGGCAGAGTTTCGGGCAAAGGAAAGACCAGAAGACACTGACCTGACCGACACTGAGCTGACCGATTCTCCGAAAACTGTAAGGTAGACGTAACCAATGCCCAAGGTATCAACCATGCTATGGACGCCGCGTTCATCAAGGGGATTCATTAACAGGTGAACAGAGGCGCCCACACTCGATCCGAGTTTTGAGCCCGAATTAGTAAATACTTTGGTTGCAGCTGACAACGAGGTCGACCTCACATTCATTGGGACGATCATCGCTGTGGGCGCATCTCTGGTTTCCTGCCACCAGCCGTACTCGCCAGCCACCCAAAAATCAAAAACTAGATATTTACGATTAAAAGGCGACATTTGAATCTTTAGGCCGAGCTGTATCGGGATGAACTGCAAGGTCGTATGGCTATTTTCGTCTGGTACGAGTGCACTACAAGGCTCGCTAGCAGGAGCACCTGAGGAACTCACCATCGCTTTCCCCCTTGCACTGATCGAACCCATTTTAAACATGACACCTGGATTGACGGCCCAATCTTTTGGAAACCAATCGACGCCCATAGAAACATTAGATTCCTTGCCGCCATAAATATCTTTATAACATTTTTGCTTTGCGCCAAACGTAGATTTATTTGCGGCAAGCTGAATTTTTTCTCTTCCATAAAATCTGCCACCATAAATCCCCTTCCGTGGTGCGTCCACTTCCTCAGGGGTCGCCTCTGCTTCCACGGTAGAAACCGTCATCGGCGGCGGAGATGGCTCGGACTTGACCTCTTCCGTTTTAGTTTCTTGTGGATCGGGCACATCCGACGTCACGGCCTCGTCAGCCGGCTTACCGTCAGTGGTTGCCGCGCCCTCATCCTCAACGCCCTCAACGCCCTCATCGTCCTCCTCCTCGGCGACCTTATTTCCAGGATCGACAATTTCATCCATTGCTTTGAGCGTCTCTTTATTTGAATCTACGGCCTCCTGTGCATTGGAGGATGTAGGATGCAGCAAAGTGCCTCCTACAACGAAAAAAATCAGTGCGGAATAAATCACTGCGAACTCGCTCAATATACGCATTTAAAGTCTCCAACCAAAAAAGGAACACTCAACATCCACACTCATTCTCAAGTCGTTAGCGTTAAAGGCTTCCGATTAGCTCAGTGCCTCAAGAATTTGAACGGCATTCGTCGCCGCTCCCTTCTTAAGATTATCTGCCACTACCCAAAACTGAAGCCACTGGCTTACTTCCTGATCAATCGGCGTTCTTACTCGCGCGACGTGCACACCTCTGTCCCCAGCAATCGTTCGTGGCGTAGGAAAGGACCCATGATCGTTTTCTAGGTGCATGGTAAGACCAGCAAACGAAGACATGACCGCAATCGCCTCAGTTCGTGAAACTTTTCGCGACAACTTCACCGAAACAGCCTCTCCATGGCAGTGATAGACGGGCACTCGCACGGTCGTCGCAAGAATCACAAGATTTGGCAACGAGAATACTTTTCGTGTTTCGCGCACCATTTTTTCTTCTTCAAAACAGTGACCGCGGTCGTCTAGAACATCAATGGCCGGCAAAATATTAAAGGCAATTGGTTGTGCGTAGACTAGAGTCTTAGGCTCCGAAAACTTAAACGAAGATTCCACTTGATTCGCTAATTCTTTAATTCCTTTTTGACCAGTTCCAGAAACTGATTGATAGGTCGCAACGTGAACCTCCTCAAGGCCAAAGGCATCAAGGAGTGGCTTCAACGCAACCACCATCTGAATGGTCGAACAGTTTGGATTGGCTATGATCGATCCCTTTGGAAGGGATTTAAGAGTTGCAGCATTTACTTCCGGCACAACTAAAGGAACACTTTCAGTCATTCGCCAAGCCGAGCTATTGTCGATGACAGTGACTCCAAGATCAGAAATAGCTTTTCCATTTTGTTTGGAAAAAGCGCCCCCAGCACTCATCAAACAAACGTCAAAACCCTTGAGCTCATTCAGCTGATAGGCTTTAACTTCAAACGATTTACCTCGGAAGGTTAGCATCTCGCCTGCGCTACGTTGGGACGCAAAAAAACCAATTTGGATATCCTTGATTTTAGAATCTTCCAAATCAGAAAGCATTTCTCGACCAACAGCTCCCGTTACCCCAATGATTGCAACCCTCATCACGGCTCCTCGTCAATGGTCGATTCAGCAAAAATTTCGTCTTCATCAGTCAGTTTAGTCCAACCAATAGCCCAAGCGACCGGCCCCGATAAAACGTAGAAAAATATAAGACAAAATCCCACCACCTCGGGAGCATAATACAACAGAGAAATGAGCATGACAAAAAGAACTAGCATTTGAAATGGTCTAATCGATTTAAACTTCAATACCTTATGGGATTTAAATATGATGTTACTGACCATCAGCAACGCGAGCGTAGGGCTTAAAAAAGCCAAAAATGTTCTTCTGAATTCCGGTGTCAATAGGTACTCCATCGCCGGCCAATTGGATAAATGTTCGGCTAATTGGCGTTGGTCCAAATCCACCATTAAAGAAACAAAACTAGCCACTGCAATCGCAGCCATCGGAATGGGAAGACCCGTAAAATCCCCTGAAGCTTTGCCAATGGCTGTGAGTACATTGAATCTAGCTAATCGTAACGTACCACACGCCATAAACACAAAGCATGCGACCCACCCCATTCGACCAAGGCTTACCAAGCCATACTGGTACATCAAAAACGCTGGCGCGACTCCAAACGAAACACAGTCACACAAGGAGTCATACTGCACCCCAAACTCACTTGTGCCCTTTGTAAGTCTAGCCACGCGGCCGTCTAACACATCGAATATGGCCGCAAGAAAAATAGCGCCTGCAGCCCAGCCAAAATTACCATTCAGACTCTTAATAATTGAAAAGAATCCGAAAAACAAATTACCGGTGGTCAACAAATTTGGAAGAATGTAAACAGCACCTCCAAGGCGGCGCGGACGAGTCACTGAATCTTTTGAACTATCACTCATAAATACGAAACCCCTTTGACACTTCAGTGTCGATCAATTCTTTCTCGTTCACTATGCTCAAGGTCGAACTTTTCCTCGACTGAAGATTTCCTTAAATAAATGGCCTCTGGAATTTCCTTTGACCAATTCACCGTGCGCCCTTCAGTCACCAGATCAGCAAGACACTTCAAAACCATTTCGCTGGCCGCTTTAGCGTCAATCACAGCGGAAATACCAGCACCCAATAAATCTGCTGACGAAACCAGCTGAGCCCAATCTCCAATCACCATCCAATACTTCGGAAATCCCTCTGAGAAACTAGCCGAAGATAGGTCAACTGGCAACATTCGACTGACACCCTTTTGCACAATCGCTGCATAGCCGCTTGTTTTTGTTGCAGGAAGGAAAACTACAACGTCACACCGCTCTCGAATCGCAGTCGATTCGGCCAAAACGAGTAAAGACGATGCACCTAACACCCTCAAATTTTGATTTGATGCCGAATCGTTTAAACCCAGGCTAAAGCCGTAGGCGAATGCAAGTCCAACACGAATTCCCGTAAACGAGCCGGGCCCCTGAGAAACCACAAGAGCTCCGACGTCACGACTGGTGGCGCAAAGATCTTCAAGACCTCTTTTGACCATGAGTGGTAATTGTCGAGCGCTGTCCTTGATGTCTTCTGACACTTCAAAAAAAGCTAATTTTTTTTCACCAGGACGCAAGAGGCCGACAGCGGCTCCGCGAATGGACGTATCGATGATCAAAGTAAGCTGTTTCATTTCGCACCAAAAATACTCGCCACCATACTGCCCCAAAAACGACTGAGGTCATTATAAAGCGCGACAACCACTAACGACATCACCATCACGAAACCAATTTTTTGAACGTTCTCAATCGTCGATTCCGAAATAGGAGATCCCTTAACACCTTCGACCGCAAGTAATACCAGCTGTCCACCGTCAAGCACAGGAATAGGAAATAGATTGACTAGGCCCAAGTTTATTGAAATCACAGCCATCGTAGCTAAAAAAGCTAGCCCACCCGCTTTGGCGGAATCTCCAGCAACTTTAGCGATCATCATCGGCCCGCCCAGAGCTTTAATGGGCGTCAAACCGGTAACGATTCTCCACAGGGCTACGACCATCACTGACGTTTGATTATACGCTTCCGCAAGTCCCATTCCTGCGGCCTTAATGGGATTAGACTCTTGTGTAATCTCTGGATCTGGCGTCGTGGATTGACCGAGCATGGCCACGTCTAGGGAGTAAAAGGTCACGGCTCCTTCTGGCAGCTGCACTTCGATTGGATCGAGCGAAACTGTAACCGCTTGTTCCTTCAAATCCCGAACTACAGTCAATGTGACCTCTGGCAATTTCCAGGCCTCCATAATTTCTTGAAGGCGGAAAATGTTTTGAATCGGCTTTCCATTCCAAGCAATCATTCTGTCTCCTGGCTTCAGCACACCGGATGCCTTGCCCTTCGCTATTCCAACGGTTAGGTGACTATCGACGGCGCCAAGTAGGGCCGCATAAGCGCGGTCTGTCTCAGCGTTGATCTTTGGCCATTTAGAGACATGTAGCGTCACTTCGCGAACATCTTTAGCGCCGCGTTCTACCGGTCGCCCTTTATCATCAGCAATGATCGTGACTGGACGTACCGTGACTCTTATTTCAGGAACCGCCGTGCGAGACCAATCGCCAAACATCGCAAATGTTTCGTGTAGCCCATGAATTTTGTGCACGGCACCGCTTGCGTCGATCCAAGATTCCAGCCTATCGCCGGAGGTGATACCGTCTAAGGCCATCACCGATGCTGCAGAGGTAATGGTAACGACCGCACTCGGATACGCTAGTGCGACTCCAAGGCGACCAATTTTGGACATAGAACCGAAAATAGTTCGACCAACGACAGCCTCTGGGGTCACGTTTTTTTCAATAAGAATACCCTTGCGAAGAATGGTCATTTTCAATGGAGTATCGGGATTCTTCTGAAAAATTCGTTCGATATCCGACCATCCTTTTATGGACTGACCCTCAATCTCAACAAATTTATCCCCAGGCATAATTCCTGCTAGTTGTGCGCGCCCCCCCTCGATAACATCTCCCACAAGTGCAGGCGGATGTTCAAGCCCATGCATTATCATTCCCCAAAAAATCACAAAGGCCAAAAGAAAATTTGCAAGGGGGCCCGCGGCAACAATAAGTGCGCGCTTCCACAAAGCTGCTTTCCAAAACAAGGTGCCGGTGACACCCTCGGGTACGTCTTCATTGCGGGTACTACCATAAAACTTGACATAGCCACCCAAGGGAATCCAGCCAATCAAATAATCCGTCTGACCGCGGCGAAATGCTGCGATGCGGTGCCCAAAACCAATGGAAAATTTCTCAATCGCAACACCACACCAACGACCCACCAGATAGTGCCCAAGCTCATGAAATAGAACTAATCCGCCAAGCATAATCAGCATTGCGACAATTGGATTTGACAAAATATTTTGCATTTTATTCCTTCCTTCGCCTCTCAAAATCGAGGCAAAAGGTACGAAGCTAGTTCAACGAATTCGAAACTTTCGAAATATACAGAACCAGCCAAACAACTGGTCCAGCAAACAATACTCCATCAATTCGGTCCAAAAGTCCACCGTGGCCAGGCAGCAAAGACCCGGAATCTTTAACACCAGTAAACCGCTTTATGACCGACTCCACGAGGTCACCCATTTGTCCAGAGATGCCGCCACAAAAACCGCAAGCTAAGGTAGTGCCAAGGCTAACAGTGCTTTGTTCGGGATTATAGACATACCACATCCATGCACCTGCCACACTTGCCAGAAGTCCTGCAAAGGCTCCTTCCCAAGTCTTTTTGGGACTTTTATGTGGTGCTAACTTATGCTTTCCAAAAAACCTACCGCCGAAATATCCGCCCGTATCTCCCATCCAAACGACGATGAGTACCAAAATCAAATATTGAGCATTTTGCGCTTTTGCATACAGCTCCCAAATGACCAACCAAGGGAATCCTGCATAAACAAGGGTAATAATAAAGCCCAAAATCCGCGCCATTTCGGCCTCGATACCGCGGGTAGCAAACACACCCGCCAACATGGCAAAAATCAAGCCAAAAACCACAATTCCTCGTCCAGCCTCTAAATCATAAAAAGCTGAAACGACAAAAATCACGTTCATAACTAAGCTACAAAACAAAGCCAGATGTCGGTAGTGTGCCGAGCCTTTAGCCGCCACATAGACCTCCTTCGCCTCACCCTGGGCGCCATCAACAGCGGCATAATTTCGCAGCAATTCATCCAATCGCGGCTGAATCATCATCGACATTTCACCGACGGAAATGGTGATGAGGATCACGAGAAATATCGCAACACCCCATGCAGGACCATAAATTAATAGTGCGAGAAGCAACGGCAACAAGACGGCCGCAGTTAGAATTCGGGCTTTCAGCATAATGGAAGGCCTTGATTAGTGGCTGGTGAATGGCTATCCACCACCTTTGGCCGACCATCAATCAATCCAAAACGTCGCTCCCGAGAATAGAATTTTTGCAAGGCCAAAGAAAATTCAGCTCTTGAAAAATCTGGCCACATGACAGGAGAAAAATGAAACTCTGCGTAAGCAGATTGCCAAAGAAGAAAATTACTAATGCGCATTTCACCGCTAGTTCTTATGACAAGATCAGGATCTGGAAGTCCTGTCGTATCCAAGTTCAGGGAAATCATTTCTGCGGTTATGTCCTCGGGTTTAATTTCGCCACGAGCGACTTTGTGGGCTAGGGCTTGAGTCGCTCTAGTAATTTCTGCACGACCGCCATAACTGAGGGCTACGTTTAAAATCAGTCCGGTATTGCTCGCCAGCATTCTCTTAGTTTCATCGAGCAAACGTTGCAAGGTAGGAGACAACCGCGAATAATCACCAATAATTTGACATCGGACATTTTGGCGATTGAGTTCATCGCGTTCTTTTCCAAGATAGTGTTCGATGAGTTTCATGATGACGCCGACTTCTTCCGCCGGCCGCCCCCAATTTTCATCACTAAACGCATAAAGAGTGAGTACTTCAATGCCCCATTGGCCTGCTTGCTCAACAATTTCGCGAACACGTTCGGCGCCATGCTTATGCCCGAAAACGCGAGGCCGCCCTTGTTGTTTGGCCCAACGACCGTTTCCATCCATAATCATAGCAACATGACGAGGCATGGCGTCGCAAGGAATTGGAAATGGTAATGAAGAACCAGAAGAGGACATTTAAAAATTCCAAAATAACTGACGATAAATTCAGTATATTATTGCTGACACAAAATAGCCCCGAGGTGTAACATAAAGACCATTCAGCGTCTAGAACATTGCGGAACCAACTCTAACATATGGAAATTAAATGAATAATGTAAAAAATGCACCCCAAATGGGTACCCTTTGGATGGCTGCGACGACGCTTGGGGATATGCGAGATATACCGCTGAGATCATTAGAAGTTCTTCGAGATTGCCCGTTCCTTATTTTTGAGGAGGATAAGCAAGCTCGGCAGTTTTTAAAAGCAGCGGGCGTTCAGAGGCAATGGATGCGCTACACCGAACAGCGCGAAGCCTTCACCCTCGAAGAGCTAGAAATGGAACTTCGTGCGGGCCGTGACGCTGTCTACATGAGTGATCAAGGAACACCAGGCCTTGCAGATCCGGGCCGAGATTTGGTCGAGGTTGCCATTCGCATTGGAGCGAGGCTGCGGGTGGTACCTGGCCCAAGCTCATTAACCGCAACCATTTCCGTGTGTCCTATTGATTGCCGGAGGTTTCAGTTTGCAGGTTTTGCACCACGAGATGAGGAGGACCGCGAGGCCTTTTTAGTTCAGCATTTAGATCACCCGTGGCCAGCCGTTTTTTTTGACACTCCGTACCGAATGAAGCATTTTTTCGAAACTCTGGCCAAAGTTTTAAAGGGGTCTGAACGCAAAGTTTTTGTGGGCGTAGACATCAGCGGCGAAAAAGAGGCCTTTTGGTGGGACATCGCTGAAAATCTATTGAAAAAAGTGGCACTCCTTGAAGAGAGGCAAAACTATGTGGTTATCGTCCAAGGCAACGGCCGAGAGCTGATCAAAACAAAATCCGCACTTCCCGGCAAATCATTTGCTGGTCCCAAGCCCAAAAATCGCGAAGATCGCTCTCAGGCGGCTCAACAAAAATTACGAAACAAAACCCCACGCAAGCCAGGAAGCCGTCGATAGGCTCTGGTGCAAAACTGTATTGCCATAATAAACAGAAACTGCCCTGTACTACCGCTTTATTATGCTGTCCGCAGTTCCTGTTGTAGCAGTGAATTTTTACGGAATTATAAACTCCCGAAATGATGATGCCGTTTATTGAAAATCAGCCAGACTCAAAATGTAGTCGAAGTACTCTGACTCTTTGACGGCTTTGGTAACCCCGTTCATGGTCACCAAGGATTTCTGAACAGTACGATTGCATGTGATTTTCAATCGTTCTATTTTTTGGGTCATTTCGTGCACAACCTCTAGCCCCATTGGCTTTTCTGTAAATTTAAATTCTAGGAAATGATAGTTTCCATTCCGGAGTTCAATAACCATGTCAATCTGAACTCCGTTGTTCTGGGCTGTCTTCTGTTGAAAGAACGGTCCAAAATTTCGAACGTCTCCCAGATCTAAATCTATTTTCTCAAGAATCGTCAAAAACGACGCTTCACAAAATTTTTCAAACTGCAAACCGAGGTATATGGGCAACTTAGGAGTGACACTTTTTGAATAGAGATCCCGATCAGTGTTTAAGTTGATCATTTTTCTATTCGGTTCAATAAACCAAAAATAGAAATTTAGGAACGGGTCCGTAAGGCGGTATCGAATTGTCTTCGTTTTCTGACCCTCGGTAAAACTAAAGGACTGGTACTCGCGGATAAAATTAGCCTGAATCAAATTCGTCAGATAGTTTTTGAGTCCACCGCCTCTATCGACACCAAGCCCTTTTGCAATTTCTGAAATAGATGCAGAATTTCGACTTAAATTCCGAACTATAGCTTCATAATACTTCGTGGACCTAAACTGTTCTTTAAAAAGAGTCTCAAATTCATTTGTAAAAAATCCGTTGCGAGTTAAACATAGTTGATTTACGTTTTTTTCAATGGAGAGTGACGGACTAACCTGTTCTAGATACTTTGGGATCCCTCCAAAAAACATATAAAGCATGGCTTTGTCTTTAAATCCTTTTTTCTCAACAAAGCTTCCAGCCTCTCGAGGTTCAAGGGGGGGTAGGCAGATTTCTAGTGTTTTGCGATTATGCAGGGCCTTGGAGTGAACAACGTGCCTCACCATAAAACTCGCTACTGAACCGCATAAAAACACCACTAATTTAGGGTTTTGTTGTGCCCATCGATCCCAAAAAAACTTAAACTCTGCGACCAGCCGACTCTGCTCTGACGCCATCCAAGGTAGTTCATCAATAAAGACGACCCATCTGCCAGTGTTGATCGTCTCCTCAAGTCCTAACAAAGCTTCATGCCAATTTTTTGCAGCAATTTTTACACGCCCCGTTTGACGTGACAGTTCAGACACAAAATGTTCGATCTGGGCTGCCTGTCGCTCACCTTCGATGCCTTCGAAATAGAGGATGTTGGCTTCTGATTTGATTGCTTCACGAATAAGACGGGATTTACCGACGCGGCGACGTCCGTATAAAACAATGAGTTGAGCATGACGCTGATCATGCATCTTTTCTTTAATCTGACTTAGCTCTTTTGTGCGTCCAATGAACATTTCCTAATTATACAGATGTGCATACAGAAAAATTTGAACTCTGTGTGCACATCTAAAAAT
Source organism: Bdellovibrio sp. ZAP7 (assembly GCA_945900755.1). Taxonomy (GTDB): domain Bacteria; phylum Bdellovibrionota_B; class Oligoflexia; order Oligoflexales; family RGVZ01; genus CAMDKS01. The sequence continues at coordinate 66,235 of CAMDKS010000003.1, forward strand.
GGATAAAATAGCCTTGCCATTTTCAAGTAGTATCCGTTTGACGGTCTTCTCGTGCACATGGATGCTAATATTCGCCGGGATCCTTCGCCTGCAGCTCAGGACACGTCGCTGGCTAAATAAAACCTATAATTTTCCATCGGATACAAACCATTTCGAATCGCGATAAATTGGCAGTCCAACTTTGAAAAAAGCCTTAATAATCGCCGCACCAGGGATGGCTAGTAAGACACCCCAGAATCCAAACTGCGAGCTGGAGGCTATGACAGTCAAAATAACGACCATGGGGTGGAGTCCCACCTTCGACCCGATTAATTTTGGCGTAATAAGGACCCCATCCAAAATCTGAACGGCGACAATAACTCCCACCAACCACAAAACTGTCACATTCGGTAAATGCTGCGTAAAAATATAGGTTAAACCTAGCGTGAGACCGACGACCACGTCCATATACGGGATAATTCGGCAAACCCCCGCCGCGATGCCGATAGCCGCACCAGCCTGCAGGCCGATGGCTGAAAAACCGATCGCGTATAGGCACGCCAGTGCAGTGGCCACCTTTAAATGGCCACGAATGACGTTGGCCAAAGCCTCATCGACAATACTTAGTGCTCGCAAGCAATAGGGTCGAATGTCTCGAGGTGTAATGCGTCGAAGGAACATTGTGATGGCCGGCTTCTCGGAAACAAAATAATAGGCTAGAATTGGGGTCAAAACCACATTCAAAACAGAGTTCAAGAGGCCTGCCCCAACACCAAAAACTCCTTGCCCCGCCATTTGCAAACGAGCTAAACCCTGTTCCACAAGATTTATTTTACCCATAGCTCGGTCAATGGCGCCATTATCGCGAACACCGTATTCTCGCAATGTTTCTCGCAGTAGTCTTCCAACACTCTTTGCTAAATTATCAAGCAAAGCTGGAACTTCCTGAATAAGATCGACCAGCTGTTCATACAAAAATGGAAAAATTCGGATGGCAGCCCACGCGATGAAGGCAAAAAACAAGGACAGAATAATGATCGTTGCAAAGGATCTATGGAGTTTTCGGAGTTCTAGAGAATTCACAAGAGGGTTCATTAGGTAAGCAAGGAATGCGGCCAAATAAACTGACATCATGACTCGTTCATAGTAAAACGCCCCAACGAAACAGAGCGAAAACAGAAGTGCCAAGAAAATAAAAAAACGCGTCAAAGATTTCCAATTATGAACCCGAATAATATTTTTTCGCGTTTCTGTCGTCATGTACCACCCAAATATACTAGGGACGTTCGGCGCAAATAACTCGGTCGTGTCCGGCTAGATCTTTTACTATTTCTATTTTCCTCCAATTAGAGTCTTTCAGCAACTGAGCAACTTTTGCCGCCTGATTGAGACCGATTTCTAGGAATAGTTTGCCGCCCTCACGCAAGGCTTTTTGACTGCGAGTGGCAAAAACCTGGTAGAACTCAAGCCCCTCATCGTCAGAAGAAAATAGCGCCAATTTTGGCTCGTAATTTAAAGTTTCCCGACTCATTAACTCGACTTCATGCTTAGCTACATAGGGGGGATTTGAAACAACAATATCAAACAAATCTTGCTCAAACACTCCCAATTCGAGAGCGTCACGATGGATCAAAGTCAAATTTTTCACGCCAATATCCTGCATATTACGACTAGCCACTGCAAGTGCCGCATTGCAAATATCCCACGCCACCACGGTAGCGCGGGGAACTTCAGAAGCTAGGGAAATGGCCACGCATCCAGACCCCGTGCCGACCTCTAAGATGTGCGGCGCCTCCAGGGCACTAGCCGCCTTCGACGCTAGCTCGACTAGTAATTCGGTGTCTGGACGAGGAATTAGTACCGCAGGCGAAACCACAAAACGGTGACGATAGAAGTCGCGATAACCAAGAATATAGGCCACCGGCTCACCCTCGGCTCGCCGGCGCAGGAGAATTTTGTAGGAATCCCGCTCAGATTTTAAAAGTGGACGATCCAGCTGCAAATATAGACTCATGCGATCCAACTCTAAAACGTGAGCTAAAAGTAACTCCGCCTCAAGTTTTGGATGGCTATAACGATCCGTTGATTTTTCCTTCAGCCACGTGGCCGACCACTGAAGTATGCGCTGAACATTCCATTCATCAGGATTGGCTACAGGCTGTTTTTCATCAGGAATAGTGCCCACAAAAATCCGATCAATATGATTTCTCTAGTTGTTCCTTGAGAAGTTCTGCCTGATGGTGCGTACCAAGCTTATCCAACACGTCATTAATATCGCCATTAAGCGCCTCAGGAAGATTATAAGCGGTATAATTAATGCGGTGATCGGTCACGCGACCCTGGGGAAAATTATAGGTCCGAATGCGTTCACTACGATCACCTGACCCGACTAAACTTTTGCGAGTTGCTGAGATTTGGGCATCCTGATCCGCTTGAGCCTTGGCCAACATTTTTGCTTTAAGAATTTTTAGACCGCGTTCTTTATTTTTAAGCTGGCTTCGTTCTTGCTGGCATTCGACCACGATTCCAGTAGGAATGTGAACGATTCGCACGGCGGAGTCTGTAGTATTTACGTGCTGACCTCCAGCACCTGTGGAACGGCAAACCGTAATGTCTAGGTCTTGAGTCCGAACTTCGACTTCGATCTCATCGGCCTCAACCAGTACGGCAACCGTACAGGCCGACGTATGAACACGCCCCTGGGCCTCTGTTTCGGGCACACGCTGAACGCGGTGGACACCGCTTTCAAATTTCAGGCGACTGTAAACTTTGTCGCCCTCGACGATCATGATCACTTCCTTAACCCCTCCACGATCGGCCATCGTGCTGGAAAGGATTTCGGTGCGCCAACCAATTCTCGATGCATACCTCGTATACATACGCAATAAATCACCAGCAAACAATGCGGCCTCTTCACCGCCTGTGCCCGCACGGATTTCAACCATTACATTTTTATCGTCGTTAGGATCTGTCGGCAGCATGAGAATCGTAAGCGCTCGCTCCGTCTCCTCAAGCTTCAACGTGACGTCCTCTAGCTCCTCTTTAGCGAGTGCGCGCATCTCCGAATCCATCTCATTGAGCATGACTTTGGCATCGTCGCGCGCCCGCAAGAGAGCCTTGTAGGCCCGCCAGGTGACCACAATCTCCTCGATCGAGGCGCGATCTTTCGAAAGCTGCGTGAGCTTCCGCGAGTCGAGTCCATCTTGCGACAACGCCGCCTCGATATCCTCGAAGCGGCGCTCTACTGAATCTAATTTAGTAAACATCTATTATTTTTACCGTGAGTTCATAACCAAGATCTTAGCCATTCATTGAAGAAATGAACTCAGCATTGGTCTTCGTTTTTTCCATTTTTTCTAGCAAAAATTCCATAGCGTCAACTGTGCTGCGTGGAGCCAAAAGCTTTCGCAGGATCCACATACGGTTCAGAATATCTCTTGGAATCAAAAGATCTTCCTTACGAGTTCCAGACTTATTGATGTCAATTGCAGGATAAACCCGCTTTTCTGACAGCTTGCGGTCCAGATTCAATTCCATATTACCAGTACCTTTGAACTCCTCGAAAATAACCTCATCCATACGAGATCCCGTTTCGATCAACGCCGTAGCGATAATAGTGAGTGACCCACCATTTTCGATATTTCGCGCCGCCCCAAAGAAACGCTTTGGTTTATCAAGAGCGTTAGAATCAACACCACCCGACAAAATCTTGCCCGACGGTGGAACCACTGAGTTATAGGCACGAGCCAGGCGAGTTATCGAGTCAAGTAAAATGACAACGTCTTTGCCATGCTCAACCAAACGCTTAGCCTTCTCAATAACCATCTCTGCCACTTGAACGTGACGCTGAGCTGGTTCATCAAACGTCGAGCTAATAACTTCACCGCGAACACTTCGCTGCATGTCTGTTACTTCCTCAGGACGTTCATCGATCAAGAGAACAATGAGCACCACTTCAGGATGGTTCTTTGCAATCGCTGTTGCGATATTCTGCAAAAGAACAGTCTTACCGGTACGCGGAGGGGCAACGATCAAAGCTCGCTGTCCTTTTCCAATAGGCGCCATCAGATCAATAATACGAGTGGCCAAATTATTTGGGTCGTATTCCATCTTGAATTTTTCCATTGGATACAAAGGAGTTAAGTTATCAAAGATAATCTTCTCTGCGCTTTGATCTGGAGATGTGCCGTTGACCTTCTCTACTTTGAGAAGTGCAAAATAACGCTCCCCATCTTTTGGAGGGCGGATTTGACCCGAAACCGTATCTCCTGTGCGCAGGCTAAATCGACGAATTTGGCTTGGAGAAACATAAATATCATCTGGTCCCCAAAGATAATTGTAATCCGGAGCCCGCAAGAAACCAAAACCGTCAGGCAATGTTTCGAGAACGCCTTCTCCATAAACAACGCCACCACGCTCCGAAAGATTCTTAAGGATGGCAAACATCAGCTCGTTTTTACGAAGGTTTGCGGCACCTTCAATTTCAAGTTCGCGTGCAATCTTGTTAAGGTCATTAATATGACGATCTTTCAATTGCTTTAAATTAATTTCGCCCGCAATGGCATCAACAAGTGTCTGGGGAAGTGGACGAACCACTTCCGGACCTGCAGGCCGAGGGGCCGCAGTTTGCTTTACTGATTCTACTTCCACGGCAGACACTTCAGTCTCGACCTTAGGGTCATGGTGCTGTGGGCGGGCTGGGCGGGCAGGCCTTTTTTTGGGAGTCGAATCGTCGCCGTTGTTGCCTTGGGTCATGGGCACTATTCCTCAATATCTTGGGTTACTTATATTATGGTTAATCGAATGGTTAATTGAACGGTTTTATTGAATGTTTTTATTGAATTTATGTATGGAGATTGGGCTCTTAGGGAATTTGTCGTGATGGGATTGAAACTGAATTTAAAGGCGACTGACCATGCTAAATTAATGGTTTGGAATGATATAATCACAAATTCAGAGCAAGGCAAGTATTTAGTTTACAATCACGCCTTTACTTCGAGTACGAGGTTGTAGGATAATAACTGTAACATCTCGAATCATCTAACGTAATTGCTGGTTTTAAAGAGGGGGATTTATGCTTAAAAAAATTGCTGTGCTCTTATGCTTTTCAATTCTTGGAGTCTCCGCCCAAGCACTGGCAGACTCTGAGATTGAGTCTAATTTTCAAGATATGTTTGTCACTGCCGGATACTCTGCAGCTGCAGGCGCCGCTATTGGGGCTGCACTGCTAACCTTTCAAGAGGAGCCACTTCACCACCTGAAATTTATGTCGGTGGGTGCATCCATAGGCTTCCTCGGCGGGATGAGCGTCGGAAGCTGGATGGTCATCGCACCTATCTTCGTCGATAAGTCAGACTCGTCCCCCGTCCCAACAAAGCTGGCACAAAATTCTAATCACAGCCAACTTGTGATTCGTCCGTGGCTTGATGTGGCTAAAAACACCGTTTCGGGACTAGAGGCAGGACTCGTGTTCGCCTCATTTTAGGATGAGCTAGTGAACCACTCGGCCCACTAAGTCGTATTCGTAGGATTCAGTAATTTCTACCATTTGAATTTGGCCAGCTTTTAGTGGACCATCATTGAGATAAACGATGCCGTCAACCTCTGGTGCCTGAACACTCATTCGTCCCTGCCATATCAGTTCGCTTTCCTCACTAGGACCGGCAACTAGTACGGGAATTCTCTTACCAACAAATCGTCGCAATTTTTCACGGGAAATTTCTTTTTGAATTTCCATGATTTGAGCTAAACGGTCTTGCTTAATTTCTTCGTCAATTTGATTAGTCATGCGACCGGCAACTGTGCCTTCCTCTTGACTATAGGAGAAGCAGCCAAGGTGCTCAAACTTGAGTTCTTGGACGAGAGATTTAAGATCTGCAAATTCCTCGTCTGTTTCCCCAGGAAAGCCCACCATAACAGAAGTACGAATCGCAACAGAAGGCACCATTTCTCGCAGAGATTTCACCGTTGAAATAATCTCTTCGCGAGTTACGGCACGGTTCATTCGTTTCAAGATAGCATTGGATCCATGCTGTACAGGAATATCGAGATACTTTACAATTTTGTCTTCTTTGGCAAAGAATTCTAAAAATTCCGGGCTTATGTTTTCAGGGTAAACATAAAGCAAACGAATCCACCTTAGATTATCAATTTGAACCATAGCGCGTAGTAATTCAAGAAGATCGGTCTCCCCGTTTTCTCGCCCATAAGCAGCCAAATCCTGCGCAATTAAATTGATTTCCTGCACACCAGTATCCACCAAATTCATAACTTCTTTAATGATACTGTGCACGGGGCGACTTCGAAGGCGACCGCGAATGGCAGGAATGATGCAAAATGCACAGTTGTGCTGACAGCCCTCTGCAACCTTAACGTAGGCACTATGAGACGACAGCGTGTTGACTCTTGGCATTTCTTCATTATAGAGATAATTTGTGCGCTTAGCGTGAATAGTCCCTTTTTGAATCGGGGATGCAAGTAGATCTCCAATGCGAGAGAATTCATCCGTACCAATAAACAAATCGACCTCAGGCAATCCTTTGACCAACTGAGATTTATAACGCTGCGTTAAACATCCAGCGACGATCAGCTTCATGTTTGCGTTGGATTTTTTGAGCTCTGCCATTGACAGTATCGTATCGATACTTTCTTCTTTTGCTGACGCAATAAATCCACAGGTATTAACAATGACTGCATCCGCTGATTCTGGATCGTCCACTGATTGCCAGCCATCACGCAGCAAAGTTCCAACCATAACTTCGGAATCCACTCGGTTTCTAGAACAACCAAGCGAAACTAAATGAACTTTTTTGATACCTTCGGATGATATGGTCGCAGTCATAGAACCTCTCTATTAATAGAATAGGGGTGATTTCTACCACATTATATTAATAATTCAAGAATTTTATTGGTTTCCGGCGCAATTTATAGGCGTGCCGTCTTCAAATTTTCGAAGCTGATTCCAAAAATCGTACAAACAACTGAATATGTTAAGAAAAATTACGTTACGAAAGTTGGTCTCGGTGCAATTTGCTACTGGACGCCTGCCCACCTAAGCCCCCTACGTCGACTCCCTCGTTGGCGAGCCCTAGGCTCAGCCATGTCTTATAGAGGCGAGCAACGTGATGAAAAACCGCCTGACCTCGAAGCGAATGAAGGCGATGCCTCCCAATTTGGGTCACAGGGATCAATCCACTAACACTAGAGGTCAAGAACCCTTCATCAAAACCAGGAATTTCATCCTGAGAAATAAGTCGTTCAGTTACCGGAATCTTAGCCGAATTTAAAAGCTCCATCACTCTTTGACGAGTGATGCCGGCCAGTATTCCTGAAGATTGCGGAGGAGTCGCAATTTCTACCAAATCTCCCGTTCGGCCAATCAAAAATACATTGGATGAGGTGGCTTCTGCGATCTCTCCGTCACCATTAGCCCACAGCACATCATCAAAGCCTGAGTCTTTAGCCTGTTCCAATTGGAGACCTCTTTGGCCGAGAATTCCGGTCTTAACGAGTCCTCCGCGCGGCCACGCCTTGTCGTTGACTAACGACAGCTTGACGCCTTGCGCCTGCCTCTGCTCAATCGCAAGGGCTTGCTCAGAGGCCACTGAAATCATGTGGTGTTGCAATCCAGATTTATCTTTGAAGATTATGACCCGAATTCGGCAAAGCTCTGGTGCCTTAAGTTTTTGAATCATAGATTCAATTTCGAATTTTAAATGTTCTATTTTCGGTAACGCACTTAGATTCATAGCCTCGGCATGTGCTGTAAGTCTCGCCATATGACGAGCAAAGTCGACAATCCAGGGACCCTGTGACTGCATCGTGGTGATGACGCGAGTGCCATTAAAAAAACCTGCCTCACTAATCAAAGCCCAGTCGACAGCCTTAGATTCCTGACCATCCATCGCATATAGCACCATGCTCATATTTCCTTAATCGCAAATTCTTAATCTCGAATCCTAGCTCGCCGCAAAACAAAACGAGGCGGTCTTTTTACAGGCCACCTCGTTGATAAAAATCACTACATATCAAACATTAAGGCTTCTTGGTTGTTCCCGTTTTAACTTCTGATCCAGCCTTCTCAGCTTGAGCCTGAAGCACTGCTTCCTGAATCGTGGAAGCATCTTCGCCTGCTGTACGCTTACGAACTTCTTCCATGATATTATGGCGAGTCGTATACGTGCTGGCATTCAAAATGACTTGCTTGCCGCGACGATTTTTAAGATTAAAAATAAGGGGTGCCTTTAGATTTGCCGTCATGTTCTGAGGATTACTTGGAACAGTGACGATAACTGAAATCACGAGGTCTTCCTCGGTCAAAACTTCAAGCTCTGAAAGTTCTGCGTCGGTCACTTCTGCAACATACTCTGGATTGAAAAGTAGAGGATCAATCAGAACAAATGCAATCGCACCGTCCTCGATAGATTGAAACCATTTGAATGGGGAATCCTTATCGTGATCCAGAAGGACGTATTGTTTTAATTCAGGAAACCCGATTAGACCTGACGGTAGGTGAATCACATCGCCTTCCGGAACTTCAATCTCGCCGAACCTTGTAGTCTTTACATTCATCAAGACACGACTCCTTTTTCACAACATGGTCATTAGCATTCACTACCATCGACACAGCTGGCACTTAATTCTTCCTACCAGCTTAACTTTTTCACGTGCGATCAATTAAGACTTTGACGGTCACAATCATCTCATGGGCACTCGGAAAACTAGTATCTCTTTTATATATATATTAAGTCTAAGCCAGACAACCTGTAGAAAGCAAGCCCTTTGAAAAAAAATGCACATATTTCCTGTTTCCACCAGATTTCCTGTGCTTCTATTCATCGCCGTCATCCCCATCAGGCTTTGCTGGCCTTACAATCCGGCGCACAGCCGGCGGACGACTCTCATCGGGCCGTGAGAAGATTAAACCCGCTTCCGATACCGTCGCCGCGTCAGGCACCGAAGCAGCACGGTTCTCCTCCAAGATTCGCTGGTACACCTCCCCACGGTGCACTGAAATATTCGCTTTGGCTTTAATGCCAAGGCGAACCTGTTTTCCTTTAATCTGCATCACGACAATGGTTATGTCGTCACCGATTGCAATTTCCTCACGCTCTTTTCTTGTTAGCACTAACACCTTAATACCCTCCTTGGTATCGCCCTATTATGCAGGGCCTCATACACGATGCATTTCCAATGCATAATTATCCAAAAAACACACCATCGACATCTTCCCAAACGACCTAGAAACCATATTTCACTAAATTCCTATAGACCCATCGCCCAATAAACTATCAGCTACTGTAAGAAGTTAAGCAGCGACGGCTGCAGTACCTTATTTGAAGCCAAAAGAGTGCTCTGTAAAATCGCCTCAGTTTTCTTAAAGTCACTCATGACCTGAAAGGCATCGGCATCCTCAATCTCGCTCAAGGTGACCTTGGTCGCCTCGGCATTGCGTGCCACTTGGGTTTGAGTATTATTAATAGAATTCCACATACCGCCGATGGTTGCCTGAAAGCCAACTACTTTTTCCAAGTGAAACTCAAGCTCACTCATATCCTTTTGAATCTCCCCTTTGTCATTCTCCATCATGCCCTCGTACAAATTCTGGAGCGCATGCACCATGTTGAAATGCCCCTGAGCACGATCATCTTCATCAGGCACAAATAGATTTCGAGCTGGGACATTGACCGGCTTAAATGTCCCAGGAGTCACTTGCACGAATATTTTTCCATCATCACCAATAAAATTTCCATCTTCTGTTAAAGGTGGGGTCTCATTTCGGAAACCAGCAAAAACAAATTTTCCGTTATAATTTGCGTTTCCCGCCATTACAACCTGATCAATGATCTCACGAATCTCACGAGATGTAGCCATCCGACTTGACGCGTTGTTCGTGTCGTTGGCCATGGCGACCGCAAGCTCTTTTGCGCGAATTAAACTATCCGTAAGGCTAGTCAAAGCCTGTTCGGACGTATCCATATATCCCTTGCTCATGTCCATATTTTTGACGTTTTGGTCAGCATTACTTATCTCATCTCGATAACGAATGGTTCTAGTAAGCCCAACGGGATTGTCCGAGATTGTACGAATAGATTTTTGAGTCGACATATCGTCAAGCGAGCGTGCGTTATTAGACTTTGCCATTGAGACTTGCTCATTAACTTGTCGATAGCGCTGATTTTCCGCAACCCGCATTTAGGTCTTCCCCTATCGTTTCAAATTCAAAACAGTATCTAACATCTCGTCAACTGTTGTAATCACTTTCGAGGATGCTGTAAAATTCGATTGCCACTTCATCAAGCTGACGGCTTCCTCATCAAGTGAAACACCAGCGACGGCCTCCCTTTGACTTTGAAGATCATTAACAACCATGTCATTGGACTCTTTTAAATGAGCCGTCCGATTAATTTCAATGCCGAGATTTCCGACATAATTTGCGTAAAATTCAATAAAATTAGAATTCCCGCCGTCCATCAATTTGTCGTTTTTCAAACCAAGTAATTGAGTCGCAACAATGTTGTCACCGGCCGCCATGGGAGTACCGGCGATAGAAATGGCTTCCACACTTTCAGTCACTTCATCAGATAAATCCATGTCCCTAGCTGCACCGGCCAATGAGGTCGAAGGCTTGAAAAAATTGCGCCCAATGGTCTCCTCAAAGCCCTTAATACCGTATCCCTGAGAATGGACTTCATTCACATGCCCGACAAACGTCGCAGCCATCTCATTATTTTTTGCGATAATGTCTGTACATATATTATCGCGGACATCAATAGTGCCTTTCAGTCGCCCACCTTCCAGTTGCCGCGTGACATTTCGTTTATGCAGACCATCAACATCCGTGACCAAAATATCTGCAAATCCGTCATTTTTTTCGCTATTCGACGCCCCAAACTGACTTAAATATCCCCGATCAATCAGGATAATATCCGAAGGCCCGCGAACACAGAAATTTCCAAACTCATCTTCATAGCTATTGATGTGGACTTTTTCGGTCAACTCTCTCAGTAGCAAGTCTCGTTGATCTCGAAGATCATTGGCAAAGGCACCAGGGGTGATCTCTATCTCTTGAACCTGCAAATTCAGTTTTGCAATGCCCTGTAATTTTCCATTAATATCAGAACACTCCTGAATGACAATGTCATTCATATCGGCCCGTCGTTGCCGCACTGCTGAATCAACACGTTTAAAAGCCCCAACTACGTTGCGACCATTCTCACGCACCGAAGTACGAATTGCAGTATCGTTTGGGTTCAAACTGAGATCTTGAACCGCATTGAAAAAATTTGTGATCTCATCGCTAACACCAGCAGCAAGTTGAGGGCTAAAAATAGATTCTAGTGTTTTCAGACCTTCGTGCCGTCCTGTGGCTTCACCACTAATTTGGTGGGCACGATTGATCTGTTTCTCTACGAACTGATTGTGGCTTCGCGTAATATCTTTAATGTATGCGCCTGCACCGATGACTACACCGTGAGTCCATTGCGGATCCCGAGAACGCAGGTTAATACGTTGCCGGCTATATCCTTCCACGTTGGCATTGGCAATGTTATGCGACGCCGTATCGACTCCCTGACGGGTCGTATAGAGCGCTTGCTCACCAATATTCAGCGTATGGAATAATCCAGACCCCATTAACTCATGCCCTCACAATAATAGTGGACGCACCTGTGGCAATTTTATTCTGTGTACCTTGAGGAGAATAAGTGGCCTGCGCCTGCTCACACAACTCAAATAAAACACGAGTACTTTCTTGGTAGCTACGCACGATGCCACCGAGGGCAGAGCGATTCATTTCAATTTTGGGCTTAATCAAGATTGACTGTGCTTTGAAGGCCGTAAATTCCTCGGTAAACCTAAGGATTTGACGTTCAAGCACATTAGATGCGAGATCCCCGTGCCGGTCGACAATGACTCGATGGATTCCCTCAAGCATTTTAATGCAATTTGAGAGATCGCCAGGGTAAACGGCCGTTCCCTCACACTCTGCGTCGCCCCAAATAGTAAACACCTGCTGCGCCAATTGCTGAAGGTCATCAAAGGCTTCTGTTATAACTTCAGATAAATGTGTTTTTTCCTGACATAGAGCCTCAAGGCGCACTGTGTATGTATGCGAATAAATCATGGCGTGCTCTTCGTCTATTAGACGAGGAAAATCCGCATAGGCTGCACGCATTTTGGCTACGGCAGTAATAAGCTTGTGTGTAATCTCAATGAGATAGTTAAACCTTGAAGCCGTCATCATTTTACACCTCCATCCATAAAAAACTTGCCAGATTCAGAGAAAAACCCCTTTGATTCAAGTCGACTCTTATTAGAGGACGGACATATTGTCAGTGATCACAGATCCTTGCTTGTCGCCAAGTGCTCCATCATCGCCTCACGAAGCATGCCGTCTGCTATTTTTCCAGAATCTACCTCGTATGTGCCTGCAGCAATTTTCGCCTTAATGGCAGCCACACGATCCTCACGCACGTCCGGAGTATTTTTAGCGATTTCAAATGCTTTTTTCTGGTCAACAGCGCGCGATCGCGCGCGGTCACTTAACTCAACTCCATAATTCTTATTTGCGCTACCTACATTGGTCGCCGTTTGCGCTATAGAAATTGGATTACCAATTTCTGGAATGACTGATCCTTTTGCGCCTTCGGAATCTTTGGTTTTTCCAATGCCAACATTCGATGTTGGGCTGCCGACATTTTTAATGGCCATTACTCAACTCCTCCCAATTTTTTAGCCTGCATTAATGCAGTTGATTTATCTAATTTCATTGTGACTGGTTTTTGTTCAGGCCGCAATGTTGTGCCCCCCACTCGCTCATAGTTTTGTGCGGCAGCTTTTCGTGCTGAAATGGGTGAAGACTCTGATTTTATACCCATTGTTTGTAAGAGTTGGCGTTCAATCATCTGTGCCAAGCCCCCCGTTCCCCCAGATGACATCTGCTTGGCGTACTCGGTATCCAACATAGATGTGTAGATTTCCTCGGCATTGCCACCGTCGATCAAGCCCGACTTTTGAACCGAGGAACGCATGGAATGAAAAATTTGTTCCATAAAAATCGACTCAAAATCAGTCGATAATTTTTTGATCTTCGAGATGTCTTTTTCTCGAGACCCTCGCGACGTTAATTCGTCAACCTTGGACGACGCCGTTTGACTGAGTGAATTTAAAATTGTGGCTTTAACATCCATGTAAGCCTCCCCTGTTATTTTTGTCCTTCTCTTTCTCTTTTATCTACCAACATGCTCCCAGGGCCGGCGGCAGACGACTCATTACATAAACTGCAATTCTCCCTGCAGCGCACCAGCAGATTGCAAAGCCTGCATCACACCAATTAAATCTGTTGGTTTCATGCCCATGGCGTTCAACCCCTCGATCAATTTTGAGACACTCGATCCACCTACTTTGACAATGGACGCACCATTCTTCTTGCCTCCGCCCCCAGATCCCCCAACACTAATGGTCAAATCACCGTGTGCGATCGTCACTGGCGATACCGCTACATCTCCACCCATTACAATCGTTCCGGTACGTTCATTGATGATAACCACGGCCTTTTGATCCACGCCAACTTTGAGCCCCTCGACCTCCGCCATAAAGTCGACTGTCCTGCCCGCGTAAATGGGTGGGATATCCACTGAAATCGCATGTATGTCGACAGAATTTGCAAAGAATCCTTTAAAATGTTTATTGATGACTTCGACTAAACGGCGGTTAGTTGTAAAGTCGGGACGGATTAAACTCAAAGTGATCACTCCATCCTTATCAACCACAGGTACAAACTCACGTTCAACCGTTAAGCCGTTTGGAACATTAGCCACCGTTTGAACTTGTACACCTGTGCCACTAGCCTGCCCCACGACAACGGGACCCTGAGCCATACCGTAAACTTGAGTATCCTGACCTTTTAGGGCCGTGCTCATCAATATTCCACCAGACAATGCCTTTGCATCACCTAATGTCGACACACGAACAGTGGCCCGGTCGCCATTGCGCGAAAACGCCGCTAAATCGACGGTTACCATGACAAGGGCCGCATTGCCGCCCGTCACCTGTTGGTCAGTAACCTTTAGTCCCATTCGTTGCAGCATCGCGGCCGTTGCTTTATTTGTAGATAACGAAGCCGCTGAATCGCCAGACTTGTTGAGACCGACCACAAGCCCCACGCCCATAAGTTGATTGGAGCGGACGCCCCGCACATTGACCAAGTCCTTAATGCGAACGTCTTGAGCTTGCGCCATGTTAGACAGACCAACGAGGGCACTTGCGATAAAAATTATCGCTGCGATTGAGAAATACTTCTTTTGTAAAATGAGCATATGCACTATCCCTTCGCCGCTTTAGGCTTAGCCGGCTTTGCGTCAGCCTTTTTGGTTTCTTTTTTCTTTTCAGGTTCAGCCTTTTTGTCTGCTTTTGCGTCCGGCTTTTTAGCAGCAGTCTTAGCCGTCTTTTTGTCTGCTTTTGGATCGGCCGCTTTCGCATCTTCCGGTTTTTCTTTGCTATCGGATTTAGCATCTTTTGCTTTTGAATCCACAAGATCGGCATCCTTAGGCGGATCCTTAGGACTCAAGTCTTCAACTTTCTGCTTAAGACCTGCATTTTCGGCATTCAAGTCCTCAATTTTAGCATTGTCTTTTGCCTTCGCATCAAGGAGTCCCGCCCGTTCTGTGGTCATAATTTTTCGCTCACCGTCAAACGCTTTTAGCTCATTTTCAAGCTTGTCACGCACGATTTTGAGTTGCTCGCGTTTCTCTTCAAGCCCCGCTGCCAGTTTGCTCTTGGTCTCATCAAAGCCACTGATGCGAAGGCTGTACTCGTCTTCCCAATTTACACTTTTACGCTCAACAACTTCGCCCATCGAACTCTGACGCCAATCAATATCGGCTAAATCATTCGTGCTGACTTGCTCAGGCCGTGACAGTGCTGCGGCCGATAGTCTTGCTGTTACGAGAATTTCTGCACCCTGACCCTCTTGGACACTGCGACGACGGTACATAACCAAAACGTCTCCGTTATCGAAGCGTTCTAGAATTTGCATTTTAATATTTTTAACCAACACGGGCTTGTCTTTTGGCGCCGCATCCAAGTTTGGCAAAGCCTTTAATAGACTTGCTTCATCGACTTCTTTGTTTTTTGCGGCAGCGGCATCTGCGCCAGCGGCAGGGGCATCAGTCCGATTAGATCCAATTTTTATGTCGAGGTAGGTTCCAACGTCAATAGGCCGCTCAAACCCAAATAAATACGCTCGAGGGTCATTCAGATCGGTTAGAGATCCTGTATCGTTGATAGGAGCTTTTCGGCGGACCTTTAACTCTTTGCTGCGGATAAATAGGTCTCTCGACTCCGTAGGCTCCACCGCAGGCGGCGGAGGGACATCAATTTTAGTAGTTGCCACCACAGGAGTTGGTTCGCGATGTGAAATATATCGTGGATCAGTGGTTGAACACCCGACAAATACAGCCGTAATTAGGCCAATGGCCAAACAGAGAAGTAAATTTGTTTTATTTATTGCTTTCATCGAGTCTCCTTAGAACGTCACTGCCTCAACAGTTTTTTCATCGATAACGCGTGCACGCATGCGTTTTTTTGTGGCCAGATTCATAACTTCAACGGTCTGCCCTACCGAACCTTGATCCACCGTCGTGGCGCGGGCAGAGATTTCTATGCCGCCTGTCCGCACAAGCATGGTCACCGCTTGATTACGCACAACGGCGAGTGGTGATTCAAGATATCGCATGGGAATTGGCTCTCCTGAAGAAATGGATTGCCGACTTTTTCGACCAACCGCACCTTGATTTGACAATACGAAGTCTTGATTGCCGCGACGCATCGCCACCCAAGTTAACGCAATATTGGACTCGCTGATGACTTGGCCTGCGGCCACCGACTGTTTTAGTACGGGCAATTGCCGATCAACAGAAAATGTGACTTGGACTTGAATAAATGACCGATCTTGCAGGTCTGTTGGATTTTGAACACGCACCTGCACCATTCTAGTTCCAACTAAATTTTTTGAGATCCAATCCACGTTGTCAAATTGAACCGTGTCTAGGTCTGAAAATTCGAGTCTAGATTGTGTTGGTCGCACACTCACAAAGCCCAGAGGCTGAACGCGTAGAACCGTCACGCGAACCTCTGCATTGATCGATGTTGTACGTTCGCTCACGAGCTCCTGGATCTTCGCGCGAAGTTCATCTGCCGCTACTTCTACTCCTGCAGCGTCCACTCGCACTGTTTCTGGTCCATCACAGGTCACGACAGCAGCAGGCCATTCCTTTTCTAGAATGGACTCTATGACGGACTTTTGCACAAAAATAGCTCGCCCTGGCGCCCCACTGGCGGCGACGTCAATGCCAGTTATTTCGCGGCAAAGTTCAGGCGATCCGCTACACTTCGCAATATCCGAAAGATAGACTCTTGGCCCCGTAATTGAGGCTTTGTCCCGTAAAGTAATGCGAGTCGTTAGGCCTGGGGCAACTTGGGCAAAAGCCCCGCTTGCGAATACAAGCGAGGTCAGTGCTAAAGTACATGTCATGCATTTACTAATTATTTTGTGCATCCTAGCTTTTACCTATCCATTAGCGAATTTGATTTGTTGCTTGAAGCATTTGATCGCCGGTTGTGATGACTTTTGAGTTAATTTCGTAGGCACGCTGCCCAGTAATCATGTTAACCATTTCTTCCACGATGTTGACGTTAGAGGCTTCCAATTGGCTCTGCGCAATCCGACCAATGCCGTTTTGGTTTGCGGGCCCAACAACTGGCTCGCCGCTTGCACGGGAGGAACCATATAAATTGCGGCCAAGCGAGGTAAGACCGGCTGGATTAATAAACGCTGCAAGTTGAACTTGACCAATTTCTTGAGTTTCGCCGTTAACTTTAATCGTTACCGCACCGTCGAGTCCGACATGGAAATCTGTAGATCCTGGTGGTATGACGATTTCTGGCACCATTGGAAAGCCATCAGCCGTAACGAGGCGGCCGGCATTGTCTTTATCGAAGTGACCATCACGGGTGTAGGCAATGGTGCCATCATCTTTTTGAATTCTGAAAAATCCATCGCCTTCTACGGCGAGATCGAGGTTTCGCTCAGTAACAATGGCGCTGCCCTCTGTAAACAGCTTATCCACACTGCTCAATTTCGCACCGGCACCAATTTGAATGCCGCTTGGGACGACGGTACCGGTTGTGGCGCTTTGCCCCGGGGCTCGCAAGGTTTGGTACAGGAGGTCATGAAAATTGGCTTTCGACCGCTTAAAAGCAGTCGTGTTAACGTTGGCCAAGTTGTTGGCGATGGTATCGATATTTGCCTGTTGCGCTTCCATGCCCGTTGCCGCTGTCATTAGTGATCGCATCATGGGTGAAACCCTCCTACATCATCGGTTAAAATCAAACTCTGAGTGCACCAAGTTGGTTGTTACTGATATCCATCATCTTGTCGTAATTCGAAATGGCTTTTTGGTAAGCTTCATAAGAACGATGCGCCACAATCATCGACGTAAGGTTTTTCATGGCGTTGACATTTGAACCCTCAAGGGAGCCTTGAGCGATTGCGGCGTCCCGATTTATAGATTTGTTCGCATCTGGGCCGCCATGAAACCAAAGATTCATGCCCGAACGCTCTAGTTCCGTTGGATTGGAAAATTTGTGCACGGGGATACGGTCCACAAATTGACCCTTTTGGTACACCTCACCAAGACGGTTAACTTCAAATTTTCCAGTCGCTACTGTAATCACTCCTTTTTCGCCGAGCACAGGATGACCACCAGGCGTCATCAAAACTCCGTCTGGGCTAATGGACATCTGTCCACTTCGGGTATACCGCACGCCGTCTTGTGTGTGGACAGCGATCATCCCTTCACCCTCGATCATGAGGTCAGTCTGATTTCCCGTTTGCATGACAGGGCCCTGCGATTCATCGCGAGTAACGCCTGCGACTCCAACATATGCAATATCATTGCCATGGAGTGGAAATACGTTTTCAAGATCAAGTTTATAATTTGCAGGTGGAAGTGGGGTTTTGTAATTCTTTTCCGGCTCAGGATTAAGAAGCTTAAACGTGACGTTGTCACCCTTAAAACCAACTGTACTAGAGTTAGCTAAGTTGTTTGCGATAATTTCTAATACCTTCTCCTGCGCAATGGCACCGGACATTGGTGAGTAGATCGCCTTCAGCATGACACACATCTCCTAAGGAAAAATATTTGACGCCCTGTTTTTCTATGCATCAAACGTGCCAACCAATTTTTATTGAAAATATCAGGCCAATGACATCCCTTGATCCGCACTGGGGCCACGCACTAAATAATCATTTTTCAACTGAAAATTTGCTCGAAATTGGGGATTACCCAAAAAGCTTATCGCCTCCCGAACAAAAAAAATCACGGCAGTAATTGCCGTGTGTCATAAATTCATCGCCAAAATTTCGTCGCTTCTGGTTAGAGAAGGCGCCTAGTTGTAGAAATACATCGACTTAATTGAAATGGCACCTGGAGTGGCCTCCTTAACGAAATAAAGGCGGTAGCCAGACGCAGTAATCTGACTTGTGCCTGCGCACAGTGCATTTCCGGCAGGTGAGGCGCAGTCTAAGCATTGATCGATGACGAAGCCTGCCAATTGGGGATCTTTCATAGATGCATCATAGGAGGCAACTTGATTCGCTGACATGCCTAGTTTTAGGGAACTTTCGACGCACGCCTTTGTAAGTAACGGATAAGTCGTGCATGCGGTAGCGGCTGGCAACGCTCGGGAATAGAATGTACCCTTTGCATTGCAGGCCGAAACAGCGGCCTGTTGCTCTGGGGTTCCAATTTTTGCAGCCGCACTGGAGGCTGGAGCGCTAGCGTCTTGAGCTGAAGCTGCCTCTGCTGGTACCTGTTTCTCGACAGGAGTACTTTTCAATGTTGCGGGCGCCGAAGGTGCGGCACAACTAGTCAGAACTAATGCCGTGTAATAAATGGCCGCCAATAAACATAAATTTTTCATAAGTAACCTCGCATTGTTGATCTATCCTTCTCGGACGTTCCAAATCAAAACTTAAGGATTTATGAATAAAAAGTTATTTTATAGTAATTTCATACAGTTACAAGGAAGGCGCAGCCCCTATTGAGCTGCGCCATCCTTCTCTAGAATTCTTCGCAAAACCCTTAGTGATCCAAAACTACTGAAGTAGTTTAAGGGCAATCTGCGGCAATTGGTTGGCCTGAGTAAGTACCGAGGCGCCAGCCTGCTGGAGGATACTTTGCTGAGTGTACTCTGCTGATTCTGCCGCAAAGTCTGCGTCTTTAATTCGGCTTCGGGCAGCCGACAAGCTTTCGACCTGAATTCCGATGTTACGGTCAGTAGATTCCAATCGGTTTTGAATTGCACCGAGTGATCCACGGTACGACGCAATAGATTCCATGGCTTTGTTAATTTGAGCAATGCTCGCTTGCGCAGCCTGCTTCGTGTCAACACGAGTGCCTTCCGCATTTTGCGAATTGCCGAGACCTAAGGATCCCTCACCTTCAGTCAAGGTGTTAAATTGATCCATATTCATGCGAATTATGTTAATTGGGTTATGAGCTTCAAGACTATCAGCTTGAGCATAATAATCTTTACCAACTTGCATCTCAAGCGGCGACCAGTTGTGATCCTTACGCAATTCCCCTCCAAGTTCAGTATTACCAGCAAGCAACCTCGTTCCGTTGAATTCAGTGGAAATTGCAATTCTGTCGACTTCGTCTTTAAGCGCCATAAATTCTTCGTTTATATAGCGACGATCACGCATTCCGACGGTATCAGAAGCGGACTGAACCGAAAGTTCACGAAGGCGTACCATGATATTGTTAACTTCGTCCAGACCGCCTTCAGCGGTTTGAACAAGTGAAACAGCATCATTGGCATTTCTTCGCGCTTGGTTTAATGAGCGAACGTCTGCCTTCAATACCTCTGCGATTGCGAAACCTGCGGCATCATCTGCGCCGTGATTAATCCGGAAGCCAGATGATAATTTCTCAGTCTGCTTTGCGGTTGCTTTACCAGCTTCAGCCAAATGCCTCTGTGCCACGAGCGAGGTAACGTTTGTCCTAATCCTTAATCCCATAACACTCTCCATTTAGCGGTATACGCTTTAAATGTTGAATCTCCAGATCTCTCACAGGCGCAAAAATAATTAATTCCTATTTTTTTACCCGATAAGTTAAGAATACTAGATCTTGTTTCAATACGGAAGCAATGGCCGTAAAATGTACTGGAGCTTTAAGCCCAAGGTCCACAAAGCGCGGTGAGTTAACTCCCCCAATTACTAGGGGACAAACTGTGATTTTTGCGAAATCCACAAGTTGATTTTCGTAGAATAATTTATTAATCGCCCCCCCCCCAAAAAGAAGAATTCGGCCCAGTCCCTCCCGCTCGAGACGGTGGACGACCTCAATCGGGCTGTTCTCAGTCAATATCCAATTTTCTACGCCAGACGCGGCGCACAGCTCTTCTTGAACTGGAAACGGTGATACGAGAACCCTTCTGATGGTCTTCTGCCTCCAGAACTCAAGCTCAACGCTGAGTCCCTTGGTTGTGAAAACTATCCAGGCGGGATTGACGCCACGATCGTTGTTAACGGTCCATGCGCATCCGCTGGCACGCAATGAATTCGCGCCCGTGATGACGGCATCTGCGCATACTAACTGCTCGCGAACGAATTCACGATCATCGCTATTTGTAAAATTATATTTTCGACGTTCGACATCGCTCTCGAATGCGTTACGGCCAATCAGTCCATCAAGGCTGATTGCCATGACGTTAGTGATAGTAACTGTCATTGTAATTCCTTAAATGAGATCTCAATTGACATCCCATTTTGATCACAAAAAAAATGAAATCAATTTGGGAGCAACATCTTATTCACTTCGTCAGCGACTTCGCCTTCGTTGCGTGCTTCTGCTGCGCTGATTTCAGAGACTACCATTCCCAGAGCTTTTTCCAACATATTCTTCTCGCCAAATGAAAGTGGCTTATCTTGCTTCAAAGATGAGAGGTCGCGAATCACTTCTGCAACATCAGCGATTGAACCTGTGCGAAGCTTATCATTGAATTCACGAAAACGACGGTTCCAAGCGCGCTGAGACACGCGACGTGGCGTTCTGAGAATAGTATAGACGTTGCGAAGGGCCCCCTCATCGGAGAGATTACGAAGGCCGATACGGCTTGTTGCAACAGTAGGCACCATTAAGCGGGCACCGGAGGCAATAATTTGTACCACATAAAAGTCCATCCTAGTGCCGGCCACTTCTTTAGACTCGATTCCAGAAATGACTCCAACGCCATGAGCAGGGTAAACAGCTTTGTCGCCAATACTAAAGTTCATAGATTTTGCCTCACAATTCATGGTGGACTACCTGTCTTGGACCAAGTTTCAATTCGGAATCATTTTCAATGCACTCTTAATAACCAATTTCTCCCTAAAAGTCAACTTATTTTAATGATTTTAATAACATATTCTATAAAACAGCCAAGAGGCTGATTATACGGGCCTATGGCTGACCCCAAAAAACGCCTTATTTACGCCCAACAGGGATTTTCACTGAAATTACGCTTGCGTAGATCCCCAACCTCAACTACATACAGGCTTCTGAACTCTAGTTTATTGGTCTTTCTGCTTGAGTTGGTGGATGTGGCCTATTAATAATAAAATCAACTCGACAGCAACATAATGGAGTAAGCCATGGCATTAACGACAGAGCAGACCAAAGAAATCCTCGAGAAACACGCAACAAGCGCAAACGACACAGGATCCCCGCAAATTCAAGTAGCGCTGATCACTGCGCGTATCGCACAACTTAGCGGGCACTTCGCTGTGCATGTTAAAGACCATCACAGCCGTCAAGGACTTTTAAAGCTTGTGGGCGAGCGCCGCCGCATGCTGAAATACCTTGAGCGCAGAGATAATGCGTCCTACAAAAAACTAATCGGCGAGCTTGGCCTACGCAAGTAGTCATTTATTCTCGGCCTTTTATCGTAAAGATCATAAAAATAATGAAAAGCAGAGGCGAATTAAATTGCGTCTCTGCTTTTAATTTGGAAAACTACAGCCGATAAAAAAGTAACAAAAATGACGAGAGGATCCCTAAGAAATGTCTATTACCCCGATCACCCGAGAAGTCACCGTCGGTGACAAAACCATCAAATTCCAGTTTAATAAGTTTGCCAAACAAGCGAACTCAGTAATGGTTTCGTGCGGAGACACACAAGTTCTTGTTTGCGTTGTTGCGGCAGAAGACGCAAAACCAGATCAAGATTTTTTCCCACTTACCGTCGACTATTTTGAACGTACCTATGCCGCAGGACGTTTTCCTGGTGGTTTCGTTAAACGTGAAACTCGTCAGTCAGAGCACGAAGTTCTTACCTGCCGCGTGATTGACCGCCCACTTCGTCCATTGTTTCCTGAGCACTTTCTAACAGACGTACAGATTACCTGTACAACGGTCTCCTATGATCCTGCGCATCATCCTGCGCCTCTAGCTCTGATGGGCGCGAGTGTGGCGCTAATGATTTCCAACATTCCTTTTGACGGCCCAGTTGCCGCTCTACGTATTGGTATGAAAGACGGACAGTACATTCTTGACCCCAAAGAAGGTGAAGGCGGAGATCTAGATCTTAACGTCGCCGCCAAGCCAGGAGCCCTGCTTATGGTAGAGGCCGGCGCAAACTTTCTTTCTGAAGAACAAATGCTTGATGCCATTTCCCATGCTCAAAAACTCATGGAACCAATTTTTGCTATGCAGCTTTCCATCCAAAAAGAAATCGGCGTGCCAAAGAGAGCCGTTAAAGCTCCTAACTGGGACAAGGACATCCTTGCAAAAGTGACAGCGATGGCTATGCCTCTCGTCAACAAGGCCTTCACAATCGCCAGCAAAACTGAGCGCAAGCAAGCCATCAGCTCCATCACCAAAGACGTTCTTTCAGCCGTCAATCCAACAGCCGACTCTGCGACCTCAAAAATGGTTAAGAAAATGATGGAAGAAGTTCAATACCAATCGATGCGCGGTTCTATTCTAGAGACTCGCAAGCGAGTGGATGGACGAGGTCCTGCCGATGTCCGTAAAATCACCTGTGAGACGAAAGTGCTAAAACGCCCTCATGGCTCTGCGTTATTTACCCGCGGCGAAACACAAGCTCTTGCAACAGTGACCCTTGGTGCCGCTGATGACGAGCAAAGACTAGACAATTTGGTGACACCAAATGCTTTCAAAAGCTTTATGCTGCACTACAATTTCCCTGGATACTCTGTCGGTGAGTGCAAGCCTAACCGTGCCCCAGCCCGTCGCGAAGTAGGCCACGGTGCTCTTGCTGAGCGCGCCCTTGCTCGAGTCGTTCCTGATAAAGCACAATTTGGTTACACCATTCGCGTCGTCTCTGAAGTTCTTGAATCTAACGGCTCGTCTTCTATGGCATCTGTTTGTGCTGGCACGATGGCCATGTTGCAAGCAGGCGTTCCAATTAAAGAGCCAGTTGCGGGTATCGCCATGGGCCTCATTAAAGAAGGCGACAAATACGCGATCCTTTCCGACATCCTCGGTGATGAAGATCATCTTGGCGACATGGACTTTAAAGTTTGCGGCGGCCAAAACGGCATCACTGCACTTCAAATGGACATCAAAATTGGCGGTTTAACTCGAGATATTTTAAGCCAAGCCTTGACTCAAGCCCTCGCTGGCCGTCGTCATATTCTTGCAAGCATGACGACTGCAATTAATACCCCAAGCGAAATTAGTGAATTTGCACCACGCATTTTCCAAGTCAAAATTAAATCAGACCGCATTCGTGATCTTATTGGCCCAGGCGGTAAGAACATCAAAAAAATCGTGGCTGACACCGGCGTTAAAATTGACGTCAATGACGAAGGCATGGTTAGCATCGTAGCCATGGATGTCGTGAGTGCTGAAGCCGCTAAGAAAATGATTCGCTCTATGACTAGTGATCCAGAGATCGGCGCCATTTACCTTGGCCTCGTGAAAAAGATCATGGACTTCGGAGCCTTTGTTGAAATCAAGCCGGGAACAGAGGGCCTATGTCACATCTCTCAGCTAGACAATGCACGCGTTGAGCGTACAGAAGACGTCTGCAAAGAAGGTGACGAGATGCTAGTGAAGGTTCTTGAGATTGACCGTCAGGGCAAAATCAAGCTATCTCGTAAAGATGCTCTTGGAAAAAAACCAACGGCATAATCTCTCATAAGACTTAAAATACGTCGCCAGCGCGCAAGTGCTTGCGACGTATTCTTTTAACGACTACATTCGTTCAAAACCTATAGCCTCAGAATCGGTGACCGCCACACATGATTTTTCTAAGATCCAAAGCCCCAGAATTCGCACCCTCCTATGCCACGACGGCCTCTGCCGCAGCCGACCTTCGAGCCACCTGTGAGTTAGTCATCCCGGCCGGTGAACGGGGCAAAATGCCTTCTGGCGTTTGGATTGACCGTGTTGACTGGGAAAAGGTTCCTCCTGGCATGATCCCTGAGTTACAGGTAAGAGCGAGATCAGGCCTAGCGTTCAAACACGGCATCATGCTGACCAATGGAGTTGGCACCATCGACGCCGATTATGCCGACGAAATCTGTGTGCTGCTTTACAATTCTGGTAAAGAATCCTTCACCATTCAAAAAGGCGACCGCATCGCCCAAATAACCATGAATCTAGTGTTGAAAATTCCCGGCCTAGCCACGGGCGGAATTCGAGCCGGTGGCTTCGGATCGACTGGGGTCTAATCCATGGGACGATCTTTTTTGAAGGACACTCAGTCTCCAACGAATGCTGCTGCAGGCGACGTAAACGCGGACGTATAGCGCAGCACTTGACTCACCCTAAGCTCGTCGATTGTAGCCAGTGCATTGACAGAGCCCGCCAATGAACCCACATAAAGTGGTGCCGTCGACGGATAAATAATTGTACTTCCAGCCGTGCCGATAATTTTCGTGCCTTTATTAACTCCCGCACAGAAAAAATTCACGGTGCCTTTGTTCCATGTCACCGCAATATGAGAAAATGCCGACGTTGACAAGCTACAAGTCGCCGAAACCACTTCCTTGCCCCAAGTCGTGCCATTGGTGCTGACATTAAAGGTTAAAATTTTACCGGAGGTTCCAGACTTTTTAATTTGAAATTTCCAGCCAAAATTATTCGCCACATCACCCTTACTGGCAATCGTGTAATAAGATCTTGGAACTGAAGCAATCTTTACAAACGCTTCTACGGTCATGGTTGAATTAGGTAGATTTTGGGTGCTCGCATTATGGGACGAATCTAAATAGGCCGTCGCGGTGAAAACATCTGCCTGGCCAAATTTTCCTGCCCCCGAGGCTGGTGCACCGACAGCCACTAAACCACTTGTGTATGGCGGCAGATATCCGCTCGAATCAATCAAATGCCCTGGAGCCGTATCGAAGTGATAGAGGGCAATTGTTTTACGAGCATTGACCGTCCACGAATAAGTGAGATCTGCACTAACATTGCCAACTAAATCCACCGCCTTGACCGAAAATGTATGCACACCGTTCACAAGATTTGAATACGTCAAAGGTGAAACGCAGGCTGTCTCCACAGCACCGTCAAGGGCGCATCGAAATGTTGCTGTGCCTTCTGTGGAGCTAAAGGTAAACACAGAAGCTAACGCAAGGGTTGGATTAGCGGGAGTTGAAACCAGAGTCAGTGGCGGTGCAGTCGAATCAACAACCCAAATCAATTGGGCAGGCGCAGACGCTCCAACGTTATTCCACTGAATCATACTGAGCGGATAGGTCGCGTCTGAAGACACCGTAAGTGTCCATTCGAACGTGTGACTGGGTGAACATGTTTGCCCTAAACTTCCGGACGGTGACGTCACCTGGTTTGCAGAGACTCCTGACAATTCAACCAACAGACCTGCCGTGCAAGATCCCTGTATCGTCAAAACCATTGACGAGCTCGTGTAAGGTGACGTGCTGGGCACAACAATGACCGGAGTCGATGGACCAATAGAATTACGCGTCCAAGTAAAAACACTTGGGGAAGACGTATTCTGGGCTCCGTCAGTTTGAATAACCTCCATTGAAAAATTACCATCTGAGACGGAACTAACGGAGGTCGAAAATAAGCCGTTGGCACAAGCGACCGATTTCGGTACGGCGCCCGAGATACTCACCGGTGCACCAGTTTCGCACTCCCCTGCAACCACGATATCTCCTGCCGAAATGACGCTTGAACCCGACGGGCTCGTCAATACCACTGCAGCTGGCGCGACAGTATCTCGCACCCAAGTAAGTAGGGCTGAGGGAGAATCGGTTTTGGCGGCATTGGTCTGAAAAATTGCAAACGAAAAACTCGCATCCACTATTTTACTTACTGTAAAAGAAAACGACGATTGCGCACACTGGTACGTTAACTCGCCAACCGGGCTCAGCATGTCACCACTCTCCACGTTTCCACCAATAGTGACAAGATTTCCAGTCACGCAAGTACCAAAGATCGTCAACGCAGATTGACTAGTCGTCACGGTGCCGGTCGCTGGTGTCGTGATGATCGGAGTCGCGGGAATTGTGGAATCACGAGTCCACACGACAGGCACAGAAGTGGATGAAGACTGCGCACGATCTGTCTGTAAAATATTCCAGGTGTACACGCCGTCAACAACGGCGTTCATAACGACTTGAAACGTCCCCTGTACTGAGCACTCAACAGCACCGCGGCTGGGCTGATTTTGAGATCCTGAAACCGTCCACAAATCAACCCACGACACTGCGGCAGTAGGTTCACAGGATCCAGCCATCGTAAACGTCGAGTCAGCCGTAGTCAAAGAACCGCCCACGGGCTGAGAAATAACGACACTTGCGGGGGCCAGCGTATCAAGATTCCACGTGACGACAGCAGGTGCCGAAGTAACATCCGTCTCTGGGTCAGTTTGCGAAACAGAAAAATCATAGGAGCCGTCAGCGGATTTCTGCACCGTGAAACTAAACACTCCTGAGCCACAAACTTGGTCTCGCAACCCTGTGGGGATCGTCACTTCATTCGCAGTGATCGCACCTGCTAAATCCACTTTAAAACCACTGTGACAGGTTCCTGAAATAACGACACTTGGATTTGACGAATATGAATTCATAATTGGCGTCACGATCACGGGAATTTCCGGCAAGGAACTGTCCTTGGTCCACTGCACAGAAACGTCCGGCGAATTATTTCCCGCCAAATCAGTTTGCGACACGAACCAGGTTTGTACGCCGTCGACCGCCGCAAAAAATTCAGTACTAAAAAATCCGCCAACACAGACCACATCACTATTACTTTCCCCAGCGAAAGAAACCTTCGTCCCACTTTCGCACGCACCAGCAATCACCAGGGAATTAGACGAATTGCGCACCACCCCACCAGCGGGTTGAGCGATTGAAATCGGAAGTGGGCTGACCGTGTCCCTAGTCCACACGACCTCGGCCTTGGATTCATCGGTGTCGGGTGTTTTGCCGACCTCAATTATTGTTAGCGGATAGGTACCATCCATTATTTTGGAAATGGTATATGAATAGGTGCTATTTAGGCAGGTCTGGGAGAGGGACCCCAGAGGCTCAAGTACCTCTGACAAAATAACCGCCCCGCCAAGCGTCACAGTGAGTCCGGTTGTGCAAGATCCAGAAATCACAAGCTCAGAAAGGGACGAGTGTGTATTAGCTAGGGGTAATAAAATGACAACTGGATCATGATTTTTTTGAGCAGGATCCTCGGGTTTCACAGGCGGGCTCTCTGGCAGGTCGGGGGTCGCGGGATCAGATTTTGGTTTTTTGGGGAGGGGCTCTAGGGCCTTACCCTTTCCACAACCTGAAATACTTACCTGCAGCAGACAAAGCGTTGCTGCAAAAATACTTCGTCGCCCTTTAATATTTAGTACCATAGGCCACCTCATGGGACGCAACGCCATCTGGTCACGCTCTACACTCATTATATATGGGACGACTGCACCAACTCAATCGGCACATATTGCCGACTCCACGGTGCATGAGCGGCTAAAATTCCTAGAGAAAGTATTGGCTGCGGTCCATCGCACCCACCAATATCGGCCAGGGAAGAAACAAACACAAAAAAAAGCCGCCGGAGACTTCTCTCTGACGACTTTTTTTAAAAATAGACTCACCATTGTAAACTTAAAAGTATCCGTCACTGGATACCTAGAAAGGCTTACTCTGATTTTGCCTTTTTCTTGACTACAGTTGTTCCTGCTGGTTTAGCAATTTTCGATGCAGCTAGCTTTGCAGAAGCTCCACCGATTTTTGCAGCAAGACGCGCCTTAGCTTTACGCCACGCTTTACGCTGACGAACCTTCGGTGCTTTACGATTATCACCACGACCCATGGTTTGATCCTCCAGTTAGTTAGCTTAGTTTGAAACCTTCACGGCGGCAGTACATATCAAAACCGAGTTTATCGATCGTACGCATGGCAGACGTGCACACTTTGATGGCAACAAACTTCTTCATTTCAGCCGACCAAAAACGTTTGGTCTGAAGATTTGGAAGAAATCTGTGATTGGTTTTGATGTTCGAGTGGGACACGCGGTGTCCTACAAGTACGCCCTTACCGGTAATTTCGCAGCGTTTAGACATAGTTATTCCTCCTCGCCAGAAGACTTATCGCGATCAAAGCGACCTTCGGGACGGTCACTACGACCATCTCCACGGTCAAAACGACCACGAGCGCCGAAATCACGGCCAGCTAACATAACAGTTGCGGCTGCCATCTCTCCAGTAAAACCTCTTTCACCAGCATGAGACACAGAATAGGCAACCAGACCAAGAAAACGAGCCTGCTTCACAGCAAGAGCGATTTGACGCTGCTGTTTAGCTGTAGCACCAGAAATACGGCGAGGAATGATCTTGCCGCGTTCGGTGACGAAACGTTTAAGGACGTCAGGATACTTGTAATCTATGACCAGGTTGGGGTCGAGCGTGCGCTTTTTGCGAGAAGCAAAACGGCGCTTGCGTCGTGGGCGTTCCACGTTTTCCATTGAATACCTCCGGAAAAAAAAACCTTGTTAATATCTGGGCTACCACTATGGTACCCAAAAGAGAATCGGCAACATACCCCAGTCTTATAACCTTTGTAAAGTGATAAAACCCTTGAAAACACAGCTTTTTCAAGTAATTATCAAATCATTCGTTCTGGTTCGAAAGCGGCACGAGAACAGTTAAATACAGTGATTTCGGGGATTTATGGAATTTGAGATTCAAATCGCAGTCGCCACACCCCTGCACCAAACCTTTACCTATTTGCATGCAGAGCCTCTGCCAGCTGGGGTTCGGGTATTAGTACCCTTTGGCAGCCAACCCCGCACCCTCGGAGTTGTGGTTGAAATACCGGCGTCGAAACCTCCCATCGCTCAAGCGGATCAGGCCCTTGCCTCGTCAGAACCGGCACCAAGAAAATTCAAACTAAAAGCGATCAAAGAAGTTTTAGATCTTGAGCCTGTATATTCATCAGTGTTGCTGCGCCTTGCAAAATGGATGGCTCAGTATTACATGCACCCACTTGGCGAAGTCCTCCGCACGATGCTGCCTGCAAGCAGCACTAAAACAGTGAAGGTCACCTTTGAAATCACGGAAGCCGGCTCTCGCTCTCCGGTCGACGAAAGTTTTCGACCAGGGGAATTCTTCTCTCGAAAAAAAACGATTGCCCTTCCTACGCTTAAGAAAAAATTTAAAGATCGAGGATTTGAAACCAAAGCCTCCGATGAGCTCGTCAAAAAATGGCTTCAAAAGGGCTGGATGGTTGTCGCCAAAGAAAAAGCGATTCAAACACGCAAAGTCACGGCAGGATCTAAAATAAGAACCGATGAGCCCTGCCGCAATGATTTATTTCAAGAATTAAATGAACGCCAAAAAACAGCGGTGGCCAGCATTGTTTCCGACGGATTTGCCACGTCAGAACAAACCACCAGAAAACCATTCTTGTTATTTGGAGTGACCGGCTCAGGGAAAACAGAGGTTTTTCTACACGCCATTCGTGAGGCTATTCACCGCAGTAAAGGCACCCTCAGCTCAGAGGGTCTAAACCAAAATGCACAAGCCCTCGTGCTCGTGCCCGAAATTTCTTTGACACCTCAAATGACTAGAATTTTCGAGGAAAGATTTCCAGGGCTAGTTGCCGTCGTGCATTCGGCCTTAGACGACCGGGAACGGTGGCTACAATTAGACCGCATCAGGCGTGGAGATGCGTGTGTTTTGATTGGCCCAAGGTCTGCCGTATTCGGATCGTTCGCCAATCTAAAGCTTATCATTGTCGATGAAGAACACGACGGCAGCTACAAACAAGGAAACGGCTTGTTATATAATGCCCGCGACGTCGCCGTGGTTCGAGCCGGGATGGAAAACGTGACGATCGTCATGGGGTCAGCCACGCCAAGTATGGAAAGCTGGAACAATGCGTTAGCCGGTAAATATCAGCTACTAGAAATGCCTGACCGAGCATCAACAAAGCCACTTCCTGACGTAGAAACGGTACCGAGCAAACCTGCGTTTAAATCCATGTCACTCGTGCGCGGGGATTCGGTCGACGATGGTGATTCTCCGTTTGCTGATGAGGTCATTTCGGCCCTGCAATCAAATCTCGCCAAAGGGCAGCAAAGTATCGTTTTGGTCAACCGCCGCGGCTATGCTTACTATATGTTATGTGTCGAGGATCGCAAGGCTGCGGGCTGTCCTCATTGCAGTATAAGTCTCAGCGTGCATGGACGCCGCAAAACTCTCCGCTGTCACTACTGCGACTACACCACGACCATGCAAAATATCATCAATGAAAATCCCAATAAGACTTGGGCCGTCGTTGGATATGGCAGCCAAAAAGCAGAGGATTTTCTCAGCAAAGCATTACCCACTGCTCGCATATCTAGACTCGACTCAGATACGGTCCAAGACCCACATGTGCTTCCTGAAACACTAGGAAAATTCAGAAACGGCGAACTCGATATATTAGTCGGCACCCAAATTCTCGCCAAGGGCCATGACTTTCCAAACGTAACATTGGTGGCTATTTTGGAGGTCGACCAATTGCTCGGCCTCCCTGATTTTCGCGGCGGCGAGCGAACGTTTCAGCTGCTTGTGCAGGCGTCAGGTCGCTCAGGACGTGGAGCCTTGGCAGGAAAAGTAATCGTCCAAAGCATGCGTGGAAATCATCCGGTCGTGCAAGCTGCCCTAAAGCAAGACTTTCGTGCCTTCGCAAAGGATGAGTTATCATTTCGGCATGCGATGGGGTACCCTCCCTTTGGTCGGATGGTGCTTTTTGAATTTAATGGTCCAGACGCCACAAAACTAGATCACTGGTGCAAAGCCCTAGAAAATAAACTTATGGAGCTGCTCGGCCAGCATCCCGAACTCGAGCGCCTAGTGAAAGTTTTGGGACCAGCTCCTGCACCCATAGAGGTGATTCGCGGCCGGACGCGACGGACCATAATGATTCTATCGTCGCACCACGCCCATTGTCGAACCGTCGCCGCCGCACTAGCCGCCTATAGCGCAAAACCACCCACCGAAATTCGTGTAAAAATTGACGTAGATCCGCAGTCCACGCTCTAAACAATCGAGTCACTTTTTATTTCAATTAAGTAAGGCCACCATCCCTATGAAACACTCAAACGCCACCACCGATTGCTCCGACCAGCAGTTTTCCTCCGTCGATTTCACGGCCTCGCCGCCTGAATTTACGGAGGCCTATGATTGTATTTTTGAGGGCTGTAATTTTCAGGAGGTGGATCTCGGTCATTCAAAGTTCAACGATTGTGAGTTCCGTCACTGCAATTTTAGTGTCACCAAAATCGCAAATGCGGTATTTCGGGGATGCAAATTTATTGGCTGTAAGGCCCTCGGCGTCAATTGGTCATCGGCCCAACGAATCGAGAATTGCAGGTTCACCGAATGCAACATGACTTCTGCCGTTTTAATGCATCGGGATCTGCGCAATTTTGTGTTTGAAGATTCTATCCTCGTGGATGTAGATTTTTCTGCCGCCAATATGCAGCGAGCTCAGTTCAAAAATTGTGATCTTGCTGGCGCGATGTTTCGTAATACAAATTTGGCCAGAGCTGATTTTTCAACCGCCAAAAACTACGATATAGACCCCAAGACCAATATGCTCGCCAAAGCCAAATTTAGCATGCCAGAGGCCATTTCACTTCTGAGCGGCCTTGGCATTGAGCTTGTTTAGACCTACCCAAATAGAAATATCCTTTAATTTCATCCACTTGATGAATATTTCGTTTTGTTAGACACGGTTAAATAAACTGTGATTTCTCAAAATACATGATATATCTGGCCAATAAATGGGCCAAAAAATAATTTTCAGTACTTATTATAGAGAACTCATACTAGGAGCCTTTGATGAAGACTTTTTACTTGTTGCTAATGGCCACCGCATCATTTGTCACAGCATCCTGCCAACCAGCACAAAATTCTCGTCTCAAAGTTATTGGAGGCCACCCCACCACCGAGCATCGTCCCTGGTTGGTACAATTGTTAAGCGAGGCATCAAGCCCCAGGGGATTTTGTGGCGGAACTCTCATCGCCCCACAAATTGTGCTAACCGCTGCCCATTGCATTGAAGCGAGCGAGGTTTTGAATCTTCATGTTGCCATGGGATTGGCGGACGGCGAGAATATCCACTTAAATCATCCCGTCAAAGTTCGAGGAATTATCGTCCACCCTGACTATTCTGCTGCGACATCAAAAAACGATATCGCGGTTCTATATCTTGAAAACTATTCTGCTGAGCGATTTGAAATGCCAGCGGCTCCCCTACCCTTTAACCGAAGTAGCGAGATCCCAGAATCCAATGGTCCAACGACACGTGTCGTTGGCCTTGGAAACACCTCTTCCTTCGGCCGTTTGTTTGACAAGATTATTCGTGAAGTCGATCTACCATTGGTTGCGACAGAGAAGTGTGCTGAAAAATATGAGGGCGTAGACTCCACTCAGGTTTGTGCCGGAAATTGGGATGTCGGGGGCCTTGACACATGCCAAGGTGACAGTGGTGGCCCACTCGTTTCTCAAGCGCCGTCAGGCGAGTGGAGTTTAGTAGGAATCACAAGCTTCGGAGATTCCTGCGCCCAAAAAGGTGCGCCAGGAGTCTATACTCGTGTATCAGCCTTTGCTTCGTGGATTGACTTAGCCGTTGAGCAGCTAATCCTACCTAGAGCGGATCAGGTCACGCCCGATACCATGACACTATTATTGAAAACTCATTGCGTGGCGCAATTTGGATTCATTTCCATTGATACAAGCGATGGTGCGTCCAAGCAACGATCGACCATTTACTCCTTAGATCTGCGAGCCCTTAAGGTCGATGTGGCGAATGAAAGTCCGACAGGCGAGGAAATGAATACCTGTGATTTTGAGGATCACGGAAAATCCATTCATGCCAAGCTTGTTCGCTTGCCTGCAACTCCTGGGACCAACGGCGTGACTGTTTCTGTGGTCGCAAATATTGACTCACAAACCTACGCATCCAGTTATCAGTCGTTATCCTATCAGCAAGATACGTTGACCTGTTCAACGGCCCTGGGCAACATAAGACTAGTAGACCAACGCACCTTCACAACAGTATTTATTCACAACCAAGAATACAGCTTGGGTTTACCCACCGCTGATCCCCTTCCAAATCTTCCCATCTCCGGATGTGCAGTGGCAGACGCCTCAATAGAAGTCTTCCATGAGCTTCAAAGCGATAATTCGTCCACCTTAGCCGCCAGAATTAATCATCGCAGCCTCGGGTTAATCACGGTAAAGCTTCTCCCAATCACAGTCCTACCAGTGAAAAAGGTGAAGGCAAGTCTCTCCTGGGGCGGCACAAATCGTGGAACGTTCCAAATTGACAACCAATTAGACGACGATATTTTTACTTGGAATCTTGAGTGCTCTGCACCCTTCAGTCTAGAGTTAGAAAATGGTCATACGTTGACGTCCAGTCCGTCGAGCGAAGGCACTTGGTCAGGTGTCTATATAGACTCCGCCATCTATTCAGAAGGAACTATCAAAGCCGGGTCAGCTCGAACAATGGCCATAACGTCACTAGCGAGTCAGAATGCTCCCGCAAGTCGTTGTAAAATTAATAATTCGGTTCGGATAGACACCACAAGGTAGTAGTCCTGACGGCGACTCAAGATTACTTTGGAAAAGCGCCGACAAATCGCAGGGACGCATTCGTCATGACGTCAGTACGCGACGGTATGTTGGGGAAATTCGTGTCGGCATTGCGATCCAATGATACATTTAAAGCATTTAAGATTCTGTGTTCATTGCGTCTTGAGTTAACTCCTCTTTCAATCGCAACTCCATCGTAAACTATCTTATTTTGTTTTACGTCTACAATGATTAGTCGAACATCTAACTCCCGTGAACTATAGTAGTCGTCAAACTCGTAAGGAATTTTCTGCATTATGGTGTGACCCTGTGGATCCTTCCTATCAGTTGCCTCCTCCTTATTCTCAGTCCCGCTTTCATGTCGCTTGGAAAATCTCTCCCCCTCGACGCGAAGCTGAGCAAGGAAACGAAATGGCTTTGGGAACTTCAACAGATTTTTTTGCAACGTTTCCGCCAAATCGGGTGGAATATCGAGCCCTGAACTCATCGCCTGCCGAAAAGGCTTTAACAAGTCCGCTGGCAACCTTGGGTGAGTCACAGCGAGTTCTGTCTTTATGTCTTCAAGCTTATTGTGCATAGCTTCGAGCAAAATTTCGGCAAATTTTCGCGACTCAATATCCGAAAGGTCATCGCGACCAATTAAATTATCTCCAGGGGATACCGGAGCATCTTGACGCAACTTAAGCGGAGCCGCCATCATCACCGCATCGATAACCAGTATATTGCCTAATCTGAATTTATCGTATGTGATCTGATCATCTAGCAGCAAGGAATCCAGCTTGCGCGCCGCACACGAGTTCAAGGACACCACTAAGCAAAGGACTTTTAATACTTCAATACATCTCATGGTGGAGGCCCCTTAATTAAGCGGTTTCGTGATGATCAAAACAGGCGATAACATATCTCATGACTTACTGCGACACCAGAACATAAGGAAGATTGTTGCCACACCTTGAATCTTGGGTAAAAATCTAGTCGCACTTTTTGTTTGTATAGATCGCCGTATAGTACGCAGACAGCTCTCCGCGCTCATAAAAAACCCCCAACCATCCAAGAATTTTACCAGCAACTCGAGCCGCAAACATTTTCAACGGCCGCCCATCAGCCATTTGCTTGAAAGACGCCGACCAACCCACCCGGGTAGCCCCGTAGTTTTCTTCATCATCCGAAGACGTGCTCACTTCATAGAGAGAACTTTCGGACATGACCCTCGTCAAAAACTTCCTAGACAGGAGGTAGATGTGACGTGGCGCATCAAGATAAGCCCAGTATCTCCCCAACACCTTAAATTGAAGGGCCTCAGGCGTGGGTGTCGCCAATACTATTAGGCCACCAGGGTTTAAATGCTCGCTGAGTTTTTTTATTATAACCCAGGGTTCAGGAAGGTGCTCGATGTTATGCCACAGGGCGATCACATCAAACGAACCAAGACCCTTCAAAGCTGAGGCCACATCGTGCGAATGAATAGTTGGAACACCCAGAACCTCAGTTAAAAATCGGCAGCACGACTCATCCATTTCAATGGCCTCTACCGAAAATCCAGACTCCTTTGCAAGCAAGGCAAAAGACCCATAGGACGGGCCAATCTCCAGGAGACTCCCACCAATTTTGTGTTTTAAAATCGAGTCCATGCGGCATTGAATTCGGTCACGCTCAGAATACAAGTCCTCTTTAGACTTGGGGATTTTATAAGGTGCATAATTTTTTTCATAGTAGTCTCCCAAATTATTTGGAATATTTTGAAGAAAGACTAAATCACAATCAATGCAGCGGTAGTAATTGAATCGCCCAGCATCTTTATGGTTTGTTTGATCAGAAGCCGTCAAAATAAATTTTGCAATTTTATTGCAGTGCGGGCAGCTGGTTCTTGCATCGAAATTCATGATTTATCCTCTATTCACGGGTTCTGATGATAATAAGGGTTCGAGGAAAAATCTCCGCGAAGGCCGTGAAAAACACCTCGAAGCAATGCAGCTATCTTTTTCCAGCGTAGCTCTTCAAACAGAAATAGCTTGATGGCTGATCTCACCAAAACATTCAATTCAGCCAAGCACCAAGATGGCTTTTGCCACAGGAATCTTTTAAAGAGGTCTGCAAAATTTCGCCCGATCGTGTACCAGCGCCTAGGGGGATACTGACCAATATTAACAGTGCGCCAAAGAAATCGTCGGCGTTTTGGTAAACCAATACTGTGAATCATCGAGGGCTGTGTCGATAGCAATACTTGAAAATTCATACACCAAGCTCGGTAGCAGTATTCCGTATCAACGTAGTCAATAAAATACTCATTGCAAAATAAGCCAATCTCCTTAAAAGCTTTCATTGAAAACAAACTTCCTGACGTAACTGGGCTTGGCCACTCGAGCCAAGATTGGTGAGATGTTTGCAAATTATTTAGTAGCGAAGAGTTCAGAATCTTTTCTTGATAATTGGCCCCAATAATGGCCACCGAGTGAATAAGATTGCCTTTGGATTTTGCATAATCTCGGTAAGTGCCAAGGAGTACTGGTCCAAAATTGGGAAGGACGACTGAATCTTGATCAAAACAAATAACCCAGGCGAATCCGTTTACTTCAGCCCAAGCCATCCCTTGATTAAGGGCGCCAGCTACTCCACGATTAAAATCATTGAATAGCGCCTTGATCTTAGGTTCATCACTGCAAATCTGGGTGATATTTTTACGAGCTTGTTCGTTGGAAGCATTATCTATCAGCACGATTTTCCCTGCATGTGGCAGGAGGGACTTCAGACGACTGAGTAGCCCTTCGTCGGGATGATAAGTGACGACCACCGCGCAGATGTTCTGCTGCAGAGGCTCAGGCCTTGTGGTCAATTCCGGCAAAATAAATTTCCCTCCCTAAGGCCTGTCCTGTTTACAAAACCACCATCATTCTGGCGAGATTTTATTGCGAGGCTCTTGCATTCGATTCCGAACAGCTGCTACAACGAGCGGCAACTTTCGCACGTTGTCTACGATAATGTCGCGACTCAATTTTTGGCATAAAAACGAAGTCACAATGGCTATCAAAGTAAAAAATGCAAGGACGCCCAAATCTAAAAAACGCGAACCCGGCAGATGCACAAAGAACATAGAACAAATATAAATAGCCATCAGACTAACTATGGACGGATAAACTAGCACGCTTCGGTACCACGCCCATAGGCTACCTTTGAAGAGCCTTTGGTGCATGATGGGCACTTCAATAGCGATATAGAGGGCGTTAAGGGCCGTCCAGCACATGGCGCCACCGATGGCCCCATACTGAGTCACTAAAAGATAAAGCACCGGCAAATAGATCGCCGCTGCAATAACATTTTTGTAGATAGATAATTTGGTCCACTCGACGCTGAGCTGCAAGGCTAGCGGCTGCAACATGATCGCATTTAAAGCCGTACCAAGCACAATGAGGGACAAGATTTGCTCAGTATTGGTCACAATTTCAGAATTTTGCGTCCAAATTTGAAGAATTTCGTGGGAAAAAAACGTAATCATTAAGGCACCAGGAATAACAATATTTGCCAAAACTATGCTGCTACGAAAATAGAAACCTTTGGCCGCTGCCTCATCATTTTCCTTCATCAAACGACTGAGCTTCGGTAAGACACTTGCATAAAGCGGTGCTCCTATGTACTGCAAGCCATTAGCAAGCGAGGCTGCAAGGCTATAATACCCAAGGGCTTCAAGAGGCAAAAGTTTCGATATCATTATGCGATCCGACTGACCCAAGATTACGCCCCAAAACATCATGGCACTGAGCCCTTTAAAGTAAGAAAAATTCTCCTTGAGGATTTGCCATTTAAGACGGCCTTGCCCAATAAATTTTTCCGACAGTTCGCTCCAGGTAAGGCGTTGCATCATTATGACTGCAATTAAGCAAATCAATATTTGCCACCATAAAAATACAAGCGGTGAAGGCTCGTAATACTTCATCAATAAATAGCCACCAACATTCTGAAAAGTGACTTGAAAAATTTTGGCCTGATAAAATTTTACCGGTTTGTAGAGACCAACCAGTGCTCCTGAATAAAGGGACTGCGGCCATTGCAGAAAAATATACGCACTAATGAGTTGCATTCCCCGTTGCGCCACCTCAACGGGCATGTGTTCCAAATGAAGCCAGCGCTGTACAATCATTTGGGACCCAAGGGCCAGAACTATGGCTATGGCGGCTCCAATGCTCCAGTAGAGTATTTCAAACGAACGCAACAGATCCTTGGCATTAGCAACCCCCTTAGGATCGTCTCGATCAAGAACACCAAGGCGCTGAGTGATGCCCGTTGATAAGCCCAAATCCAAAAAAGACGCTACGGCAATAATTGACGCATGAATCGATACCAAAGCAAACGCCTCTGCCCCCAAAATAGAGACATAGAGTGGCAAGAAAGCAATGGCCATAAAAGCCATCCACGCTCTTCCGAGCATGTTAACTAAAAAGCTAAAACCAGTATGTTCGCGCGCAAGTGGCTTCATGATGTTTTTCGGCCTTGAGGTCGTTCAAGGGCTTTGGTGTAAGAAATATTTCGCCGGCTAGCCGTAAAAAATTCCGAGTTTAGGATCAGGTAGAAAAGCTAGCCCCAAACATACGTGTTCTTCGGCTAACTCTCAAGTAGCAAAGCACGGTATTGCAGCAATAATAGAGATTTACGACTGTTAATCCTTAGCCACACAAATCATATTGCCATCCATTTCCCGGCACAATCGATCTGGCCCATGAGTTGATGGTTCATCGATATATCCACGCCTTAAAACGTAAATACTATCTTTTTGCAAAGGTCCTGCAAGAAATTCGTACCACTGCGCGTTACAATACGCCTGCGAGGTCAATTCGTCGTAGCGAGCCAAATATCCGCTGTTGATCGACATATTATGTTTTGCGGCATAACGAGCAAACTCTACCCACTCAAAAATATAGTCTGATTTTTGCCGAAAGCAGTGCCCGTTATCCTGTACAGGAGGAATCATTTTAATATGCGCATACTGAGTCGCATCCGCCGCCCAAAACGGGTCTACAAGCCTCGGGCGTTCATAGATTTTGGCCCGCAGAGAGCTATTGGCAATCCAAGGCCCAAGGTCCAATGCTTGCAAAATAAATGCGCCAATAAAAATTCGTCGCGCCGCTTTCGCCGAATATAAATTGGCCGTGACCGCCATCGCCGTAAAGATTAAGAAATAATAACCAGGCCAAGTCATTCGACCAGCTGTACGCAACGAAGACGTCACAAATGCAAATGGACTCCAAAACCATTCCATATCGACGAGCCAAAAAGTCGCGAAATGAATTCGTTCCGAGAGTGCGAAAAACCACATCACGCCGCAGACCATAACCGCCGCCTTCACGTGAGGATTACGCCAAGACAGGGAAATTTGAGACCGAACTCGGGGTACTAGTATGGCTATTAAGAAAACCCAGCCACCAGCTCCAGGCCAAGTGTAGCCTTCCGCCAGCCCTGCCTTTATCCTAAAGCGGGGAATAAACGAGCTAGTTCCATGATTATTGAATAGCGAAAAGAAATCGGTTCCAAAATAATGAAACCCTGGTGCTCGTGAGGTCCCGTTAAAAAAACCGAACACATACAGCAACACGATCATTGGAAGAACCAGAACAAGCGTATTTAAAAACAACTTCAGGGCCGGCCAAAACCAATGCGTCTTGCCCCCACTTCGATCCATAAGAAAGCTTGTGAGGGGTAGCCCCCAACAAATTCCTGCAACCATGGCAGCCAGATACGGCTGGATCAACGTGGACAAAGAGACCAACAAAATCGGCCGCCAAAAAGGCATTCGAACGCTAGACTGCGAGAGGTTGGCAAAATAAAATTCCGCAAGAAGGTCAAAACTCCAAAGAATAAGCCAATGAGCCATTAAGGCAGCATGCCCAGCTCGATAAATCAGAATTGGGCTAAATGTCATGAGAACTACGGCAATACATAAGCAAATCGGATCTTTGATCCAACGCTTAAGCAAACGCAATGAGAAAACACTTTGCAGAACCATGCAAAGCAAAATCCATGGTCCAAAATATTGAAAATCATCTGGCAGCCATTGACTCACGCACCTAAAAAGATAACCAAGCAGAGGCAACGAATCTGTGTAAGCCATATATGTGGGAAGTGGCGCAACATACCCAGGAATGGCGCCTAGTGGGAATGAAACGGGCGAGTGACGAAGAAAATACCACCCCAAATAGTGAGTGTGAACATCGTGGCCGAATCCACCTTGCACAATAGGCGGAAAAATCCAATCGAGATTTTGAGGGTCCAAAATAAACGCTGGAAAGACAATCATAAAGGCACAGACGCCTAAGCTAGCAGCGGCCACATAGGTCAAAAGTGTCTTTAATTTTTGTCGACGTAAATCCGAATATTTAAACACGCTTGTCGCCTGAAATGAAGATTAGGAATTGAATCTGCCAATCTCAATTGACAACTCCTAGGACGAGGTTAGTGAAAAATGTGACCGATGGCTATCTCTATTGACATAGCAATTGACATAGTAATTGATATCGTCAAAAATACCTATGGTTTGCATACAATTGACGCTACTAAATTGGAGGCGAAAGAAATGACAAAAAAAGAAAATTTGCTCAAACTCGTGACAGCATCCCTTGCGGCTGGTGCCATTTGTACTGGACAAACCTCCCTTGGAGCACCCAAAAAAGGAGCCAAGGGCGTCGAGTGTTACGGAATAAACACCAAGAAGGGCGCAAACGGCTGCGGCATCGGTAACGAGCAGATTGAAGTGGCGAACCGAGCCTATGCAAATCGTTTTACGAAATCACAACCGATGGACTGCGCAGGAAACTCTGACTGCTCCGCAAAAAACGGGTTCTTAGCGTGGATGTCCAAAAAATCTAATGATGCATGCTTTGCTGGTGGCGGCTTTATCTTTGAGAAGGACGCTGACGGAAAATTGGTCGTAAAGGACAAAAGTGGAGTCAAGAAATCATAAACCTCTTAACTGGGGACTAGGTTTACGACCTCAGCATTACTCGGACCTACACCGACAGACTCACCTGCCGGTACTCGAAATAATCACGGACAACCTCATTGGGCATAAAGGTGGTCCTGCACTGGCCCACACCGACAGGCTAGCAAGTCGTACGTCCGTACTGTTGCACGGAGTGGGCCTTAATTTGGGCAGCACCCTTGATCTCGACAGTCGGTATATTTCCAGTCTTCGAGAGCTTAATCATCGATTCGCCCCGGCGGTCGTATCCGATCACCTCTGTTTATCGCGCGTGGGGGGGGCCGCGTCATACGAGCTCCTTCCTGTGCCGAGAACTCTGGATTCACTCAATCTGATCTCCGCTCGCGTGTCCCGAGTTCAGGAAGCCTTGGGGCGCCCAATAGCGCTTGAAAACATCTCCGCCTATGTTGAGTACAGGGCAAACGAATTCTCCGAAGGAGAGTTCCTATCGGCTCTTGTAAAGAAAACCGGATGCGGGGTTTTGTTGGATACGAATAATCTTTATGTAAACAGCGTGAATTTTGGGTTTGATGCCTTGGAAGAGCTTGGGAAATTTCCAATACACGCTGTGCGTCAGATACATGTAGCAGGACACTCGGTCCAATCTGGTTGCTTATTTGACACTCACGATCAACCAGTTAGCGTTGACGTAGCCAAGCTGACGCGAGCTCTCCTATCCGAGCTGCCAGATCAGAGCATTCCGATCATTCTAGAGTGGGACGATAGCCGCACATCATTCGAAGAACTCTCGAAAGAATTCATTCGCACAAAAATGCAAATAGAACGCGGAGAGAATCCACGTGACCAGTAGGGCCAAACATCAACGAGAGTTTATTAAATCGGTACAATCCACAGGAAGTCTTCCTGCGGACTTGGCAAGCTTATTTACAGATGGAGTCAATCAAAGGATTCAACTTTATCAGCAGAGTTTTATTGGCCGAACCATCGGGAATTTGGCCGATTGCATGTTTGAGCAGGTGGCCACCGTGTTTGGCGTTGAAGCCTTGAGATCAATACTTATCCGCTACTTTTTAGCGGAACCCCCGTCGGCGATGTTGATCACGGACTCCGTCAACCAATTAGGGACTTATATTCGCAATTCAGGTTCAAGTCCAACTCACAATCTTTTCGCCTCATTAGTAGAGGTCTCGATCGGTGCCTGGGAACTAATGCACGGGGCAGACCCTGAAGCCACAAACGGCCCTTTAAGCGCTGATGCCAGCACATCCTGTCTTCAGCCGTGTTCGCGATTATTTCCATCTAATGATACACTAGACCTATACTCTGCCTGGGTATCTACTGAATACAGGACTGAAAATTTCGAGCGTTTTTTCAAGGGGCCGTCCGTGGGCCTTCTCTTAGTAAAAACCAGTGCCCTCACCGCAACGACTATTCGAGTCCCGAGCTCTATTTCTCCGGTCGTCAAGGCACTCATCCAAGGAGCGTCTGTATTGGAATCTGTTGCGAATTTGGATTCCGAACAATCGAACGCCATCAACGAACAAGAATTACACGAATTTTTAGAATCAATTAAAAATGAAGCTTGCCTAGTAAGCATTGGGATCTAACCCTCTCTAAAATAATTTCCTCATGGCGCAACGGAAATATCCTGACAAAATATTGACCAAATATTGGAGATTTTGCCAATTTGCCAAAAATAACGGGGGCGCCCTGATTCACTTTTATCTAAATCTTTGCGGCCATCTTCCGATAGCTAGATATATCTACAACCTCAAGGAGTCTCTATGCACATCATTATCTCTTTAGCTCTCCTACTTTCGTCCACTGCAGTGTTCGCAGATACTTATAGATTCTGCTTTGAGCCTTGGGCGCCCTACGGGCAACGCAATGAAAAAGGCGAAAGCTCTGGATCAACGGTGGAGTTCTACCAGACCGCATTCAAAAAAATGGGCCATGAACTTACGTTCGTGCAACTTCCCCCAGAGCGATGCTGGGACGGCGTGAAAGACGGATCTCATAGGTGTTCGGGATTTTATGACGCACCCACTAATTCATCCAGAAGTTTCATCATTGTCGTCGGCCGTTTTGTGTAATTTTTTTCGAACATGTCAGCCGATAGTAGTCGGATTTTTTCGAGTAAAGCATGCAAATATTTTTTTGAT
>CAMDKS010000004.1 GCA_945900755.1 Bdellovibrio sp. ZAP7
GGGTGGCACCTTTTATTACCTTTTATTACAAAATGTCTCACCTAGAAAGATAGATTCCCTAACCCCTCTATTTCCTATTTTGCGTCAGCCAATAATGCATTCTTGAGAAGCCCCTAGACCTTTGGTCGGCGAGCTCGTGAATGAAGAGGAACACGGGCCTGAGCTTAGGCTCCGCTCGACAGATTTGGAAGTAATAGTCGACGACATCTTCGGCACAGTTTTTATGCCAATCAAAGCCACACAAATCTACTATGCCAATGCTCGCCTGCTTGGTGTTTTTTGCTGCGATAACCAGATCTACCTTATACCTAGGATCGCCTAGAATCACGCCCGTTTGCGATTTCGCTCGACCGAGGCTTTCTGATGTTTTGGCGAGAACATGTTCAATGACGGCTTCCATTAACTGACCTGAGGAACGGCGCCACGGAAAATACTCGAGACCCGGCGGGCGTTTACGCTCAATCCGCTCTTTCTTCTCGTCACCCTCCTGCTGCCTATTCCACGCACGCCACAAGAAATCTGAGATACTCTGCTTCTCGTGATCTAGATCATCGAAATGTTTATGCAGAAAATGAAAGGCCTTACTCTTCGGACGACTCATCAAAACATTCAGTTCCCCTTTGCGCTTATCAGGATCGTCGCCCTGACGAAAGGCCATGGAGTTGCCTCGATTAATATCCCAGAGGTAAAATATGTACGGGCGCTCTTTCCCTTGCAATGCCGCACCTGCACCGTCTAACACATCGGCGCCGCGCCCAAGTTTAGCCAAGAATTCCGTTTTTCGAGATTTTATATAGCTCTCATTTTTTAACAAGAAATAAACCAACGCCACGTCCGTTTCCATATTAATGCGCTTGCCCGTTTCCTTCTCGATGTCCTTAACCTTCTTGGCCACGAACTCCAAAAATCGGTCCACCATATCCGTTTCAATACCCTTGTAAGCACCACTTTCATGACGCTCGCTATCCGGCTTTTCACGCTCACTCCAGTCAATGGTAACAGCTGGAATTTCCCCTGCCCTACGCCACTGCATGACTTTCAACTCGCTGTTGTAAACATAGCGATTTGAATACTCGATGATGTCCGGAGGACAGCGGTAATGCTCGTCCAACATCACACTCGCCTCCTTGATACCCTTAATGAGACCGAAGATATTGCTTCCGCCACCCTTTATGCCGCGAGCTTGAGTGGAACGAAGATGCTCGTCCAAATTGAATTCCGCAAAAAGATAATCGTCAATGACACTATCTTTAGCCAACACCGTCTGCTTATCGTCGCCAACAACCATAAATTTTCTGGCCCGCAACATCAGAGGCAACGCATCGTCCACGCGACACTGGGTCGCCTCGTCAACAATCACTAGATCGAATATCTTCTCGGTGCAAGGAAATATAAACGAGACCGCTTGCTTACGACACATCCAGATGGGAAACGTCTCAAGAAGTTTGTCTTGGAGATCACGCCACGCACCACTAGCGGAATCTAAGGATTCCTGACC
The DNA here is from genome assembly GCA_945900755.1 of Bdellovibrio sp. ZAP7. Classification (GTDB taxonomy): domain Bacteria; phylum Bdellovibrionota_B; class Oligoflexia; order Oligoflexales; family RGVZ01; genus CAMDKS01. Next base: position 1,499 of record CAMDKS010000004.1, read on the forward strand.
CTTAATCCCGTGCAACATGCCACTAATGGCTGTCTGCGCACTTGAATGACCTTCCTTCGACGACTGAGCATTGGTGACGATCTCTGCCAATTTTCCAACAAACACACGCCGCACCAATTCGCCACGCTTGCGGTCTAAGTCTTGAAGTTGTTCTAAAAGTTCTTGCACACTAGGCATTCGGTCTACGGCATGACCAAACGTGAAGCTGGACGTTGTAGCGAATCGGCAAACCTCAAGAGACAGTGGTACCACGCCCAAAAACTCTGGACCTAACGCCTCGTGAATAATTTGCAACTGCCGCCACACTCCCTTTTCAAAGGACTTCTGGGAATTAAGAATTTTAAGCTGTGACGCTAGCATTTTTTGCAGCGTCTTCAGGTACGCCTTGCCAGGATGTTTGAGCAAACTAGAAATCATCCGCACCGCACGCTTGATACCTGTTTCACCTACTGGAAAAATCTTTACCCAGACATCAAACAGATGGCGATTAACGCGACTGTCAGCCGGCGCACCGATCACCTGAGAAAGCTCGGCGAGCGACTTTGGACGCAGCTTTATTAACGCGGCCACAGTCTTCATGGAGGCCTCGACATACCGAATATTGTCTTCGGTGACGACGTCCGGAATGGCAAAAATATCATAGGTTTCTTGTTTTTTCATACTACCAAGGAATTCTCGTGCCAGGACAAACTCCCTCACTAAACCGCGGGCCAATTTGGAGGATTTGGTCGATTCACTTCGACCTCCCATAAACTTCAAAAACTCGACGAAGGCATCAATGTCAGAGGTTGTTGTTGCGTGGCCGCGCTTTGGGCTAACTCGTTGCCGAATATCTGTTTTTGCACCAATTCGTGCATCCATCACGCGACCGATAGCCACCTTTGTTTGTTCTATGGCCCGGTCCACGTGCTCGACCGCCCGAATATCGGGCGCCTTTGAGTATGGCTCCCCGTGAATTTCACTAGAACTAGAAATTCCAAGACACTCTTCAATGGTTCGGCACCAAAGGGAGAGATCTGTGTGCCCCCCGGCCAAGCGGTCCATTAACTTAACCGCTCGTCTCCAAACAGCCACAGGGTCCGCACCATAGGTTTTTTCACCGCCACCCAAATATTCAATAATTTTCTCATTTAAAGCATGCAGCGCCGCTTCCTTATCACTAACAATCAATACACGCTGGCCTGTACAAACGGCATGAATCAAAAGATTCATAATGGCAAACGTCTTTCCGGTACCGGGAGGCCCCTCAAGTAGGACGACATCATGGGCATTGAGTTTTTCCATGAGGCGACGTGTACTTTGCGGCCTAAAAAACGGCGTCATCGATACGTCACAAAATGGACGAACACTTTTGGTGACTTCGCGGTGGGACGTGCTTAGAAATCTTCCGGGCAACGTTTTAGCAAATTTTTCAGGACTACGATCAGCTAGATCTTGCATCATCTCAAGATCTAGCTCTAAGGCGCGCTGCAACGGCCCCACCTCCTTCGAAGAGCGATAGACCGCCACACTTTCAGTGTCGCATTCAGCACCAAGAATCGTCATATTTGAGAATAGGCCACCCTTACCGTTTTCACCCGAATGGCCTAACACAATTTCACGGGTGCGTTGAAACACATCCTCGACCACGGGCAGTTGTCTCGACAAATAGATTCGGCCCAATTTTCCTTGGTACTCCACACACTGTGCGAGCAGGGTTTTAAAAAACTGGTCGACCGCTCCCTCGATATTAGATTCCTGAGCAAAGGACTCGACCATCGTCGCAAGGGCTAAGTGATTGAGGTAAAGCCTCGCACCATCGGCGCCGTCTAAAAATAGTTGACGTCCAGATTCGGATATCTTTACCGGAGTATAGTAGAGTGGAAAACGAAACGTCTTGAGCTTGCCGCTAGACGATTTAAAGATGGCGTCGATAATTTCAAAGCCGAGAAAATATTCCGTCTCATGCCCCGTCAAAAATCCTTCGCGCATTTGCTGTATTTCAGGAGCAGACAATTCGCAGCGAAGAGTCTTGCCACGCATCGCCTTTACCTCTGTCGCCATTAACGGGAGGGACCAAACATGCTTGGAACTATGCTCTTTTTTTGAAGCATCATCTGAGTTTACTTTTGGCTGACGCTCCGCCGCCTTTTGGTCCCCAGCACCGAATAGCACCTGATAATCAACGGCCCACGCCTTATCCACGTCTCGTTCACCAAGGCGACTTTTGAACGCCTTTGGATCGACGGCTGCGTCCCCTTTGTGATTCAAGTGTCGACCGTCCCGATTTTTTTTTTCACCGCTAGTTTGCTGGGCCAACTTTCCTGCCCTCTGGCCCACTTGAGGAATATAGGTTTCTACTTGACTCAAAACATCCGTCCTGAGTGCCAGACCGCTATTTAGACTTTCGCCGCCTTCGGCAAAAGTAAACTTGAAAAGTCGGTGGTAGGCTAAAATACGCCCGAGCACATCACTACCATGATTAACTCGCGGATCATGCAACAACTGATCTAAGCCCTTCGCCGCCTCGTGACTGAGCAACAGCATTCCCGCGGAACCTTCGCGGCTATCGAGGGCCGTAACTTTTACGCCACCTTGCATGGATTCAATTCTAAATTTCACTTTACCTTTAAAATCAACCGTCTCCTCGACAAAATTTTTCGCCTGGCAAACCTTTCTCAACTCTGCTCTAAATAATTCAAAAATAAATCTAGGAATTCTTAGTGACTCTTTTCGCAATGAGTTCTCAAGGACGTACGTTTGAAAGCCCGTGTCGTCGTGTTGCCGTGTCAAACACAGCTTAAAACCGCGGCCAACGGACATTGTCAGGCCACTTTCGATCGATTCAGATTTTAGTAAGCGTTCTGCACCCATGCTCTTTTTACCCCTACCGAATTAACATCGACACTCGACGATTTTCTGACCTTGCCGCCTCAAGTTTCGCTCCACTCAGTGGCCCCACATCAACTTTGCCCCTAGTCGAGCCATAGCCAATGATCCGCAACCGAGACTCTCCGTATCCAAAAGCAACAAGCCAATTAACGACACTACTCGCACGCCGACCACTTAACGTCCAATTGGTTTCTATTTCGTCACCGTCGTGCATTTTTTCTTTGCGGTAAAGTGGTACGTCATCCGTATGACCCTCCACATCAATAGAATACTTGGTCGCAAGAATTCGTTTGAGCAGCCCCGACATCGGCTCAAGGCTGCCTGCGCGCAACGCCGCCGACCCCGTGTCAAAAAGAGCGGCCGTCTCAAAATCTAAGTGCACACCATCCTCGCCTAAGTGGACGGATACGCCTTTTTGGCCCGCAGAAACTTTTTCTAAATCTTTGGCCAACTCCACGAGAGTACCCTTAGAGCTTCCCGTGACTGACGATTTCATTTTTTCAAACGACCCAACGTCGATGCGACTCATACCGACGAGTACCGCAAAAAACACGCACAACAGCGTCATGAGATCACTGAGACTCAGATAAAATGCATTGACTGGAGACTCCTTTCCCCGTGCATGGACGTTTTGTAGATTCTTGAGTCTCAAGCGGCGGCCCCTTCCCGAACTGTATCCATACTTTTATCATCACGCTTAATGAGAATTCCAACCTTGGTTAGTAGCTGCTTATGGCATTCAAGAAAAACACTGTTATGATGCTCCAGTCTGCCTGCTAGAGGTGAGAACACAAGACTAGCCAACCCAGACCCGTAGGCCGTAGTCATCAAAGCCAGGGACATCGCCGGTCCGATTTGACCGGGCGAAGACATCGACTGCATCACTTGTACGAGACCAATCACTGTTCCAAATAGACCGAACGAGGGTGCTACAATCGACGCTTTTTGGAGCATTGATGTGGCCATTTCACGCTCAAAAAATTCATCTTGGACTCTTCCCGTTACAAAGGCGTCAATTTCATCGTAGGTTAATCCCTCTTGATACATAAAAATCACATCAGAAATAATTTCACCCGATAGTCCATTCGATTTTCTAATTTCAGTCAGAGTAAATCCTCCGACTATAGCCTTGTCGAGGTCGCGCATTGATTTTTGGACATGACGATCCGGAGTGCCTCCAAAGGAGCGGAAGATGGTGACCATCGATTTCACAAGCACCATCAGGTCAAATTGGAAAATGAGGCTCGCAAGCGTCCCACCGAGTACAATCATGGCTCCTTTGCCATCTAAGAATAGCCGAGACCTGCCCGAACCAATGCTTACAGCAACCACCAGCGCAAAGATGCCTATGGCAAGAATCAGACTCAGTGGCGCTGTTTTCTTTTTGCTAGTTTGAACATACTTGCGTTCACTAAGTCCTTCAATCATGCGACCTCCCCAATAAAAATAGATTCCAATTGCCTTTTTGTTTGCTGGTCAAAGATTAAATCAGCCACCACTGACTTTCCGTCAACTCCGATCGAAATGAGATCCACAAGGTATCCACTCGCAAATTTCGCAACTACTTTAGTACCAACGGTTAGGATCGCCTCGCTGACGGCCATCGTCACAATTTGCTCGCGACGATCCGCAAACCTTAGTTTTGCACGGCGCCCATCCACCGCTATAACCTCAGCCAATAGTGTTGAGAACGCATCCGTTTTCGGATCGAAGACCCAGACCGATTTTAAGACTCCGCCTTCATAAAAGCTCAAGGCCCGCGCATTGATAATCGGAATTCCTGGCAGTGTTTTTAGCGGAACCGAAAATTGCGCATCACCGGTCTTGAGCATCACGACTCCCTCAGAAGGGCGCACACCTCTGACCACGCACGAGCGAACACCTACCGGCAATTGATTGTCCCCATCGGGACTTGGAACCGAGCGCAGGGCGTCCTCTGCGCGAGCAAGCTTGCGACTCAATTTGGCCAATTCCTCGCGCAGAACTGTATTTTCCTGAGCCAAAATTTCCGCGGTTTTACGCCCGCTTTCATCTTTAATCGCGGAACTCATTGCCTTTTTTGACTTCGTTTCGACCTCCTGAAGGCGTGCCAATTCGGTTTCATAGCGACCAATTTCGTCATAAAATTTCTGGAGCAGTGGGCCGACTGTTTTCTTGCGCGGAAGGTGCATGAAGAGGTTTGGCATGAGTTTTTTTGCAATCGAACGGCCGTCAATCGCCTGTTTTGAGTACACCGTGGCAAATACGCCAATGCGCATACTATCCACCATGGCTAATAGATTTTCTAGGTTAAGGGAAAAACCATGAGGCTCCAAGTATCGAGCCGCGACATCAAGCATCCCGTCGAAAAGTACACGCTCTAACGATACGGCCAACTCGCCTACGCTGTCGTCGACCCACACCTTAGCGAGACTTGAGTCGATCGTTGCATGAGATATATCAACATCTTTCGCATCGATATATAGCCCCGCTAATTTTTGATTTGACCGCTGGTCACTCATTCAATTTTTAAACCCCATTTATATTGAACACTTACCCTACGCCTATCGGTCAATTGGTCATTCACTGAAGGCATTCGATCGAACTCATGTGGGTGAGCTAGGCGTGCATAAATACAACCAACAAGATGCATGGTTGAATTCGAAATAATTTGGGGTTATGCCAAATCTAGGACGTTTGCAAAAGTTTAAGAATGGCCTCAAAATTTGGAGGTGGTGGAGCCTCAATTTTGATAGCAGGGACGTTTGGAGCTGGACAAAATTCCAAGGACCGAGCGTGCAGCAGGTGATGGTTTGCAGCGATGGCTGCCACGTCGTCTCGCACTTTGATTTTAATAGAATGGCCGTAGCGCTTATCCCCCAATATTGGGAGTCCAAGCATTTCTAAATGCACGCGAATTTGGTGACTTCTCCCTGTCTCGGGATAACACTGTATCCACGACAGGTCCGAGTCGCGGTAGGCGGCACGCTCTTCAAATGTGGTGCGGCTAGATTTACCGCCGCATTGTACGGGGCGCACCATGCCCGTTTTCTTGTCAATCTCAGATAAATAACACTCTTGTTCAAATTTTTTAGTTTTTGGAAGGCCACGACAAATGGCCCAGTACGTTTTACTCAGGCTTCTTTGTCGAAATTGATCGGTGATCCAGGTGGCGGTATTGTTGTTGCTTGAAAACAACAAAATCCCTGATGTTTCCTTGTCTAGACGGTGCAGCAGGTTTAGCTTTTCATTGGCACGCCCCGATTTTTTGAGCCATTCGCGAACACACACCTCGGCATGCATGATGTCTTGATCGCGAGTCGCTTGACTAGGGAGGCCAGGAGGTTTATTAATCGCAATGACATTGTGGGCGTCGTAAAGTATTTCTTGAGCCGTTAACTCGAACGTCTTCTGACGAGATTTCTTAAGCCCCTCAAGACTAAACTCTACTCGAACTTTATCGCCTAAATGAACAAGCCTAGACGCAATATGCATCCGTTTGTTATTGACGTAACAGCCGCCGACATCTAGGATTTGACGCACTTTGCGGCGGGACAAATCTGGAAAAATGGACGCCAAAAATAGATCAACTCGCATTTCGGCTTGATCAGATTTCACCACAAATTCTTTTCGAGTCAGGGACATGGTTCTGGCCTATACAAAATCTGCAAAACTTGATCCTTAGGCACCCATTCTTCAAGTCTACTCTTCAGGTGATCTCTTAAATTCGTCAGAGGACCGTTCAACTCTGTTTGAGTTGACAACAGCACCCACAAGGAAATTCCGATGTGCGCCACATTATAACCCGAAGCAATTTTTACAAAGCAGCCCATCACAGGCTCATTGGCTGCGGGCAGCGACTGAACCATAAGAAGACCATCTGCACCCTCTTTTGCAAGCAACATTTTATGACCTAATTTGCAAATATCCGAATCTATTCGGTAGCTGCCACCAACTAAGTTTGGATTGTCGAGCCACAGTTTCTTGAGATTCTCGGCGACCTCTGACGCGTCGAGGGCAAACCGTTCATACATATTCATTAATGCGCGAACAGGCATGGCGGCGACGGGCAGGCCACAGCTATCGGGCACCCAGGTTAGTTTTTCGCTGGCCTCTTTTCCTACGAGAGCTTGCACCCTCTTTTGCAGAGGATGATCCATATCCGAATAGGATTCCACCGCCATATTCTCAGCGCGAGCAGCCGCAAGCATTAATAAATGCTTGCCTGCACATGGGTGGTGAAGCCTAGAGACTGGTTGACCGGTAGCACGCATCGTCGCCGCAACTCCGTGGTCCAAGGAATACGTGCGTGGGCACACCAAGTCAGACTCCTTGGCGCCAGTGAATTTCATGAGTTCGTTAATTTGTTCGAGGTGATCGGCCTGTCCATTGTGCGAGGCTACGCCCATCACCCAAAATTTGTGCTCTGCATCAATGCCGCCCACAGCCATGACTTGCCACGGCTTCAGTAGGGAGCGGGTCACAATATTGGTGTTCGCACCAGGGCCGGTTAGAACTACGCCTTGTTTTTTTAATGTCACAATACCGTGAACGACGACCTCGGTGACACCTTTACGGGTGAACGAAAAAATCGGTTCTGCTTTAACAAGGTCGCTCATGTTTTTTGGCCCGTCGTTCCGCAAAAGTAATGATCGTAAGCCACACGCAGTGTCTTGCTTAGGACCTAAAAAAAAATGAAACAAATTCTAAAACACGTCAAATATTTCTGAACTAATCAAGGCAATCAGTGCTATTATCAGTCAACCACTCGTCATAGGGCATGAACTTACCCTGACCTGAATTTACTGTCAAGAAACGCATTAGACTCTGATAAAACAAGCATTAAACACGCACAAAGTGCCCATAAAACGCCCAAGAAAGAACCCTTCATGCGCTGGCCAATTTTCATTTGCGGAGCGGGACTGCTTTTTATTTGTTCTTGGATTGATACTATGCGTGGGCCCTTATTGCCTGTCGTCACCAAACTATTGGCACTGGACTATGCTTCGGCTGGATTAATCATTTCGTTTGGAAATATCGTTGGCTTTATAATGACTTGGCTTTTGATGCCGGCCCTCAATCGCTGGTCGTTAAAAAGTGCAGGCCTGGCTGTTTTGGGTTACGCCGTCATCATTTGTTGGGGAAGCACCATCGTAGACACCCCGGGCAGAGTCTTTTTGTGGGGAGCACTCGTCGGCGGTTGCGTATCGACCATGGGCTCTCTCAGTAATTTGTATGTGCAATCAGGAGTTCAGCCAGAACGCCTTGGACAATCTCTGTCCATTCTGCATTCCATTTATGGACTTAGCTCCTTCATTGCACCCGTTGTAGCGGGCAGAATTCTCGTTGAGCCTGCACGTTGGCCTCTATTGTTTTCGTCTATGGCGCCACTAGCCATGGGCTTAGGACTGTTTATTTGTTTTTTTGGACCCAAAGCCACCGATAAAAAACTTGTGGCCTCTCAAGTTCAACCGATCGCCCTTGAACCCATTCACATTTTAACAGTGGCGGTCATGATCTGCTACGTCATATCTGAAACACTCACGTCAACGTGGATGCCATCATTTTTGATGCAAGTTTTTAGCCTTAATATTCAAGATGCGTCGTGGTACACGTCCATGTTTTTTGGCCTCATGCTCCTATCCAGAGTGGCGAGCGGAATTTGGGCCAAACCCAAGTGGCACCGAATTATAATTTGGGGCAGCCTTATTGCGGGATTCCTAGCCTTAACCACAGCCTTGTTGACGGGTTGGTATTGGCTGCTACCTTTTGCCGGATTATGTGGCCCCGTATTTCCACTCTATTCCACCTGGGTTAGTTTGCGGTTTCCAGAACGCGCACGCAATATGACCATTTGGATGCTCTCGGGAATGCAAGGAGCCCTAAGTATCATGCACTATGTCATGGGAAAGATGGCAGCAGTCTGGGGATTCAGTGTGGCTTACTGGTTGCCTGCAGTCATGATGGTGCTAACTTTTGGCCTCTTGAAAACTCTCGAATTGAAAGAGGTCCGATATCGTTCAGTCGGGTGAAGGCTGGCAATAAACTAGATTTCCGGCCACATAGGTGTGTTCAATAATTCTATCGTCACCGAGAGTGATGCAAGCAAACAAACGGTCTGAGGCCGATTCGGTCACTGCCAGACGCTCCGCCAAAAGCGGTTTTCTGGCGGGGTTTACGACCACAAAATCGGCCTCCTTGCCAACCTCTAAACTGCCACACACGGCAGACATGCCAAGGGCCTCTGCTCCGGCTAGTGTTGTTCGATACAGTAGTTCGTGAGCCGATAATCTAGATCCCTGTAAGGCTTGAATCTTGTAGCACTCAAGCATTGTTTGCCATGGAGAGAAGTGTGTGCCTGCTCCAATGTCAGAGGCTAAGCAGACGTGTACTCCGAACTCTCCTACTCGTTTTAAGTCAATTAATCCGCTACCCAAAAATGTGTTGGACGTCGGGCAATGCACTAACGTGGCCTTAGCCTTCGCCATGCGTTTTAATTCACTATCGGTCAAATGAATCCCATGAGCCAACAATGTTTTATCACCAACAAGGCCGTGATCTTCATAGACCGCCAGATAGTCGGAACATGTTTTCCACACTCCTTTAACGGCAGCCACCTCCTCGAGATTTTCGCTGATGTGAGTCTGCACATAACACGTCGGATGACGCTCCCGAAGCTCTCCCAAGGCCAGCATCAGCTCGCGAGAACAGCTCAACGCAAACCGTGGAGTAATGGCGTAATGAAGCCTGCTCGATTTTTTGTGCCATCGTTCAATCAATATTTCCTGCTCTGTAATATCGGCCTGTACTGGCTGCAGTACACCGGCTGGCGCCCCAACATCCATAGAGGTCTTGCCAGAGATCAAACGCAAACCTGCCGAATCGAATTCCTGAAAAAGTGCTTCGGCTGCCACCGCATGGACGCTGGAAAACACGGCGGCCGTCGTCACGCCATTTTGCTTTAACTCTCGAGTCAGTCGCTGAGCTCCCGCCAATGCAACATTTGGATGTTTAAACTGGGCCTCTGCTTGAAAAACATATTTCGTCAGCCAGTCAAGGAGAGGCATACCGCCAGCGCCAATAACTGAGAGTTGAGGGCTGTGGACATGGGCATCGACAAAGCCGGGTATCAAAATACTGTCACCATGATCGATGATTTTTTCTAAGTAGGCCGGGGATTTAAACTCGCTGGCACGGCCAATGGCTGTGATTTTTCCTTTGGAGTCCACTCCAAGGGCCGCATCCATCAACGTCACCAATTTAATCGCGTCACCCTCTCTTCGAGTAAACCAAATTTCTTTAGCTCGATGGACTGTAATGGGCACACGTTCTGGCGACATCGCAAATTCCCGAATTATAAGGTGACTTTGTTATTTATACCGAATTTTTGATCGGGTGGCCATCGTTTTTAATATCGATGCGCTCGGCCAAATCCTGTCAAAAATTCTGTTCCTCACCAGGCTAATTTTGCGTGGATTCAGCATCATGATGCCAGCAACTAAAAATCTAAAAAGGCATAGAAACGGCAGAGGTGCGTAACGGATTGGGGCTTGTTTTACGCTCTACCGTCGGCGACCAAATAGACGAAGCAGACTGAAAAATAAATTGACGAAATTTAAATACATGGTCAGCGCACTGGACGTGGTGTAGATGGAGACTTGAGTTCCGCCGATCCCACGATCCGCCATGCTATAGGCCGATTGTCTGACGGCCTGTGATTCATAGGCCGTTAATCCCGAAAATACGACCACTCCAAGAAGTCCGGTCATGGTATTCATGGCGGGTATGATCCCAGAGGCCGAAGGAAAATAGCTTAAAACGGCTTGAATTAAAGACATCGCTATGACCATCCACAGAGCTTGTAGACAGAAGGTGCCAACAACTCCAAGGTTGCGTTTTGTCACGTGTCCAAACATGGCAAGGCCAGAAAATGCTAATGAAGCAGAAAAAAACACGTTTAATATACTAGTCATCGTATAGATAAGCGTTACATAGCCGACGGTGATACCAGTGATCGCCGCATAAAAGAAAAATAACGCCTTCAGCTTTCCAGCATTTTGTGACGCTGCAAGCGGTCCAAACATCATGATCGTACCGAATTGAAGGATGATGACTCCCCACATGGCGGCGCGGCCCCCTTGAAACGCAATCACATCGATGAGACCAGTGACGACTAAAGCATAAGCCACCAGCCCTGTCAGCAGGACGCCTGCAGTCATTTGGAGGTAGACTCCAGATATTAAGGCACTGGCTCGAACGTCGACAGAATCTCGTGTGAATCCATTTATTACGTCAGTATTTTGCATGGTGTCTCCCTTGAGGTCAGATGGCAGCAGGGCTGAAACGGCAATAAAGCCAATTATTATCATAACCCAAGGATGTAAAGTATTCTATGCGAAAGCATCAAGGGCTGATTAGATCAATAAATTCAGATCATTACATTAAATGTTCAATTTTGAGCGCGAAAATGCCGATTAGTATTTTTGAAGGGAGGATCCATTCATGTCGCATAGTCTTTTTACATCATTTACATCCATATTAGTATTGATACTCCCAGTGCTCTTGGCAAGCTGCGGAAAGACCCAGCAAAAAGTTAGCATTGCTGATCTATCGGCAACCGCAGGTGATCCTGCCTGCAGACGAAATAACTGCCCAGAAATTGATTTTAGCGTCGTAGGCAACAAAGATCTCTCTCTCGAAACTACAATCGCGGCAGGTGCTGTGGGGAAAAAAATTGATTGGAATATTAAAGCAGTATCAAAAGGCATGGCCGGTCGCATCAAGATACTTGTGATCGAACGCCCACTGTGGGTCCAAAAGAGTATCGACAAAAAAAATGCTGGAGTGATCCTCTTTGAAGGGACGCCGGATGCTCCCGTTGCGAAAAATTTCATTCCACTTTTAGCCAGAGATATAGGACGCTGTAGGGCGCTTGAAGATGCGCCGAAAGAATGCGAATCGGCGTCAGCTCGCTTTAAACAGTACGACAAAGAGTATCAACTAAATTACCAAATCACAGGTTCTGCCGCCGGCACTAATGGCACTACTGGCACTACGACGACCACCACCGGTGGGACCAAGCCCTAGCCACCTGTCGCGCCAAAAAGGCCATTCGACGGCGGCCCAACCTGCCACCGAACACTTAGCGGTAGTACATAAATAGGTAATCCTACGGCACGAAATTTGGCCTCATCACGAGCCCAATCTTTTTCTGTCGTGATGACTAAATCAAACCGATCTTTAGCACTTATAATCTCGTCCAAATTAATGGAACAGTGATCCTGATAAATAAATGTCTCGACGGGAATAATGCCTTGTTTTCCGAGCGAAGCAGCAAAGTCTTCCGGCCGAGAAATACTTGCAATCATCGCCCAGCGACTGCTTTGAACGGGCTCGATAGCGTCCCTAGATCCGTGGCGACACACTGGGGCTTGCGCATCAAGGGCTGCCATCAAAACGTCACACTTAGGCGCCAGGCGGTGTAGCAATCCTTTGGCAGCCTGAACCTGAATGTCATTTTCCGCTTTTGTCAGAACAGCAATATTCGCTCGCGCTAATGAGGAAGCCGGCTCCCGAAAAAAACCTGCGGGAATTAAAAAACCTGAAGGGGTTCGTGCATCTAACACCACGACGTCAACATCCCGAAAAATACTGCGGTGCTGAAATCCATCCTCCAAAATCCAATGACTAATTTTTTTACCCTTGTACTCGGTCAAAAATTTTTGAACAGCCTGGTGTCGCCTCGCGCCCACAATCACAGGAACATCCATTAGCGCGAGAGACTGCATCCTAGCCTCGTCAGCTTGGACCCTGGGACGAGAGGTTCCCATTATGACACGACCATTTTTAAGCACCTGCCACTCAGCACCCGTTAGTCCGCTCCTGTAGCCCCTAGTCACAATCGCAGGCGTTCCACCGGAGGCTATGATGCGCCGACAAAAATCAATCGCCAGCGGAGATTTTCCCGTGCCACCCACCGCGATATTTCCAATCGAAATCACAAACCCAGGCAGCCGCTTGGCCTTAAAGAAGCCGTGGTCGAAAAGCAGATTTCGACACCAAATCAATATCATAAATATCCAGGAAAAAGGGGCCAGCACCATCATTGGTGATCCTCCGCCGAAGCAAACGTGCGATAGCGTTCGTTGGCCAGCAACTCTTTATGAGTACCACTCAGCAGGACTTTGCCATTCTCCACAAACCAAACCTCATCGTAAAGCTCAAGCCAACGAAGACGGTGAGTCACGGCCACCAAAATCGTCCCGGTTTCGTGGACGGTTTCAATCAGGCGTTTGGAGATATCATATTCGGTGGCACCGTCAACAGCCGACGTCGCCTCGTCAAGCATCAGAATAGATGGACGGCGAAGCAAGGCCCTAGCAATGACCAAACGTTGAATTTGCCCACCAGAGAGATTGGTTTCTAGGGGATTAAACTTTGATTCGAGACCGTGCACTAGCTCACGAATGGCCCCGTCAAGATTAACTACTTTTAAAGCCCCCCAAACCATTTCATCTGTCGTTACCGAATTGATGTGGTCGGGGAGGCCGTACAATAAATTGCTGCGAATCGTATCTTTGAATAAAAACGGCGTTTGACTCACTAATGACGTGTGGCCTGTGACCTCAGACCACGAAGCCGAGGCGTCCCAATTCTGGGGAGGAATAAGTCCTGCCATGCACTTTACAAACGTACTTTTCCCAGCTCCACTTGGCCCAATGATCGCCACGGCTTTTTTTGTCAATAAAGCCACATTTTGTGCCGAAAAAGCCGTCCGCCCTTGATAGGCAATCGCCACACTCTTGATATCTACAACCAACGACGTTTTAAATTTGGCAATCCCCTGTGGCAAACTTGGAATTGCATTCGTCACGAGGAGCTGATCGACCTCTCTCATGACCGTCATAGAACGCCTGAGTCCACCCACTGTCTCACTCCAACGAGCCACCTGCTCACCCATTTCTCTAACTGGTCGCAAAATTAAACCAAGGGCCACAAAAAATTGAATCACCACATCTGGCGCGACATTAAATCCCGAAATTTTTCTCGTCCAGCCATAAATAAATATGGCAAAAACCGCAAAACCAACCCACTCCATGGCCGGGGCAATCAAAGCGCGCAAAAAAATCGATTCGCTCATCATTTGCAAATAGGCGCGATTTCCAATCGCAAAATGGTGCCGCTCAAAATCTTCACCGCCCTGAGCACGCATAAACCGGAAACGCTCGCGTATCCCGAGTAATCGCCCCGACAAAATTCCAAGCTCGCGTTGAAAGGCCTCTGTGAACCAGGCGATGCGTCGACCCGCTCGCCCCATTTGCCAGCCAATAACGGGAGACAACAACAAAAGCGCCACCGCCGCTGGCCAGTGAATAAACGCCAGCGTGATCATGCATGAAACAATTAATATGCCATCCTTAATGAAGGCTGTAGAAAAATCCGTTAACCGTGATTGAATAAATATAGCATCGGACATCACCACCGACATCCACTCGCCGGGCCCGCGACTGGCTGATGACAGCCACGGCAAAGCGAGTATGCCTGCAAATACTTTTTCACGATAATTTTGCGCCACTTTAAGCGATAGCCTAGCCATCCCTAACGTATACAGATACGAGGCCAGAGCCTTAAGGGATCCTGCAACTACGATTCCAATAGGAATGATCCACGCCAATTCACTTCGACGCAGAGCCATGTTCAAATAGGCAGGAAGCCACGATTGCAGCTTTTCGGGCAGCAAGCTCCCCACCGATATGAAGTCTACATTGCCGCCATCTGCAGAACTAACAGCCGTCGTCTTGGCAAAGAATGCCGCTAGAAATCCTTTGATCAATAGCAAGCCGAGGCCTTGGGTTAACGACATAATCATTAACGCCAACAAAACAATGACCAACACAGATCGTTGTTCAAGAACAGGCACCAACATAAACCGGCGCAAATAAACAAATACGGACTCGGTGTCGGTCTGGACATTTGACTTTGAGCCTGGCTCAGCACTCGCGGCCTTAGTCATAGAGGCCTCGGCGTTCAATAATATCGGCACAAATAAATTTTGCGGCTTTTTCGCTGGCTCCCGCCTCAAGACGCGACGTTAACTGATCAAAGTATCGAACCATTTCACTACGCGCAGGCGACTCAACGGAAATCTCCAACACCTCATCAGCCACGAGCCGAGCGTCGATATGCTGCAGATACTCTTTGACGACCTCTTGATTCATTAAGAGGTTAACTAAACTAACCCACTTCAAATCCACGGCGCGTTTGGCAATGGCAAAACTAATTTCATTCATCACATAAATAACCACCATTGGTGTACCCGCCAACGCACACTCTAACGTGGCCGTGCCTGAGGCCACAACAGCACTATTAGCCACCTTCATCAATTCGAGAGAATGCCCTGTGCGCCAATGAAAACCAGCAGCATACCACCCTTTAGTGGGATCAATGGTCTCTCCTGCCAATCCAACAATTGGCGCCACGTCTTCCCAATGAAGCCCGCTTGCGAGTGGAATGACGCACAGTGTGTCAGGCTCCCGATCTGCAATTTGTTTTCTAATATCAATCATGACCGGTAGAATCGCTTTAATCTCAGAAAGCCGACTTCCTGGCAAGAATCCAATAATTTTCTGCCCCGCCTTAAAACCAAGATCCTCAGGTCTTGCCTTCAGATTATGAATGCGGTCGTAATGCGGTGATCCAACATACGAATAACGAACTCCATTTTGAAGAAAAAATTCCTCTTCAAAAGGAAGAATACCTAAGACCGCCGCGAAATTTTCACGCAATTGATGCACACGTTTTTTACCCCAAGCCCAAACCTTTGGAGCCACATACTGATAGACTGGAATACCGCGAAGTTTGAGCTGCTCTGCCAATCGGAAGTGAAATCCTGGAAAATCGACGAGTACGGCGAACTCTGGATTTGCACGATCAACCCAAGCAAGCACACGTTGCTCAAGCATGCGAATATCGACCACTCGCTTAGCCACTTCTAAAATACCCATGACCGACAATTCCGAAATATTGGCCAAGGGCGTAACGCCTGCACCAATCATCGTTTCACCAACGATGCCAAACGGCAAAAAATCTGGGGCCTCGCTGCGAAGCGAATGCACCAGATCGGCGGCCAGCAAGTCCCCAGAGAACTCACCTGCGGATATCAAATAACACTTTGTCTGCGTTAGCGACATACTCCTCGATCACTCTTCTGGAGGAAATCGAGCCACACTTGTCGATGCACAGAAGGCCCGACGTCGCTAAGAATTCGCGCCCGAGCATCTTCAAGAGTCAAACTCGAATCAAACACCAAATGATACATACTCTTTATATCCTGCAAGTCGGCGTTTTTAAGTCCAAGGCGACGAATGCCGACGACGTTAAGGCCGTTAATCCGTGCACGATCACCTTGAACCATGCCGTAAGGAACGACGTCCTGCGTGACCATAGCTCCGCCAGCAATCATCGCATACTGCCCGACACGGCAGAACTGATGCACCGCAGACAATCCACCTAAGACCGCACGATCACCGACGAGAACATGGCCA
Source organism: Bdellovibrio sp. ZAP7 (assembly GCA_945900755.1). Classification (GTDB taxonomy): domain Bacteria; phylum Bdellovibrionota_B; class Oligoflexia; order Oligoflexales; family RGVZ01; genus CAMDKS01. Next base: position 17,893 of record CAMDKS010000004.1, read on the forward strand.
CCCAAGGCCACACAATTGGCCGCAATCACATGATTGCCTACAATGCAGTCATGGGCCACATGGGTGGAGACCATAAATAAATTATCGTTGCCAATAACGGTCTTGCCGCCTCCACCATCGGTACCCAGAGATAGGTTACTGTACTCGCGAAACATATTATTGTCGCCAATGAGCAGCTCTGTATCCTCGCCTCGGTATTTTAAATCTTGGGGCCTAGAACCAATACTTGCAAACGCAGAAATGAGATTTTTTTTGCCGATTGTGACCCGGCCGTCCATAACAACGTGCCCACCGATCTCACACCCGTCGCCAATTTTCACTTTGGCGCCAACAACTGAAAACGGACCAACGACAACTCCCCGGCCTAATTCAGCCCCAGGCGCAATAATGGCTGTCGGATGAATCCTGGTTTCAGAACTCTCATTACTTTCTGTTGTGTAGTTATTCATTTCATTTTTCATTTTGCGATATTACTCTTACATTTACTCTTAGATTGACTTTTCAATTCACTTTTCAATTGTGTTTGAATTCTACTATTTTAAAAGAGCGCTAAATTTAACCGTGGCAACTTCGCTACCGTTGACCGACATGCAGGCCTCAAACCAGACAAAGTGCGCTCTATGTTTTGTCAAGGTTACATCATATCTCAAAACGTCTCCCGGCACCACGGATTGCCGAAATCGAGCCTCAGTGATCTCCGTAAAAAGACACTGCTCGAGTGATCCCTTACTGATACACCCTAGAACCCCAGCCGCTTGCGCCGCCCCTTCGACAATAACCACACCGGGCACGATCGGATTATTGGGGAAATGGCCTTGCAGTGCGGGATCACTAATTGTGATGTTGCGGATCGCAACAATGCTTTTCCAAGGAGTGGCCTCCAGGACGCGGTCAATAAACAAAAATGGGTAACGATGAGGAATCGCCTTTTGAATGGCCGTGATATCCATGGGCATACTAAAATTCATTTCCAAACCTCCAATGTCGATGGCTCAACGCTATTTCTTCTTGCCATAGGCATCAATAACCTCTTTTGTAAGCTCCACCGGCTTATCTAAATAGAGGAGCCCTGCACTATTCACCTCAAAAACAACATCAATACCCTTCTCTTTCGCCATCTTCTGAACGATTGTCTCTACTTTTGCGGCAATAAGCTGGGTCGCCTTCTGCTCATCTTGTTTTATGCCGTCGCGAAAGGTTTGCTCATCATTTCGAAGAGTCAAAAATTTTTCTTGAAACTCCTTTTGCTTATTCATGCGAGCCTCTTCGCTCATCAACGAAGACTGTGTCTGCCACTCCTTATTCATCTTGTCCATTTCGTCTCGGCGCTTGTTCAATTCAACTTCTTTTGCCTTAATTTTTTTCTCTAGGTCTGCTCGTGCAATCTTACCGTCTTCGACGGTTAGGATCACGGCCTGCATATCAATCAGACCATATTTGGCAGCCTGAGCTGAGGTGGCGCCGAGGGTGACGATGGCACCCAAAAACAAATTCTTAAAAATTTTCATAATCTAAAATCTCCAACTGTTAGTGTTTTTACTACCTGTTCTTGCTGCTTGTCCTTACTACCTATTCGTACCGCCTAAATCTAAAATCCTATTGAAAATATTGGCCTTGGCTCACCAAGCTGACCATTTTCGAGCGGGTATGCCCACTCAAAGCGAAACGGAGCGATTGGCGTTTGCCATCTGAATCCAAAACCCACATCCTTTTTCATGTCGCTTAACGAAACGGCCTCATTATCATCATACACCCGCCCCATATCCATAAATCCAATCGCCTTGATACCCGCTTCTGGAATCAGTGGAACAAAATACTCGAACTGGAACAGTAACTTTTTGTCCCCACCGCGATTGACGTCTTTAGGTTCATAGCCAGGCGCTCGTAACATGTAGAACCTAGGGCCAATCGTAGACCAATCGTAGCCGCGCATATCGTTATATCCACCTAATTTATAGCGTTCCGCAAACGGCACAGGTGCGCCCAGGTAGGACTGTAAGTAAGACAAACTGCCAGACAATTTGAAGTAAGTCCTAAATGTTTCCGTAAAATCTAGGGGCAAATAAACAGCAGCATCCACTGTAGATTCTTGAAATTTATAGTCGCCGCGAAGCACCGGGCCACCCACTATTTTGTGCCTGAGAGACGTCTCGGTGCCTTCAGTCGGAGCAATGTTATTATCCGTTGAATTACGAAATACTGAAAAAATCACCGCACTCTGAATGCCGCCCATTTCAAATTTATCTAGGATAAACTGCGATGTTTTTTGCTCAGTTTTTTGGAGCTGGTAGGTCACTCGCCCAATAATTTCCTCAATAATTCTTCGGCCAAGAAAAACGCTGAAACCGTACTTCTTCACATCTGAATTCACGTCCGTTATTACTTCCTCCACGGCATGAGAATAGTCGACATTGGTACCCGCAGACCAAAAAGAATCATTGACTCGACTGTTAGTAAACCCGAGATCAAGAGAGTAGTTCTTGTCTCCGTCCCATTTGCCATGAAGCCCCGTTTTATATCCAAATCCGGATTGATTTTGCTCGTCATAAGCTCCCTGTCCAAAGACTCCCGACTTAGTGGCTCCGCCCTGAGGAGGGGTATACCCAACACTCGCCTGGAGTTGGCCGGTAGGCTTCTCTTTTACTTTAAATTTCAGGTCAAGGATTGTTTCGTCCTTTTCGTTTCGCTCTTTAAGAACCTGGACTTCTTCAAAAAAACCAAGCCTATTTAGCTCTGCTTTGGTTTTACCGAGCCCTGTCGAGTGATAAATCTCTGCATCTGAAACTTTGAAATCACGTCGCATGACGTTGTCCCTAGTTTTTGTATTGCCAATAAGAGTCATGTCTCCAAAATATATTTTTTCGCCCTTAGCAATTTCATAGTTGATATTCGCAAGGTTCTTTTCTTTGTCGTAAGTGACGACCGGGTTAATGTCAGCATACGCATAACCAAGGTCGCCGTACTTCTCGGTCAACATCTCGATGTCGTGGGTAAATTGACTGTAACGGAAAAGCTTTCCTGGTTTCAGCTTCATGGCTTTTAGCATTTCTTCTTTTGTAAAAAGCAAATCCCCCGATAGATCCACCGTTCCGACATTGTACTGAATGCCTTCCGACAATTTATAGGTAATCTTAACAAATTCGCGATCTGGATCTAATATCTGTATCGGCTTTCCTACCTGCACTTCGGCAAATCCATTGTCTCGATAAATATAATTAAGGTATCCCAAGTCGTTTTTAATAAAGTCATCTTTGAAGAGAGACGCCGAGCCATACGCAGAAGACCGTGTAAACGGCTGACTTGCCAATTTTTGAATGAGTTCTGAATCACTAAAAAACTTATTCCCAACCACGGCCACATCCGACACTTGGAGCACCCCCCCCTCAGAGATGATGTACTTTAATGACACGTCATTTGGGCCAGACTTTTCCAACGTATACGTTACACGACTTAGGTAAAATCCCTTTTCCGCATATACTTTTTCAATAGCTCGCAGGTCACCGGTAATTTTAGCTTCGTTAACTATGGTGTAAAGTTTGGTTTCGATTTTCTCCTTAACATCATCCTCTTTGACTTCCTCCATGCCCTCATACGAAATTGAAGTAATCGCCGGCTTTTCTGACACTTGAATCACAAGCACCAGACCTTTAGGCGTCACACTTTTGAAAATTCTAAGGTCACTAAAATAACCTAAGTCAAAAAGGGTGGTCATGTCTCGACGTACAACAGAATTGGAAAGCTTATCGCCTCGCCGAGAAGCAATTATGGTTAGGATTGCATCGGATTCGACACGACCGTTGCCGCGAACCACAATGTCTTCAATAATTTCATCTTCAGCTCTTGCGCCCACAGAAAAAAAGCTCAAGGCCAACAACACAGTTAAAATAAAACGATTCAGTATATTCAATGTAACACTCCATCCATCGCCACAAGGCCGTCTTCCATCATAATTTGCGATGGAAGACGTTTGGCAAGCTCCATATCATGTGTAACCATCAACATCGTCATTCGATGTGCGCGCACCAAATCGAGTAATAAGTCTTGTATGATAAGACTTGTTTTGCGGTCTAGGTTACCTGTCGGCTCGTCGGCAACGATGAGCGTCGGATTCATAACCATTGATCGAGCAATCGCAACCCGCTGTTGCTCCCCCCCTGAAAGCTCTCCTGGTTTGTGATGCAAACGCTGACCCAACCCCACGGAAGACAGCAGCTCTGTGGCTCGTTGATGCACTGCAGATTTTGGAAGACCTGAAATAATACACGGCATCATCACATTTTCAAGCGCAGTGAATTCAGGAAGTAAATTGTTCATTTGAAAAATAAAGCCCACCGCTCGATTACGAAAGCGACTAAGCTCCTTGTCGTCCATCAAGGAAACATCCGAACCACCAATCAAAACTGTACCGGAGGTTGGCCGATCAAGTGTCCCGATTATATGAAGCAGCGTACTCTTGCCCGCCCCACTCTTACCCGTCAAAGCGACGACCGCAGCTTCCGGAATTTTGAGTGATACCCCTCGCAAAGCTTCTACACGAGCAGATTCTATCGTGTAGTCCTTGTGAATATTAATAAGCTCAATGGCCGTTTGCTTCGTTGTTTCCGTCACTCGTACCTCACTCCATCACTTGGATTTTGCTTCGATGCCACTATCGCAGGGTAAGTAGAAGCCAATAGCGCAAAGACCCAAGCGCACAAACAAATTACAGCATATTCAACCGGCAAAAATTTGACCGGCAATGATTTCAAATAGTAGACACCAGCTGGCAACGGAAAATTTTGACTGAAGCGAATTAAATAACACATACCAATCCCACCAATTAAACCAATCGAAACTCCCACCGTACCAATCGTAAATCCATGGGCAAAAAATAATTTTGCCACATCTTTTTGACTCAACCCCAAAGAGCGCAGAATACTCACCTGCCCACGCTTATGAAACACCGTCATAATCATGGTGCCACTAATAGAGAAGGCCGCCACAAGAACGATTAACATTAGGATTGAACCCATGGTAAATTTCTCTAGTTTCAACGCAAAGAGCAATGACTTATTTGTCATCTTCCAGGTTTTCATCTCCAATCCCGCCCAATTTTTAATCTTAGACGTATATTGGGACAAATCATCTGGATCCGGCACATTCATCGCCACTCCCGTGACATACTCATCGACGGCGAGGGACGCATCATAATCAGGCATAAATAGTCGTCCCTCGTCCAAGGATACAATCGACCATTTACCGTCGTAATTAAACAAGCCTGTATTTATTTTTCCCGTGACGACATACCGCCGTGACAACGTGCCCCCACCCATGGCAGAGCCCGACGACGCTTGGGGACTAAGTACGGTAATTTCGTCGCCAATGTCAGCACCGATTTGGAGGGCTAACTGATCACCAAGTGCAATGCCCGGAGAATTTTGAATGACGTCAGGCTGCTGAGGCAAACGGGGGCGATGCGTTTTAAAAATATCCTGAAAGCTGCCCTCGCTGAACTTCCCGTCAAAGGCCCACAACTTTGTACCCTCTTCCTCTGGACGAACGCCTATGAGAGTCGCGGAGGTTACAAAACCTCGCCGCTTCAAAACAACATCACTCGATACAAAAGGCTCAATCGCAAGGGCCTTGGGAAATGTTTTTTGAAATGTCGCTAATGGATGCTCTTTAAGGCCAAAGCCAGCCAAGGCATTGGTGGACGAAATAATTTCAATGTGAGGCTGACCTGCAAGCATTTTGTCGCTCAAATCAGCCTCAAATCCACCCATGACTGACAAGACCAACACTAATGCAAACACACCAATAGCGACCCCTAGAATAGACACCATGGTCATGAATGATAGGCCTCCGCGCTGACGACGAGCGCTGAATTGGCGCCAAGCCAACCACCAAATCCATCCCTGTATTTTACGATTTGACGCTTCATGCGTAGCAACGGTCACGAACAAGCCCCTAACTATTGATCGCCACAAAATATGTGGGATGGAGTCATTTAGTCGATATCAATTGAAATCGATTTTTAGAAATACGTTCGGTGAACGATACGCCCTCAATAGGGGGTCTGCCAAGTCATTTTAAGGCTATGATATTACAGATATTTATGTTTTTAGTTAACAACTATCCTAAAGATTTTTGGAACAACACCGAAAAGATTGCTGTGAATGGCTCTGGTCAACAGGTCCATTGACATCGCCCCCTCAAAGGGCCAAGTCCAAGGCTGGACTGCAAGAAGTGACGTTGAAGCTCATTTAGAGGATGTTTCAACCAACAAAAGGCAGAAATGCTCAAAGATCTGGCATCACACATCCCACCTTTATCCTCACAAAAAAACAGGTCTAACCGACTCTCGCACCTTAAGCCTCCCCCCGAAAGGGTGGGGGGCCTAGTCATTTGCTCTATACGAGCCTGTTCGGCGTCCCCTGACTCTGCGTTGCTTGTCCCCTGACTCTACCTTGGCTGACGCCAACTCTGAGTCACGAGATTTAGATATGGAACCATTGAATGATCCGAAACAGCACTTCCAACTGCCTGCGGATGGTTCGGCGTGCCGTTGTTAGAAGAGGCTGCGTCAGGCCGACCAAGGCGGTACTCGGCAAGACTTTGTTCGTCCGCCGCCAATTCTTCGGGAATCTCAGCAGCACCGACCTCAGGTCGGAAATCGCCGACAGAACCAACCGACATATTCTCCGTGAGTAGAGCGACCGAATTTGGCTTCAACCAAAGTAAGTCGCCAAAATGAGTAAACCAAGGTGGAATTTTTGCGACCAAATCTTTATTGTTGACGACTCGCAGATATCTCCCGTGAAGTTTTTGGCGCATTTTTTTTGCCAAATTACCGTCCACGAAAAGTGGCTGACCAAAGGTAACGACCTTCTCAATTTTAAATTTGTGCCGATCTGCAATCAGCTCAGAGTTAAAGGGGGGCAACGATTCTCGCACGTCATTTGAAAATGAAAATACGCCCGCGAGTGCGCCCCCAAGGCTATGTCCTGTGACCCAAACAATTTTTTCCTCTGCACCATGTACTCGTAAAAGCCTCCGCAATGGGCCCGCCATCGAATCAAATGCGTCCAAAAATCCACCGTGAAGGCCATCCTCCGGCCCCAGCTTCCTCATTGTTGCACTCAAATTTGCGAACCAATCTTTTCCCGACGAGAAATCTGTTCCGCGGAAAGAAACCACCACACAGTTCCTATTGGAGGCAACATAGGCTTGCATTGAGCGTTCTTCAACAATCGACGCCTCGGAATAGCCCCAGAGTCTGCTGGCTTGCCTGATTTCAGAAGGCGTCGAGTAGACCAAAAAACTATGCATTGCGGCCGAGCGCACTACGCTCCAATCTCGCTTAGTCAACACTGAGGAATCCACTTCGGAATTCACAATGGCTACATTATCAAAAGTGGCTGTGGAATTTGCCACGGAACAGGGATGGTCTCGACTCGGATCTTCGGAATCAAAGGCTCCCTTTGGTGTGGCCCCATCACCTTGTCGATCCTTACAGCCCGCACCATTTAGCACGATAAAAATAACACCAACGAGTTTTAAGAAAGATAAATTTCTACTATTGTGAGTCATCGTATTACATCCTATTGGTCAATGCCATGGTCGGCGCTCTTGTTAAAGCTATTTTTTTGCGAACGACAATATTTCTGAAAGCACTCGTACACGCGCTGTTTTTAACTGCGAGTTCTTATACTTCCTGTGAGACGCCTTACCTGTTGAATTGGTTTCCCACGATTTTCGATCCATAACCTGAATCTCAAATGGAAAGAACGAAAACTCGTCGTCTCCAGAAATTTGCGAAATATTTTTAAGGACGTTAACAAGCTCAATAAGACCTTTGCAAGCTGGCTGCTCTGCAGGAATCGAGTCGACCTCCACCTGCAAACTTTTTCGCAGAACGGTCAGTGGCCGTGGAGTCCGAATTAATTGACGACAGGTCAACTGAATAGCCTGGTACTCATTGCCACTGTGCTGGTTAGAGTCTTCGTCATGCTTGGAAGGAACGTCCATTTTTTTTACGCTCTCAATAAATTCCGCGTCGGTGAGCTTATTGGTTAAATACTCGCCACGAATTTGGTCCAATCGCGATCGAAAAATATCTGGATCAACTAACGAGTTTCGACTGCGAGAGGGAATGGCATTTGGAAAGCTAATCACATGACTTCGATAAAGTATTTTAACAATTTGCATGACGTCACTTTGATTTTCCGTCACAATTCTAAGGCCAAGCATGTCGTAAATCGTTTCAGCAACATTGGCACGTTTATGTAGTAATTTTAGTAGAATCGATTCCCTCGACTTCTGAATTTTCCAATCCATTTTGTGAAGTTTTACGCTGTATCCGCCGTTTTTTATCCAAGTACTTCCTTGCTCGTCATGGGTGATAATGGTTTGAATGCGTCCGATAATTTCATCGCGAGCGACCTCTAGATTAGAATACCTAAAGGCACCCTCAATGTGAGCAATCGTATGCATCACGCGCAAAAGCGCACAACTCCAGATTCGTCGATTAGTGAATTCGGGTGCGCGGTCACAGGCCCAAACCAATAGTTCGCAAGGGTCATAACACATCAAAACGTCGTCAGGCGGTTGCAACCCCATTTTCCATTCTTTGGGCATTAACCAACGCTCAATGAAGGCCCATGATTCACAAATCACCGCATGCATTAGCCGAGCATCGTACGTTCTTGCGGGATCATAACCATAACTTCTAACAAAGGCCGTAGCCTCATGGTGTCCCGAAATACTAATTTCAGGTAGATCTATGGAAGATCTACCACCAATAAGTACGTTCATGACTGGCCACGAGAAGTCCCAATCATCGAGATTTTTTTTCTTGGCTTCCATTGACATCGCTTTAACCTTAAACCTAGTTTTGTATGGTATGCTTGATTATACCATATCTATGAGGGAGTTCTAAAATGGCTCATTACTTTTTGATCGTCGGCCTACTGTTTTTTTTGCCCACAGCTTATGGCAGCGGTGATGCCGCCAAGCCTGCTGCAGACCCGCACGCCAAGCCTGCTGCAGACCCGCACGCCAAGCCAGAAGAGCCCGAAGGCCCCCCGGTAAAGAAAGGCCGGCGGCGCTACTATTTCCCGGGAAAAGTTCTGCCCTTCCCTAGTTTTACGGCAAATTATATTGGCCGAAGCAAAACCTTGGACTTCAGCCCTAAAAAAGGGGAATCGGTTGTGCTTATTTTTGTGGCGAGCTGGTGTGAGCCATGCCAAGTCCTCATGCCAGACCTCAAACACTTAGCCAGGAAATATGAGAGCGCGAGCACCAAAGTTTTCTTTGTCTATGCTCATGACACCGTACAAGACGCTGAAGGCTCTGCAAAGGAGCATCAGGTCATGCAGACATCGATTATGGCAAATATAGAACTGTTGACAAGCTTCAAGAATCCGGAAATCCCAAGCATTATGATTTCGGACAAGTGGGGCTATCTGGCCGATCAATACCAAAATGTCAAAAAATCTGACATCGATCCAATTGACAAAATTTTGGGTAAAATTACGGTTCTTTGATCCTGTTTCAACAACGAAACGTTCACACTAACGAGAATTACCAGCATCCAACGAGCCGGCTGATTCGACCATGTGCTGGCGCCAATCTGTTCTAATCTGCACCATATCAAAGTCTTTACTTGCTTTGGTACTATTGACCATAGAGCCATTTGGACCCTTACCTTGGCCAGTAATATCCTCGTCGTCAAAATTAATTTTAGTCTTCGAACCCGTTTTTGAACGGGCCTCACGGCTGATAATACGCTCTCGAATAGCGGCTTTGCCCGTAGCTTTCTTTCCTGCCGCTAAGCTCTTTGGAGCAAAACAAAACAAAGCCCCGAGTATGATGACTATAAATTTAATTTGCATTTCGTTGGCTCCTTTAAAGTTCAATCAAAGCCTCTTTTTGGCCTCTTACTATGCCTTCTTATCGGCATAATCACAAAAAATCTTAAGTCCCCTCGAAACTGCGCCATAATATCATGATATTACAGTTAAATTTTGTGAAGCCAAGGCCACTTCCATACGTTTTAGCGCCACCTTTTGGAGATTTTTGCCGGCCGACTCCTCGGTCGGTAACTCACACAGATTTTCCTTGCGGGTCGCTCTATAATATAAGCAGTCCCCTCAAAGCAACTCCGGGAATGCGCGAACTCCGATAATTTTCATCGGTAAAAATACTGCCGGTACGGGATGCTGACGCCTCGAAAAACCAATCAAAATGTAAGCCCAAATCCAGTGTGAAGGTTTCAGACAGTTCAATTCCAACAGAAGGCCTCACCGTGACATACATCCCTGTTACAGTCATAGAATCACCGCTTTGCACACCGTCTAGAGTATTGATTTCTCGACCTGCTCCTAGTTCTCCGATCCAGATTAAGGATTCCAACGCTTTCGCACGAAAAAACATGTTGATACCGTAGGTCGTTTTGGAGGCCGCTGAAACCTTGCCTGTACCTTTCCATTTGAGTTGGCTACCCTCTAAAAGCACGCCCTTTTCTTTAGCCATAAATCCAAGTTGCAAACTAAAACCGACAAGGGACTGGCTCCAACCAGACTTTAGAGCAGCCTTACTGCTGCGTCCGGAAACGCCGATCAGACCTTGCTTTTCAGAGTCATCGTCGTCTTCATTGCGTGCGACAAGTTCTTCGATGATGGCCTGATTTTTTGCACGGCGCGATGAGGCAAGACCTTCATCTAACGTTAGTAGCATAGGGGAAGCCCACACTGTGGGGTCATTAACACCGGCAATAAAACTTTTAACGGATGAGGCCACAACTCTACCTGACACACGGTCATAGTAATATATCCCGCAAGCTTTTATCGTTGTTGGCGATGAGGCTAAACAATCGACTACAATAGCCGCAGGAGCTGCTAGGTTGTCGAGCAATCGTTGCAAATCTTGGACTGAGGATCCTGGCTTTATGGCACCGGTCGGTGACTTTCGAATCTTTTTGGGCAATGCTTTCCGGAACTCCTCGCGGTCAACTATAGGAATTCCACCTAATTTAGCCTCGGACGCTGGTGATGATTTGCGAATTTTATTGATTGGTATTACGTCCCAAGTTGGACTTTGAGATACCGCGGTGAAGACTGCTCGGTAGAAATTTATGCTCGGCTGCACGGCACGACCATCATAGGCATAGACGACTGCGATTTGTTGCCCAGCCGGCTTAGCCCTCGCAGATTCTTCACCCGCGGCACTCGTGCTGCCAGACAATCCAAAAACTAAAGCGATAATTCCGCTAAACGGATAAATGCGAAAAACTCGGCGTTCAAGGCCATTCATGAATAAATCTCTACTGCAATTCACTACATCCCTCCTAACGGCGAATTAAGAACCATGGGCCCAATCAACATGATCATAACAGCCGGCAGGATAAAGAGCATCATAGGTAACATCATCTTTACCGAAATTTTTCCCGCCGCCTCCTCCGCGAAAACGAAGCGTTTTGAACGAAACGTATCGCTTAGCGCTTGCAGCGTTTGGTTAATGTCGGTGCCCAATTCCATGGCCTGTATGACGGTCTGAAGAAAAAGTTTAAGACTCGGGTTTTGCATGCGGTCATCCATCAGTCGTAACGCGTCAGCGCGCGTCATGCCGAGGCGCATATTTTTCATGGCAAAAGCAAATTCGCGGGACAGCGGGGTCTTAGGAGCATCCTCCAACACAACACCTAGGGCTTGCGTGAAATCAAGGCCCGCTCCCATCGCAAGGCAAAGGTAGTCAATAAAAAATGGCAAATCCTTGAAACATGATCTTTGCCGCTTCGCTCCCGCATCTGAAATCGACATCAAAGGGTATACAAAAGCGGCGGCACCGCCGGCCATTGAAAAGGAGATTGGGGCGCCTAAAAGCGTGACAAACATAATAAAAATCAGGATCGTTACCCCACCGGCGATAAGAAACTGGTACGCAATAAAATCATAAATATCCCATTCCGGCATGAATGCGGCCTGACTCTTTTTTAGCTTGATCCATTGGTGGTAACGCGGAAACTGGACCGTCATTGCTAAAGGGCGCAAAAATTTGATCCACGTGGCAATGGCCTTCTTTTTGTCGTCAAATTGATACAAATAACGATGCTCTCGATAACCATACAAAACAAGGTTAGCCACGACATACATGACAAACCCAGACGCAAGGCCGTCGAGAATCCACGACATATCAATCATAAATTCCGTCGCAATAGTCCAGTATTCCAAAACTTTGGACACCAAGGACGCTATTGTAGAGTTCATATTAGAAAAATGAATCACTTAAAAACCCTTTCCATGTCTAATTAGACTTCAAGCTCCATCACCTTCATCGTGGCAAAAATGCCTACAAACTCAAGAAACACTACAAGACCCAATAATACTTGGCCCACTGTAGTTGTCATCATGTACACCATCTTTGGGCGATCCATAAAATACATGCCCACACCTATGAGGACCGGCATTGAACATAAGAGCACGCCTTGCGCTCGGCCCTGCGCGGTCAACGCCCGAAGGCGGCCTTCCACTCGGTCAGCTTCGCGAATGGTAGCGACGATGCGGCTAAGAACTTCAGGGATCTTCCCCCCCAATTGGGTTCCAATAATTAAGGCGCCAAAAGCAATATTTGCATTTTGAGTTTGAACCCTCTTTCGGACACCGTCTAGCGCCTCGTCAATACTCATTCCAAAGCGGTAGTCTTTGAGGACCCGGCCAACCTCCGCCCCGAAAACAGGTGGGCAGTTTTGAACCGCGAGGACCAAAGAATCTTTAAGCGTCAATCCAGCCTTCAACGAAGAGCTTATCGTGGAAAGACTTTCTACTAAGGTGGCGTCAAAGGACGATTGATACAATTTAAAACGACGTTTTCTTATGATGGATGGAGCTATAAAAAACACAATCGTGCTGACAATCATCGAAAAAATAAGATTCAGATCCATCAACAAAAAAAATGAAAAAATGCCCACTGCAGCACCGCCGCCCAGGATCCGGTCTTGACGGTCGTCTGTGACCCCAACTTGCGTTCGATCCAATACCAATTGAAACCATTTCATCGCGGTCGACCTAAACGCTATGGCAAGACCTGCCAAACTAAGCCAAGTCAATTGATGTGAGACAAAGATCCAAGCATCTGACGCCATAATTTTAATGTACCAGTTCTCCATCATAAACTCCTAATCCACGGTTTTGCTTGTGCGGCGTTTGGGAGGCGGCGGTACGTTTGCTAGTTTTAGGCTCGATTCCGCCGATCCAGGGAGACCCTCTTCTTCCCAAAGCTTTTTGAGTGCAGGCCAGCAGATGACTGGGTCATCGTTGGCGTCGCGTTTAAATAAAGGCTCGGAAATATACTCCGCATTTTCTTTTTCGATACCCTTGACCCAAGCTATTTCTGTGATCAAGCGACGACCGTTGCGTCGTCTGGAAATTTGCACAACAATCGATACGGCACTGACAATTTGTTCGCGAATCGCTCGTAGGGTCAAGGCCATTCCTGACATCATCACCATCGTCTCAAGGCGCCGCAACAAATCCTCGGGCGTGTTAGCATGGGCCGTAGTCATCGAACCATCGTGACCAGTATTCATAGCCTGCAGCATATCAAGAGCCTCGCCGCCGCGGCATTCTCCAACCACAATTCGGTCAGGTCGCATCCTCAGAGTGTTCTTCACTAAATCGCGAATGGTAATCGCACCAGCTCCTTCAAGGTTTGCGGGACGAGTCTCTAGACTGATTACGTGTGCTTGTTGAAGCTGCAATTCGGCCGCATCTTCAACTGTGATAATTCTTTCGCCATCTGGAATAAAACTAGATAGAGCATTGAGCAGTGTGGTCTTACCGGAACCCGTACCGCCCGAAATAACAATGTTTTTACGCTCATCCACCAGAATTTTGAGAAACACTTTCATTTCTTCTGAAAGTGCACCCCACGCCACAAGCTGTGGCACGCTGATCGGAGTTTTGGAAAAACGCCTGATTGTCAAACATGGCCCCTTCAAGGCCAAGGGTGGAATCACTGCGTTGACTCGCGAGCCATCCAACAGTCGCGCATCCACAATCGGAGAAGCCACGTCAATACGCCGTCCCACCGTTGAGACGATTCGTTCGATTACATTCAAAAGGGCCTGATCTGAACTGAATCTCACTGGTGACAAAGTAAGGCTGCCTTTACGCTCCACAAATATCTGATCGCGTCGATTCACCATGATTTCCGTCACGGAAGCGTCCCCTAAAATAGCTTCAAGTGGACCTAGACCCATAACCTCGTCAAAAACTTGCTGTTCGAACTCGGCCGGAGTGAACGGAAAATCTGTTGGAAAAATTAATTCGCCCACGATTTTCTTGAGTTGGAGGCGAGTTTTTCGCCGCGTGTCATCCGAGTCAATTCTAGCCAAGTCAATGCCATCGAGATCTAATTCCTCAAGCAATGTGCGTGAGATCAAAGCCCGAATCCGATCTGGGTCGCCACCACAAGAATTCACGAAGTCTTGAGTGGTAATGGCTTTAGCTTTGCCCTCCGGTTTTTTTTCGGCCATGTGAAGCTGCATGGCCGTGGATTTGCCCGACACCGAGGCAACAATCACTCGCGTCGCCCCAATAACCATCTCCATGACATCGGCGAGTATGACGGTGTCACCAATACTTAGCTTTCGCCCCTCCACAAACATGACGGGCTGAGGTCCTGTGCATTTGATCGTAATTTTCTCCGGACTCGCCTGCAACACGCCGCACAAATTTGATCCCGAACTATTAATTCGAATCGTTGCAAAAGCACTATCGCCAATCAAATATCGACCAGCCGGAAGGGACAATGATTTCCGGGCTTCGTTGTTACCCCAGGCCACTGCCACCAAGAATTTTTCTACGTCAACAGCATCGTCACCGTACTCAGAAACAATATCCGTTTTAGTTCCTTCATTTTCTGACATCGCTAACGACTCCTAGGTTTTAAGATTCTTTGACTCCGAGACTATGGTCAAAGTGCGATTTATTTTTTAGGCGCTTCTTTTTTCTTGCCACCCTCAATAACCTCTAAATCACCTCCACCCGTTGCCGTCGAGAACCGGCGGTTATCGAGAAATGCATTTAAATCAACACCCCGTCCAGCATTGCGTTTGCTGGCATCGTTTGGATTACGAAGGCTGAGTGAAAATTTACCTTTCTGCTGCGAATACGACATGACCTCAAATTCTTCAGGCTCAACAAAGAAGCTTACGTCGGTGCCAGCCGAGGTATCTCCACCCATAATAGATGCAGCTCCAACCGAAACCAGAGTCACGTCTTGCATAACTGTAAACGTAACAGGACCTCGGCCCGGCAAATCCATGTGGGTTAAAATATCGACATGATCATTAGGCCTAACAAAACCGAGTCCAGCTGAATGATCCGAAATGGTCAGATTAAATAGTCTTTTTCCGGCAGGCACCTTTTGCGCCATATGATCGGCCATATCCGCACCAAGAACCGCTGTTAATAAGATTGGGTCGCCAGGCTTTAGGTCAACGGCCACCGTTCGACCGATGACTATCGCAAGGCTCTCCGCAGGAACAAAATTGGACGAAATGGTTCCCTTAAGGTACGCGGCCGGGGCGAGGACTGAACTTGTCAGAATAGTCCCCGCAGGAATTTCTTTGCCAGCCACGACGATTTTAATAACCGAATACTTTGTCGCAAGTTGCTCGCGGTAGGCGCTTCGGCTGCTTTGACTGAGCAAAGCTGAAAATAAACCGGCAGCAATCGCTCCGACGACCAAAAATGTTTCAGACTTCCACCAAGATTTCTCTTTGTATCTATCCAAAGCCTTATGATTCAGGATGCGTTTAACCATCCCAGAGGAGGCCTCCTCGTTGCCCTGTGGATGATCGATCTGCTTGTCATTCTTGCTATTATCCGACATTGGCACCCCCTTAAATTGAAACGGCAAATCGAACCCTGTAACGAATTCGAACGGCAAAAAAAATTATCCTTAAATATTGGAGTAAGTATACTGGTAAAGTTTGGCTGGGCACAACATTTTTCAGGCCCAAATCAAAAATCAAAGCGACAGAACTCGACCGCCGAGATCCTTCGCCTCCGGCTCAGGACATGTCTCTGGCGCTTTCGCACCAGAGACGGCCTACTTGAAGCGCTTTGTCTCATTGATGTCAATTTTGACCATGCCGTGCGCCTTTTTTTCCAAATTGATTCTCGCAATTCCTGTGTCGTGCACCCAAAAGCTTTCATGTGTTTCGGGAATTATAAATCCGTCAAACATCTTGACAGATTGTTCCGACGTAGGATCTGGCCGATAACCGAGGCTGGTAAGATCGGAAAACGCGGCAGCGGCAGCCTCTCTCATAGACAGCTTTCCAGTCCCGCTAAAAGCCTTAACCGCAATATCGCCGAAATTGTATTCTAAGTCGAGACTTGGGGAGATTTTCGCAATTGATTTTGAGTAGGAGCTTTGAAAAGGCGTTCCTTGATTTCTGGCAATGGCTGCCGCGATTTTTGCTGGGTACATAATCATGATGACCTCGCCTTTTACGGGCGAAAACACGCCGAGGGTTGTTCCGTCGGCATTGATAAAATTCGGAGTATTTGCAGGAGTCTTTGCTGAATTGGGGTTTGTGGCCCTCGCCTCAAATTTGGCTAATTTTAGTTCGTCTACGGTTTTAGATGTGACGCGAACAGTGTAGGATCCTTCGTCGGCAATAATAACATTACAGCGACTCGATAGTTTAGTCGGCAAATTTTTGGAAATTTTTTTGAGCCATTTTTCTGCATCACTTCCCAGCGGCATCGACAAAAATTCTCCCTGCTCCTGCCACGCCCGAACGGTGCCCTTATTCCACGCCTGCCCCAAAATTTCTTTAACCACCTCGCCCACATGGGGGGGTTGACAGTCCTGATCGGTTGCATCAGGTTTCCCACCAGGAGCAGCGCAGGCGGGCGTGGCGAACCACCCTCCCAGGATCATAATTAAAATAATCGCGATTTTGAAATTAGGCATAATGAATGATCATTTCAATCATTGTGCCAAGGACAATCGAAGGCCCGAAGGCAAACGTATCGGGCCCGCTGGGTAAAATAATTTTTTTTGAAGCGATAGATTTTTTGAGAAAGATAAATGTCAGTTCAGCAATGCTCACAAGCACAGCGATAAAGACAAGAGGTGCGATCCGATGACCTAAAAACAAAGCGAGCCAGCCGAGTAATTTTATATCGCCGAATCCAAATCCCACCGTACCACGCAGGCGGAAGTAGATTGCACTCATAAGCCACAGGAGACCAGTCAGTGCCAAGCCTATGCCGACATTTGCGGCCAGTTCCTGCCAGTCTTCCCCCGTTAAAATTAGAGTCAAAACGTAGGACATCCCAGACAACAGTCCCAACAGTTGGAAACGATCAGGGATGACAAGAAGTTTTCGGTCCACACGCCAGGTCCCGCGAAGGCCTTGTGCTGCGGCGCATATTGGAAGAAAAGATGCGAGCGGAAGCTTTTCGTGCACAACCATAAGCATCAGGTACAGGCATGCCAGAGAGGTCGCGCCCAATACTAGTGATAATAAGCCACTTCGAATTGTCACCTCTGGGAGGTCAAAGTCACGGCGGAAATCATTTTCCACCCGAAGTATAAACCTAGTCAGCAGGACGTAAATGAGTAGCCCACCCAGTCCGAAGCTTACTATTTCTATTGAAGAGTTCACTCTTTTACCCCAATTTCTGCATACAATTTGATGTCACTCCAATACATGTCGATCGTCCCACTTCCTAACTCGACGATGAATCGTGTCCCTTTGGGGCCTGTAATTTTTTTCCGTCCAGGCTGTACGTTTTTTTCAAATCCCACCACTCGAAATAACTCGTCCGCAAATACCAAATCAATGGCGAAATGCATCCCTATTGTATGAACCGATTTCACTCCCGTCAACAGCAGCCCATATCCAGGATTAAGATGGGGAGAATTGAGTAACCCGACCCTGCTGGACAAGGATGTTTTAGATTTCAAAATGGTTCCTGGCAGCTCAACGCCTCCTAACTCTAATTTAATGGAGGCTAGAGGCTTCACGCGAGAAATCCAAATGAGCAAGCCCAGCAACCACACATAACAAATTAAATCTATAATCATAATCGGCCTTCAATCCTCCATAAGTGGTGAGATAGCAGCGGGCATCATTTTTGATATGACCCTTGATGGAACGATGCGCGCTTTCCATGCTGGCCAAAACATTTGATAGGCCTTCGATTTTGAGTCAGCAACACCAGCAGCAGCAGTAGGTTTTTGTGAGTCAGTCGTGGCTGGATCGTAAACGACTCTTGCCTCTGCAATAGCATACATGTGGGGCAAGCCTCCGGATTGTTCGAATGCCAGTGAGCCACCCGAAGCAAGGTTAGTGCCGCCTACTCCCGTGGACGAATCCGAACCCGCACCAAATGATTCCTTTGCGTTGATATCTGAACCGCCAGCAATGGTACGGTTGAGAAGTCCGACCATTGGGGTAACGTCGCAAACGTCAACGGTGTTCGTTCCGACTTTTGCCTGTGCATCCATGTAGGTGGGGCAATGCGATAGGGCCGAGCCATCCCCGCGTCCGTTAATTTGCCCTACTGCATCAGTATAAATTGGATTCTGCAAAAAAACTGCATACCGAAGTGACGCTTCTAGGGGGCTCAATGGAGCTGAGTAACTAGACTCGGTCAATTTTGGAACCAAAAAAGCGAGCGGACTTGTCTTGCCTAGGGTTTTGTAGTCTGTATATTGCTTTTGAAGGCCCTTTTGCCAGCACATATGTTGGTTTTGAGCACCTGCACAGAAATCAAACGACGGGTCAGCACCAGGACTGCTTGGAGTCGTCGAGGTTGTAGCAGGGGTTTCGCATTTAATATCGTCGCCAGTCATGAGTTTTTGGTAGGCGGTCCCGCAGTTCATTTGGTCTACGCGAGCATTATGCCATGCCCTGACTCCATCATATCCAGGAGGGAGAACGTCAGTCGCGAGAAATTTTAGATTTGCTTGCACCGGGCATAGAAAATCTAGGTGATCCATTTTGGGCGTAAAGTAGTTTATGGAATTGTCGGGGTTTTTGGACTGGACTCTTTTATTTGCTCGTGCGCAGTCCATTATTTTCATCACGTTCACATAGACTGGGCCGGTTAGCTGAGGATCTAGGGGTGGTTCATTTGGCGCATTAAACACTAGGCGCTTCAGTATGGGATGAAGCACTGGTTCGTTTAGCGTTAAACCGATTTTTGGATCCCAGGTAAGATCGCGACTATTGACTACGCCAACCGGCGTGGGAAACGGTGGACAAAGATCTTCGGTGTTAGTCGGAGTCCTGCCTCCAAAAGGTTGTGGACTTGACGTTAGCACGTTGCCAGTCAGTGAATTCGTAGAGGATTCTCGACCTCCAAACCCTCCCCACTTAAAAAGCACTTCGTCGATGTTTGCAAAATTAAGATTGTTAAGTTGTACTTGGCCCTTCTCTTGGTGACCATGTCCATCGCTGACCTTTGGCAGCTCGTCTGTGGGATAGCCTGATGTCGAAGGTTGCATCCAAACGCAGGCTCCCGCTTGACCTTTATGGCCCTGTATTTCAAACCTCGGAGGAGGTGGATTCGGAACATCGCCTGCATTCCAACTCGGGATGGGTGCGCTATTGTTCGGGGAAATAGCAATTGACCCTTGGTCCTGTCCCATGAATCTTGGCCATATCTGCTCGGGTGGGGTGGTTGGTGGACAAGTAACTGCGGGGATGCTCAGGGCGGGGTCTGCGGCGGTCGCTACACAACCTGGGTAGGCTGCCTCTCTGCCACTCAAAGGCCCCCTTAAGGCTAGTGCCAAGAGCGGAGCAACCTTGAACCCGTCTTTACTCGAATCAAGTTGGACACCGAAGCCGTCTGTAGGCTCCCCAAAGCCACAGCCTGCAAATCCAATATTGAAACCAATCCAAGATCCTAAAGTCGTCACTGCATTGGTAATAGTAATTGTCGCTGTAGCTGCATCCTGTACTATCTGAGGAGCTGATGACGTAATGGAAGCCAGCCACTTAGCTGGGTTGTGCCTATCAGAATCTCCCGTTTTGGCGGAGGCTTCAAATGGCAAACAAAAGGATTCGTCTGCGCGTAATCGGACAAGGGGATATTTAATGCTCGTAATCGCAGTGCTAAGAAAGGAGAGTAGTTTTGTACCGACATCCTTAAGGGATGTATTGGAAGTACTGCTTACCAGGCCGGAAGAGTTGACGGGAATGACAAAGGCGCCAGGTGCATTGGCGCCGCCCACCTCGATAGCTCGAGGTACACCCAAAACAGCGTACCCGTTCCTCAAAAAAGTATTTAGTGTAGTCATACCCGCGGCAGAGTTTGTAAAAATTTTAGCGGCGTACTTTAAATAGCTATAACAAATTTTATCGTATTTTTTCTTCATTTCGTCGTCATGCGTCCCACCCGAACCTGTACCCATGGAAGTATTCGGGAAGACATTTAGAACGTCCATTTTATCGCTAGTGGGAATGGTCCATATAATGGCCATAATATCCGCTGCTATATGCACCGCACCCGACATATGCACAGCGCCAGCTATGGCTAAATTATTGGATGCAATATAATTGAGTCCCTGCGAGTTATGGCTTGCCATCGCGAACACACTTGCTTCGGCTGCAAAATCCGTTTTAATTCGCCTTTCAATAATTTGTCCTGTTTGCATGCTAAAGCTTATTGCACCAAAAATAAAAGCGACGACAACTAGAAATAGTACCGCAATTACGCCGTCTTTTTGAGAACGTCGAGGTGCGCAATGGTTAGGGTTTGAGGTGATGTGCTGATTGTTCATAAAAATTCCCGTTGTTGTATTACTGCCAAATTCAATTTGGAATATCGTTAGTCACCGATAGATGTAGGAAGACTGGGTATAGAGATTGAAGGCATCGCAGGCATGTCAGGCGCATTGGCTCTCATGGCGTTCTCTACTCCGGTCTCGAGTACGTCGCCTAAATATTGCGTCGCCTTTTCTTCAACGACTTTTGTGACCGCAGTCATTAAGAGATCCGTAGTGTTTGTTGGCGGCACGTCTCCCTTGTGGACAGGGAGTCCGGCATTCCCGATTAAACACGCGGCGTAGCCAAATGTGGCTGAGAGACAGCCGACCACCCAATAGGCGTAATAACCCGCCCTTATACTCGACACGAGCCAGTGTCCTTTATCTACTACATTGAAATACCCATTGTCTTCTCCACAATCACTACTCATGGCGTTGCTGAACTTAAAATAGCACTTCTCGACAAAATTATTGAGATCGGAATTCGCAAGACCAGCCACAAATCCACCTAACACTTGGTTTTTATACTTATCTTCGTGGTAGCCGCTATTGCGTCGTAGGAACCTTGATTGATTGGACAGGAGGCGGTATTTGTCGCTGTTAAAATCCACGATTTGAGTGCCACTGGCTTGATAATTTTGGTACGTGGCGAGATCTTGCATGGCGTTAATGGCCAAATTCCCGCTGCCCTGGGGCGTTAAACTCCACGAAAGATTAATTTTTTCCACATGATACGTTGGGAGTAGTGGAAACGTTGAGTTGTAAAAAACAGATTCGACTAGATTGACTGCAGTGTTGCTCCAATCTGCGAAGCTGTGAGCAGCACCATTAGTATTAATCCCGATATCTGCTAGGACGCGATTACGAGCCAAAGCCGTCGTTGCGGCAGCTTGCTCGTGCTGAATGTCCAGGCTATAGCCATCTGCTTTGAGCTTATTTGGTGAATAGGAGACGATTGTCTTGGTGTCTGGATCTGTGGCGACGGCGGTTCCCAAAATATTTAACTTAGATAAATCCGAAACAGGCTGGCCGTTTACCGTAGCAGCACCGTTTATTGTCGGGTCTGCCGCCCAAGCGGCGTTATTTGCTTCAATGGCAGACGTGACCCTTTGCTCAAGTCGTTCGTTAATCTCCATGGCTGCATAAGCAAAAATGACGAGTAATGGTGCACAGAAGATAAATTCTAGAGTCGTAGATCCGGCAATCTTTGAATTTATTTGTTTCATTTTATGGCTCCGATTCATCAGCGTGAACTTTATTTCCCAGATCATTCTCGTTACGGTGACTATCAACGACAGCGCCCATTTGCCTAACCATTTTACCCATGACCGTACTGGAGTCGCCAAGTTTACCAAGTAAAGTCGTATCTCCGTCCCAAGGAGTAGTCGAGTTTTCAACCTTACTGTTGAAATCTGCAACGCGCACGGAAACGTGCACTGGGATTGTTTTAAGTTGATCGGGCAAAAGCACTAGGGCATTTTCGAGGTGATTGGACAAAGAATTTAGAATGTTTTGAGCACCTGTGACCGCATTGCCAAATCCGCCGGTCGCAGCGATCGCATTCATTCCGGCTGTAGCTGCGTTCGCGAAAATCGAAGCTCCAGGGAGACCGGCATTGTTAAGAGCATTTGTAGCTCCGCTACTTGTGCCCAGATCGTTTACGATCGTCAAAATCTTTGCTTTAATATCATTTGCAACTAACGGATCATTCAAATTGACGCCAATATTGAGTCCGTAAGTGAGAGGATCAATTCTAAAATACCCAGTGTTGCCATCACTAGTTCCTCCTCCAGGCACCGCGCTTGGACCGAGGTCGGCGATTTTTTTCAACATCCACATGACATTGCCGATGTAAGGCATCTTGGCAGACCGATTATATGTAAGAGTGACCTCCACCATGCCATTGACATCCTGGCAGCTAAGTTCTGTAAAAATCCAGGCAGCTGGGAGGCCCTTCATGACTCGTAGTATTGCGTGCATGTGGTCGGCGCCTGCTGTCGTCGCCGCCGCTAGTGCAGGGTCACTGTCAATCTGGGTCGAAATTGCTGAGCCAGCCGTTGAGCCAAACATCGGCAACAATTGTTCTATCGAGGGAGTGACCAGTGCCATTATTTTTACCGCTGCTCGTCGCGCATTGTTCTTCACCACCAGATCTTCGCTGCTTTCAGGAGCTCCGCCTGGAGGAATCCAACATAGCTTTCCATTCGGGGCAAAATCCCCGCGAGTTTTGACTACAGACTTTGCCGCACGGTAAGCCGCAAGTCTCATAATATGGCGATCGTTCCAAATCAGCGCAATCTCTACTACAAAGAAAACTAAAATAAAGAAGGCTGGCGCTGCAAATAAAAATTCAACGGCAGCCATACCTGAATGTCGCTTACTGTTGGAAATTTTTGAGCCGTTAAATGTGCCAGTCACTTTAAACCTCTATATAAACCTTTATGAGGGAAAAGAAATAATGATAAAAATATCTTTCATCCATATTGTAAACGACTTCGACATGTGCTCCATAACGGTAAGTCCACCACTTTTACATGCGGAATCAGTCTCTGGGCATACGACAGCATTGCCGCCTCCGATTTTTACTTTGGCCGCAGTTAAAAGTAGTACCACAAACGTCAAGATCATTAGATATTCAGTCACAACCTGACCATTGCGCGCCTGGTGGCGCCTTATCAACGTTGCTTGCGAACTATTTGTTGGCATTTGGAGTCATCCTTCCCGTCAATGGTCGCAGCTTCATGTCATAAGACACTGACTTTAATGCTGGAATTACTTCTTAAAGACGTTCCATTTTACTTTTGATCAGCACCTTTTGTCAAATTTACAACATGTCGAAATCAGCTCGACAGGAAAATCGGCCGCAAACTCGTTAGCGCCAACTTTACATGCTTCCGTATGCACGCTCTACTTCGGCGCGAGCTTTGGTGCCGACAGCAAATTTGCTTGCCAATTTCAGCATTTTCTCTCGAGCTTTCTTGCGGTCAAACCTTGCCTCAAGTTTGTATTCTACGACGGTTTCGCGGTCTTCGGCACTTAGCCCACTTCCCGCAGAGTTGTTGGTCGCAGCAGCTTTTGTCGCAGCTACAGGCCGTCTCGGTGCTTGCCCAGACCCTGAAGCGGCGCGTAAGGCATCGACCGCTGATACTCTAAGATCTGCGTTCACAGGCGGAGCAGCCGTCGTTGCGGCGGGCGACGCTTGTACCGCAGCAACAGCTTTAGGCGAAACCTCTTCTGGTGCGGCCGGTTCTGTCACAAGTTTTATCGACGACTTGGACTTTTGAACTATTTTTGCAGTGTCCGGTTGAACCGGCACTGCGTTCATCAGATAGGAACCAGCGCCAAGAATGAAGGCCGTAACGCCAGCAAGAATAATTGTGCGTGCAGGTACACGCGCCGTTTTAATGTTCGCAGATTTCACTGCGAGATCCACCGTTTGAGCCGGTACAGCGCTCGGTAATGCTGCAGCCGCCGAATTTGTCTCGTTCGCGACGTTCTGTTCCTCCATTGACGCCAGCACTAATTGTATCATCTTTGTGACATGCTCAGGGCGCACGTATTCTTTCGAGCGGGGAGCAATGATCCCTTGTAACGTTTTCAACACTGCGAATTGCCCAGCGGCGATTTGGATGATTTGTCCTGGCTTCACCGAAATCAACTCTGCAGCCGGTTTACCATCGATTAAAACACCCGCTTCAGCTACTTCGTTGATTTCAATTAAGGCCTCTGCAGCAGACTGCAAAACCGAAACTGTAATTCCGGAGGCAAGTTGGTGAGGCATGCCCGAGTATAAAGAAACGCTAGACTTTAAGGAATCAAGTGAAACTATGGCTAACGACGATGAACGTGGTGCTTCATGATTTTCCGTTTTTATCAGCTGTGATTTCATTTCAGTTTCTCCTGAAGACTTTTTCGAATTTTGATTAGAGTGTTATATTGAGATGATGCTTGATTTGGATAGAGCTTCACCAGGTCGTCGATGAGCACGAGAGCTTCTTTATTGCGCCCAAGCTGCATATTCATTTCGCATCTGGTTTGTAGATCTTTTGCCTTGGATTTGAACACGTCAGTGACTTGTCTTTTTGCGATCACAAGCTTCTCCTCTAAGTCCGCGAGGCCAGTTCTGGTGGTCACGATGCCTTCGGCCTCCGCAAGGGCTTCTTTGGCCAAGCGGATGTTTTGAATGAGCAGTTCCTTATCTTCATAAAAGCGCGCAGACGCGGCGAGCAATTGTTTTACGATTTCTATTTCTTCACTATTTGCGGGAACCATGTTGCGGAAAAACACACTTTTGAGGACGTAGGAGCTTCCAGGGCTAGCGTGCGTCAAGGTTACCGTATCACCAGCGGCGTCCAAGAGATCTCCTGACACTGGATAATCTAGGTTACAAATGGAATCACTACACTTGAGATCAGCCGGAGTGATGCCAATTAATTTTGAGTTAAAGTAAATCGAAAATTCTTTTTCAACATCAAGACCGGACATGGCGAGACTTAGGACGTAGTGGTCCTCTTTCGCATGGGGGGTCGGGTCAAGACTGAGAGTTACGCCGCCAGCATAAGCCGATAAACCTGCCGGGGTTTTGATGCTTAGCTCGACCACATCTCCAGATTTCACCGCAATTAACTCTTTTGATAAATCAGGTATTTGCTGAACCGTATCTGGAGAAAAGGCCAGGGCTCCAAAGGCAAAAAAAGCCGAACCACCGAGGAGCGCTAGTCGTCGCAACTGATTTTTTGGCAAATATTTCTTGAAAAATGATGGATATTTAATTTTGAACGCTTTACGCTCAGTCGCCAACATCCATTCCAATTGCCGTTTATGTCCCGGCATCAAAAGCGGATTGCTAGCAAATGGACCGTAAATCTCTACGCCAAACAGGTCTAGGCCGCTAGTTTCACTAACGACCAGAGTTTGGACATCCGTCATAACCAAGGTGCCATTTTGTGAAGCGACAATTTTTGAAACTGGGCGGAGGGTTGGGGCATTAATAATAATATCACTGTCCACAGTCGAGCCAATGGCGATCGGGAGCCTTAGGGCAGTAAATTTTGATTTTTGATTTGTGCGCACCAGCGCCCAGCCGAGGTTGACTTCGGCATTTGGACTGCTTGGATTGTGTGTCGACAAATTGGAAGCGACACTAAGTTTTACTATTTTGCTCATTTTAAACCCTCTCACTCTGGAGCCTTGACATTATTTTCTGATTTGTAATGAGGCAACCCAGTCGCCTCACCTCTTAAATTACCTTAATCAAAGAAACTAAAGGACACGTCATGCTCAGAAGTTTCAAGCAGCTGTTCAGACACTTGGGCCCGATCTTCGGTTGGGACAACTCGTTTCATGGTCACAATAACGGCCACTTCTTTGTCCTTGAATTCCTGAACCCGCTCCTTAAATAGTTCACCGATAATTGGGATGTCAGCAAGAAGGGGAACCCGGTTTGTGGTCTTGGTTGCACGTTTAAAAGTAAGGCCACTCAATAAAATACTTTGTCCATTTGGGATCGTTACGGCCGTTTCAAGGTTTGATTTGATAAGTGACGGAGGTGCTCCGATGGTGTCACTTTTCTCTCCGACTTCGCTGATCGTGGTCTTAATTTTACTATCGATTTGTCCAATTTGATCGATTCTTGGTTCAATTGAAAGGGTGATTCCAGTTTGCTGTGGTGTGTAGGTTCTCTTCAGAGTTTTGCCATCTGGATCAATGACATCAGAGCTTATGAAGAATTGGCCGCCGGATTCAAAGAGTGCCTTTTGACCCGAGCGGGTAACAAGTTTTGGGTTGGATACCAGGCGAGCACTCGTTTTCGTCTGCTCCATTTTTAAGAAGGCCATGAGCCCACCAACCTGCCAGTTGAGATTGAAATTGCCATTAACTTTTTGCGCACTGAACGAGTCCATTTTTGCGTTAGCCACGCCGCCCGTTCCTGTCACGGGTTTTCCTGCGAAGCCTTCTTGGAGGCCGTGAATTCCGTAAGATTTATTATTAGTTTTAGACGATTCAATGAATAGGACCTCGATCACGATCGATGGCGCTCCGTTGGAATCAATGGAGACGTGGTCCTCGATGCCAGGGGCAATCGTACGTGCGATGCGAAGCGCGAGTGTTTTTTGCATGTCATCTTTAGGAGAGCCTTCAAGTGCCAAAATTGGGCCGTAGGCGTGGGCTTGAAGATTTGCAATATCGTTATCTGCTAGGACACGGTTTACAGCCCTCACGACTGCGTTCGACTCGGCGATTTCTGGATCCGTCGTGTCGAGAATTAGGCCTGGATACGAGCGAACAGCGTTTTGAAGCAGCAACTGGTCGCTGCGGTTACGAAATTGACCTGAGACTAAATATTTAGAACCTTGTTGTTCGACGGTCACACCTGTGGCCTTGCGGAGTTTTCCGATGATGCCAGAAAATGAACCTCTAGAATTTCCGCTAACGGTAACATTATAGGTCACTGTTCTGCCGTCTTCTAGTTTTACGGTAATGCTTGTCGAACCCTCATTTTTACCTGTGACTAGAATGACTGATTTCGTTTCACCTTTAACAACATCAACAATGCCAATTTGGGCAACATTAACTGAGGTGGCCATGCTATCAAAGTTAATGGCCTCTTGCTGACCCTTTCCGAGTGTCAAATTTGCTGCCGAGACGTAGCCTGCGTTGAATATGGCTGCCATCGCAAAAGCAGACAACACGCGTTTAGACAAAAAGGTAATCATGGTAACTCCGGAAAGGGTGAGCAAGAGGTGGTAGATGGAAGGTGCGGCGTTTGCGGTTATGGGGCATTCTTTTCCTTGTCAAACGAGCCAAAATCAACCACATCCGACTGAGCCTTAATTTTCGTTGGGTCCACGGCAACTGCGGTCCCTCCTGTTATGATTGCAGTGACAGACGAGAATCGGTTAATGATTCCGGCACCAAACACCTTAAATGCCATAACGCTTCCGCCACCAATAAGGAGAAGCAGGAGCATGTACTCGGCGGTGTTCTGACCTAGTTTGTTTTTGAATTGAGCGTTAATTACCTGCTGTTGATTCTTCATGGATTATCCTCGATATGTATAGAATTGACTTGTCCTCAGATAATCCGAGTAATTGTATCGCTGCAAACCCTGTGCCAGCAAAGTGTTCACGCTTTCGGCGCCTGCGAGGTTTAACGTCATTGAGGGATCTCATGCATTTTACGCAGGCAAAATCGGCAGGCTGCACAGGATTATGCGAAGCTTCTGAAAGAAGCCGTTGCCGGAAGTATCTGGCAGCGATTTGTAGATGGGCTCCGAAATCGGGTCAGCCCCCCAAATCAAGCGCAAAAGTGTCAATACTTTAGACAAAGTGTCTAAAATAAATACAAATTTTGATGCTTATTGGGAGGGACTTGGGGGTGTCCTGCCATTATAGACTGGTATACAAATGATACCAGCATCCAAATAGTCGCCCTAATTGTGCAGGTTTTAGCTCAATATTTGTATAGGTTTGGGCGCAGGTGCTGAGCTGCCTGCCGGCAACAGGACTGTTCGAACACTGCCTACCTAGTAAGCCGGTCGCGCTTCCTGCCGCCCATTCCTTGCATCGGACGACGCCGTTTCCCGTCGTCGTTGCGGGTGTGCCACTTGTTGCAGGTAGTGTGACAACTGCTGGCGCTAGAATTAACGTTGGACTTCAAGTAACATATAGATCGTAACGGGACCATGCGCTCCGACCGTTCGAACAGGAGATATTTATGCAACAAACAGATCAAAAATGTCTCTGATTAGATTGCAACGGCCCATTGACAATGAAATCTGCCCGGTTGGCTTTCACGTTGTGAGGAGACACAGGCGAGTTTGCCAGTCGGGATCCAAAATATGGGTTGAGGCACATATTGCCAAAAATCGAGCGGCGGCGGAAAAGTCCATTCTGCCGGAAAACCTTAAATACTCTTATTGGAATGCCGACCTTTCAAAATATAAGCCACTGCACTCAATTTCCGGATTCGACTCGCATCATGAAATAGACGCGCTTATCCAGTATTGGTTGGAGTACTGGCAATTACATAATCTCGATTTCCCCGAAAACATTGATCCCCTGATGATTAAATCAATGATCGCGGTGGCGTCTTCATTTGACCCTAACGCATCCAGCTCAGACGGCACGCGGGTGGGGCTGATGTTAGTACCAAACGAAGCTCTCGTTGATTTCTCAATACAGGCACTTCGAGGCGTTCCGAAAGCAAAGCAAAAGGAGATCGCCGTTTCCCTTGAGGACCTCGTAGATCCGGTCGTTAATATTGCTATCGGGTGCCGGTGGGCTTCAGTAAAATTTAGTACGCTCCAAACCACTGAAAAAACGATTTACAATATGCTCAAGGCTTACCGCAGGTGGCACTCTCAAGGCGACGTCTTTGCCGCTAGAGTCATTGCCTACTACAACAAAAGCCGTTAACAACGACCCAACGCACAGCTGCCGCACTTGACAACTGACCACCCGCCTGTGACTTCTCAACTGGCTAGAGGTTGCGGATTTACGCAATAAAAAAGCCCGCTCATGAGTGAGCGGGCTTTTTTATTCAAGGCAGACTGTTATTTTTTGATGCAGATTAACGCTTCACCAGTCATGTCCATAACCTGTGTTGTGATGCCAGTGCTAGGAATTCCTACGGCCACTTGATCTCCCGTTAGGGCGCTCAATCCAAAAAACCGGACGCCGATTGGAAAATTGCTATTGTGTAGGTACGTTGTGATCGTTTCAAGGCTTATCGAGCGCGTCTCTTCTGCCGTGGAACTGGTAGGAAGACTCCATCCGCCGCCTTCGATCGTGAGCGATTCACAAATTGATTTGGCTTGAGAAAATGTAACACCGTGATCGCCGTACTCGACGTCGGCAATGGCCAACTTTAAACCTTCTTCAATCTTCAAGCCTTCAGGAAGGGATACGTTATTTATATCCATGGTGGCGACAACGATTTCGTGAATACAAAAGCGTGAGGGATCTGAGGCCGTTAAGTCAGCGGTTGCCGGTGAGTGAATGGTTTTAATGATCTGAGACAAGGTCTCACATTTGCTGGCGGTAGCCAATGGTGCAACTGGTGCCGCTGGTGCAACTGGTGCAACTGGTGCAACTGGCGTGTTGCCATTACTTATAGGTGCTTTTTGGCGAGGTGATTCAACGCAGGAAGCGATGGCTATGCAGATCGCAAGTGATGTCCCAACGATAGATACTGTTTTCAAATTTAGCCCGAGAGTCGATTTCATAATATAGTCCCTTTTTTTAATTTTGTTTCGTGATCCAGATAATCTGGATCATCAGTTAGTTGGATCGATTCGATTATTAGATCCGTTTGATCGTTTAGTTCTTGATGCCGAATGACTGCAGGAGTGATTTGACTCGTGCCAGCTCTGCGACCTGATCTGCGGTATAGGATGCTCGGCCATTTGCCTGTGATCCGGCCACATACGCAGTTACGATTCCGTTTACGTTGTCAGAAATCGTAGAGAATTGCGTCTTTACTTTTTCGAATTCGCCTCTGTTATCGCCAATTGATTTAATGGTCTTGCACTTCAGAGAATCTACGCCTGCATCACAAGAATCTTGTAGCGCAAGAGTTTTGAATTCCGAACATGCCTCGGTTGGGCTAGGATCTGCGCCAAAGAAATTTTTGTATAGAGTCGCAACCTTTGCCTGAATTTCAGTTTGGGAAGACAATGAAGCAAACAAGCATGAGAGTTCAGATGTTTTTCTGAACGAAACATAGTAATTGGCTTCAAGCAACACAGCGGCCTCAGCGGATGTTTTAAGAGAGTCATAACGGCCTGCGACGAAGGTCTGAAGCTCGTCTTTTGTTTTGTAAATTTGGCAGGATTTATTGGTCGATCCACCAGATTCAACTAAGCGTTCTGCTCCATTATGATAGCCAACATGGACTTCGCAGGTTGCAGGCACGTCAGGATATTCGCATTTTACCCACTGCATAGACCCAGAGAATCTCCCGCCGCCGACGGTGGGATTTCCGACCATTCTGCTATAGCTGGTATCTGCGGCTCCGTCAATCCGATCGCACGTCGGCTGAGTGTGTTCCCAACCTGGCCATCCTGGCTGCTGGCCAGCATCAGTCATGACTGCAGTTCGACCAATGGCCGCACCTAATGCGGCGCAAGCACCTGGCGCACCGTTACCATAACAAACATGTTCCCAAGTTTTGTGTACGCCAGGAAGTGATCCCGCGCAGCTCATGTCAGTAATCGTTCGACGGTCCTCAATTTGTTCATATTCAATACCATTAATTCCGCACTCAGGAAGCGCAGCACTATCTCGCAATACTAATTCAGAAGCCGTTTCCTCTTTTATGTGAGACGAGCTCACGTTCGCTTTTGAACAACCAACAACAGTTCCCGCAGCAAGCCCCAACAACAGTCCAGACATCCACTTCATAGAAATTCCCTCAAAATAAATATTCCCGCGAAATTGCGGTCATACTGTTACTCCCAAATGCAATTAGCGAGCCGCCATGATTGGATTGGTTTATTTGGTGCGGAATTTTGAAATAAATGCTTCTTTAAGCCGAAAAAATGTGAAAAGACGAACTTGACAAATGTCGTCGCCGCCGTCAAAATTTAGCCAAGTTGTCCAAAGTTTAGACAAGTTGTACAAAACTTCGACAACTCGAGGCACTGCAAATGGAGGGGACCTTTAGGCTGCTTTGCGCCCATCTAATAGACATTCCTCGCATTTCTGCTTGGAAGCATCAGGAGGAAAAAGAAACATGCTCCTAGAGCCCATTAAACCGAAGAAGCTCAAGGCCGGAGATACGATCGGTATATTTACACCGTCATCACCAGCCTACATAGATAATGAAGGTCTGTTTTTGAATGGCCTTAGGAATTTAGAAGCATGCGGCTTCAAGATCAAGCAAGGTAGCATTACATCCAAGCGGATGAATCAAGGTTACAGATCTGCATCACCGCAAGAGCGGGCTAAAGAATTTATGGATTTGATTTTGGACCCTAACGTACACGGATTGATATCGACCATCGGTGGATCCAACTCTTCGAGCATTATTCCACACCTTGATTTCCAAGCTATTCGCACAAGTCGCAAGCCAATTTGCGGATTCAGTGATGTCACCTCGCTGCACGCATCCATTCTTACAGTAGCCGGTCTGCGGACATTCTACAGTCCCTCGGTCATGTGCTGGTTTGGCGACTGGCCCAATGGCATCCCTGAAAGCACGGGTTGGTTTTTGGATGCGGTGATGAATCATCACACAGGCCCACGGCCAGTCCTGCAACCAAAGCGGTGGAGCAATCACGGGCGCAAATGGGAAAACGGTGACTGGAAGAATATGCCACGCACTTGGCAAGAAAACACCGGCTGGAGGACACTCAGCCCTGGTACGGTGGAAGCGCCCATTCTGGCACTTAATCTCAATACTTTAATTTGTCTGGCTGGTACAAAATATTGGCCTGATGTTTCGGGAAAAATTTTGTTGCTTGAGGATATGGAAGCACCACAGGCTCGCAATGAAAGATCATTTAGGCAGCTCAGTCTGATTGGTGTTTTTGAAGAAATCGCAGGACTTATTGTCGGTAAGCCCGAAATTTATAAGTCTCAAGATGCACCTTTTGGTTATGATGAACTGCTTATGGAAGTTGTAGGGCCAAGAAACTATCCCATTGTTTCAAACTTCGACTGCAGTCATACGGTTCCAATGATTACTATTCCGCAGCTTACGCCGGTGCGTCTAAACGCACAATCGAATCGCCCTGTTGAGTTTACGTTTTTAGACGGCGCAATTTCTTAAGATCGTCAGTAACGAGATTTTTTGTGAACTTATTTCCCAAAAGTCTAGTCAGGAAAAGATCTATACGAAGTTATTCGACGAGGTCCTTCGCCTGCAGCTCAAGACAAGTCGCTGGCGCCGTCGAATCTGCAACGTAACTGCATGATATTACAGGCGTGCATCGTTCTGCCAAGTCTGCTATAATGTATAATGTGGCTAAGTCCAGTCAGCAAAGGAGCGATACATGTACAATTGGTCGACAAATGTAATTCTATTGATTGTCTCCTCATTTTTAATTTTCCATAGTCCATCATCGTTTGGCGTCGTAAAAGAACCTCTTACCGGCGAGGGCACTAGTAAAATTCCAACGACCAAATCATGGCTTCGTCTCGACACTGGCCTTACGCACATTAGGCCAAACATCAATGCAAAATTTATCGCCTACATCCCAGAAGGAAAAATTGGAATTCGAATTCTGAATGTTACTTCTGGGAAAATAGTTGAGGCTAGTCCAAATTTCGTAGGATCCTCATTCTTTTGGTCTCCAGATGGCGCACGCTTATTTTACCGCGAACTACTGCGCAAAGACAGTAAAACCACCACGAGCATTCGCGCCTGGGACGTCGTCCAAAATAAAAATATCGACGTCGACACCTTCGATGGAACCAGCGGACTTCTATCGTTTGACCCCCGAGACAATCGCATGCTGTTGATGTACAACAAAGGCATCAAGAGCAAAAAATTGGTCTTCCCTGACAATCGACTCGCCCAATGGCAGTCCGGGCAACGCAAAGATTCAGGCCGCTGGGTCATGGCGCAAAAGGGCGTGACCTATGTCACGGAAGGCGGATTTGCGATGCAAAAATTGAAAGATGACGATTCCGGAATTGAATCCTTTGACATTTCCCCCGACGGTAGTTCGGCTGCGTGGGCCACCAAATCAGGACGGATATTTGTTAGTAAACAGGGAGCCATCCCCGAGATGTTAGACTGGGGGCGTGACCCAAAGTGGCACCCAGAAAAATTGCTTTTGGTTTACGCAGGCGGGCGCATGGTGGGCAACAAAGCTGCGGACTATGATCTCAAAATCGGCTCACCTGGGACAAAGGGATCTTTTTTGACAGCCACGCAACACACCGCAGAACGCTGGCCAGCATGGAATCCTGACGGTAACAGTATTTTCTACACCATTGACGGATCAAGGGAGTTAAGTGTCTTGCGTTTTACGCCATCCCAAGCCCAAACCAAAGATGAGAAACCAGTACCAGAAGAGGTCAGATGACTCGTTCACCGCGCAACTGGCTCCTTGCCGTCGCATTAATGCCGGCCAATGCTCCATTGAATGAGCGGGTCAAAATTCTCGCGCCTTATTTGTCTCCACCACCGGATCAGCTCCTTGAACTTAGTGCTTCGACCATTCGGGACAAAGCCGTTAGTGCTAAGGACGTTGAAAAATTGTCGGGCACTATTCTTGTATCGCCACCAGCCGGAGTTTGTTTCACGGTGACCACCGATATTGATCGCCCAGATGTCGTTGTTTGCAAACCAACCGCCTTGAAATGGTACCTCGGAGACCTCAATCAGAAATCCAGCACGATCGCATGGTCCTTCAAGACTTCGGTGACCGATTTTGGGACGGTTGTGACGTGGAAGGTGCCCTATTTAATCGCAAAAACTCTGCCTTATGACTCGGACTTTTTTATAAAAAACAGCCGAGCAGTATTTTTCAAAAGCTGCATTCCCTCAATGGCAAAAAATGACGGTACTCAAAGAACTATAACCCTCACGTTGTTCGACCAGTCCAAGTGGTATATTAGATTTCCCGAGGTAGACGAATGGCTTGCCATCAAAGTGGAAGCGCCGCCACCACCGATTGAGGATCCAAAAAAGAAGAAAGAAGGCGCCGGCCACGGCGAAGCTAAAAAAGAAGAAGGTGGCCACGGCGAAGCCAAAAAAGAAGAACCTCCAGCCCCTAAGCCTAAGGAGGAAGAGCCTGAACCGTGGGTGATCAATACGGGTCGCGCTTATGAAATGAATGTCGGAAATTTTATTTCCGAAGGCTCAATGCCTCCCGGAAAAAAAGGAACGTGCCGCTATGTCTATGACTATCTTCCAAATGACTTTTCCCTTGGAAGAATTGAATGTCATCATACCGATCAGTTTTTGTACTTCTATATGTTCTTAAATTGCATGAAGCCGATCATCCCAAAATAGTGCTTGTTCGGAGTTCCCTGACTCGGCCTTGCTTGTCGCCGGAAAATGCTCATTTACCGGAAGTAAACTCCGCCTTTCCGACTCCTCGCGCCTTGATTCAGAGAACTCCGAACAAGCACTAAATAGAATTTCAGGACAACGTCAATTTGAAGAAATTCTTTTTGCCTTTGCGAAGCACAACACCACTTCCATCAGCAAATTTTTCTGCGGATAAAACAAATTTAAAATCTGCGACTTTAACATCATCAACCGCAATGCCGCCCTGCTCCACTAAACGCTTCGCTTCACTCTTCGTATCGCAAATTTTGGTCGCCACTAGCACGTCCAATATGGGCATCCCGACGCCGAAGGTGGCCCGAGAAATCTCGACCTTTGGAGCATCTTGCCCTCCGCCGCCCTTGTCAGAAAATACGCTTTTAGCTTGGTCTCGAGCCTTAGTAGCCTCGTCCTCGCCGTGAATCAGTTTAGTTATGTCGAACGCTAAAATAGTCTTTGACTCGTTGATTGATGCGTCCTTTAGGCCTCCAAGGCGGCGGACTTCCTCGACAGGAAGGTCTGTGAAGTAAAATAAACATTTTTCAACGGATTCGTCTTCGACGTTGCGAAAATACTGAAACAAGTCATAAGGAGGCGTCATATCCGGATTCAGCCAGACGGCTCCGTCAACGGTTTTTCCCATTTTATTTCCGGCTGAATTAACCAGCAATGGCACCGTGCAAATGAACGCATGCTTCCGCTCGCGCCGACGAATCAAGTCCATTCCGCCGATCATGTTACTCCATTGATCATCGCCGCCTAGTTGAACGGTGCAATCGAGAGTCCGATTCAATTGCAAAAAATCATAACTCTGAAGAATCATGTAATTAAACTCTAAAAAACTGAGACCCTTTTCGTAGCGCTGCTTAAAGCACTCCGCTGCGAGCATACGATTGACCGTGAAATCAGCCCCTACCTCTCGTAGAATTTCAAGATATTTCATATCTCGAAACCAATCGGCATTGTTGGTCATCACAAAATTCGCTGGCGACAAGTCTAGAAAACGAGAAAACTGCTTTTTGAGAAGACCGATTCGGTGGTCGATCACTTCGACCGTTAACATCTGACGCATATCTGTTTTACCAGAAGGATCGCCAATCATGGCCGTGGCTCCGCCCATCAATACAACGGCCTTATGACCAGACTGTTGCCAGCGGCGAAGAGCCATAATAGGCATGAGGTTTCCAACATGAAGGCTCTCGGCCGTCGGATCAAAGCCTGCGTAGGCCACGCGTTTACCACTGGTGACGTGCTCCACCAATTCTTCCGGATGGGCCACCTGAGCCGACATGGACCGAGACTTAAGGAGTTGCAGGAAATTCATATGGACGTGCACCCATTCACAATGAAAAAAATTGGAACGCTTTGAAAACCATTTTCAATTAAGTATAACGGCAAGCAGGGAATTCTGACTAGAGTTTTATCGAAAAACTAAAGCGGCTCGCCTTCATATTCTGGAAGCGGAAGCGGCGGCTCAACGGGCAGACGAAAGCTTTTGGGCCGGTTTTTGACGCCCGCAATTTTTTCACCAAGAACCGTACGAATCGCAACCGAAGCACAGGTCATCCCAAAGCAACTGGTTACAAATGATGCCGTTCCCATAATCGTGTTGCGACGATCCTTACTGACCGGATCCAAGGCTGCCAGTTCAACGGGCGTAATATCCGGCGAATTCTCCGGGAAATTAGGCTCCACAGGAAAGCGAATAGGTTCAAGACTAACCACGGTCGGCACATAGAACCGGCCTTTACGCGGAAACATATGCCGATTTCGCAAATAAACTCGCACCATTCTTGCAAGCGTATCATCTTTTGTTTCCGAAAGATCGATCACCCGAATCTGCGTTGGATCAAGACGCCCGCCCGCACCGGCTGACGTCACAAGTTTGATATCGTTACGAACACAATAGTTAATCAGAGCACACTTGCTGCCAAGTTGATCAATGGCATCGACGACAAAATCAACCTTACGATCGAAAATGTGACCCACATCAAAACGACTGACCTGCTCTTCTTTGATTATTATTTCACAGTGCCGATTGATGAGTTTTAGGCGGTCGTACAAAGCCTGTGCTTTTGAAACTCCGACGGTCGTCTCAAGGGCCGGCATTTGGCGATTGAAATTATTAATGGAAACTTTGTCAAAGTCGATCAATGTGACCGTGCCCACGCCACTGCGAACAATGGCCTCTGCACACCAAGATCCGACCCCGCCCAACCCAACAATCATAATATGGGCCTGCCGCAATTTCACAATACCGTCGTAGTCGACCAATCGCGCCAAGCGTTCAAATCGCCGGTCACGACCAACGACTGATGAATTCGGGGCTGAACTTGTATTTTCGGGAACTTGCGGCATTCAATCGATTCCTTGCGGTGACCGACCTAAATACCCCATTCACGACTCAGAGTCTATCCCTAGTACCTTGGACCCTATCGCGCAAAACTAACCAGGCCCGCAGGTCGTCCGTCTGCTGAACAGTCAAAACACCTTTAAAGGCAGGCATTTTTCGTTTTCCGTTGGTCACTGACGACCAAAATAATCCCGCTGAAAGGCTTCGTCCCTTCAAAACTGGCCCAATATTTCCCTCACCCTCCTTGCCGTGGCAGGACTGGCAGTAGGTGTCAAATAATCCCTTCCCGTGCACCCAATGAGCTTTAGGAGCGTCGCCTGGTGACGTGAGAGACGATGGATCTGAGCTTAGTTCGACGAACTTGGAATCGTCAGTGGGTAGCTCTTTGCTGTAACGGCTTGCAAAATAGGTCGCAATTTTTTCTACCTCGTCGTCTGCCAAAACAAGGCCGTAGTCAGCCATTTTCTTTGTCACTTTAACCCAGTCCCCTTTATCTAGTCGCTGTGCCTCGGCCATACCCAAAGAATGGCAGGTCTGACAATGAGTCAGAGCCAACGCCTCGCCCGAAGCCAAAAGTGCACCAGCACTACTGCCCCTAAATTTCACACGGTCAGCCGCGTTATATAAATATCCCTTAGGATTCCACTCCTGAACGAGAGGCTGCACATGACCTTTTGAATCGGTTGCGCGAGTCATCACTTCGATACTCTGCCCCTCACCAATCGACATTTCGTATTCGAATTCCTGCCAAGCGTAGTCCTTAGGGGAGCTCAACGTTCCAACTTTCCACGAGACACCCGCATCCGAAGACAATTCCACTTTAGTAATGAATCCCGTGCCCGAAAATGCTTTGCCTCGTATCACAATTTTACCTGGAGCCAGGTTTGCATCTGGCTTTGGGTACGTAATAATGGATTGAACCAAGATGGATTCAATGGGTTTGCCCTGCTTCACAGGATCCCAAGCTTCCCCAGGTTTCACGGCTACCAACGGCATTCGGTACGCTTTTTTTGCATACATGCGCTCATCAGGTTCTTTGGAGAACACAAGTTTAGTTACCCACTTGATCCAATTTTGCCCGTAGAATCCCGGAATAACTAAACGCACAGGGCCACCATGAACGAGAGGAATGGGCTGGCGATTCATCGTGAAGGCCAGGATCGCACCAGCTTCCGCGAGTGTGGATAAGGGAATCGAACGAACAAATTTCTTATCACCCTTCATAACCGGCTCGTCGAAGCCCTCCACCGTTACGTACGCGGCCTCTGCCGATACGCCAAGGTCTTTAAGCACGTCAGCAAGCTTAACTCCACTCCACTCAGCATTTCCAACTGCGCCACGCTTCCACTGAATGCCGCTAACCTGCGGCGAAAAAAGTCCACGACCGTTCCCCGAGCACTCAAGGACAGCATGAAATGTTACCTGCGGATATTTTTTTAAGCTTTTGACACTAATTTTTTTTTGTTTTGCCAACAACCCTTCAAAAGAAACATCCCAGGAATCATTCGTAACACTCGGGAGAACATTGTGATGGCTACGCACAAAAAATCCGTCGAGGGGAGTTTCCCACAGGTCTATGGCCTCCAAGGCTCCTTCCGCCAGAAGGGGCCTTGCATTGCGCTCAATCAGCATACGATCTGCGAGGCCTGACGTTGCCGTCAAAGAAATAAATGCAACTGCAAACAAGGATAGGCGTAACCTACCTAGATAATTGGTCATGGCTTGATTTCCTGAGCATTTAATTTCATAAGTCTTTTGCTATGAGCAAGAGTAGCCAATAAATGTAAATGCAACAAGACGAGATATAAAAAATACTCAAATTCTAAACCATTTACCGTTACTGATCGCTTTTGGTAATGGGAGTTTTCTTGAAGCTAGAAACTCCATTGCAAATGCTTTTTAGTCCGAGGTATACTTTTGGCAGTTAACGACTAAAATTTACCCCCCGCGAGGAGATTCATCATGGCCGAGTCACGTAAAATAATTAACTCCTATTCCTTGCTCAAGTCGGGCTCCCTACTTATGCTCGCTTTTATTAATTTACTGACCGTCTCCTGTGCCGAAACCACGAGGCCAGGCACTAATTATTTGACCAATCATTCCTCAAAAAACCTTTTCGTTAGCGTTGTCTCTAAGGCCGATGCCAATCCTTTTTACACTCGCCTACCTACGAATTCTGGACGAGTGTTGGTGACAGATTCTGAGGCCACCACCTCAGGCTCGAATTTGCACGTCCCTGCCGGCCATCATTTGTACTCGGTCGAGATGATCAAGACTAGCGTCGAAACCCTAAAAAACGAACTCTTTCGCGAAGAACGAATCGTATTGTTTTTCGCTCAAAATGATCAAGAAGCGGTTTCTATTGCCGGAAAGGCCGAAGAATTCGCACATCCGCTCAAAGTTGACGTTAGCCAATTGAACCGCCCATCCATTTATTTGGATGCGGAAAGTATGCCAGCACTTAGTTTAGACGACATGAATCCTAATCAACTACAATCCATTCCCCAAGGCGGCATTGTTATCGACACCGCTCGCATGCGTGAGGATCTTGAGTCCCTATCTGGGGCACGTCCTACGGTTGTAAACGGGCAATCGGTGACTATTGTCAATCGCGCCACGGAAGCCAATAAAATACTCGCCCGAGCTTGGCTTCGTGCTAGTTACGAAGAACTTGGATTTACGGTCACAGAACATAAATATGCCACGGGAACAAATCTAATCGCGGAAAAGCGTGCTGCGAATCCTGCCGACGATCAAATATTTCTCGTCTCTGGGCACCTCGACACTGTTAACACGGCTGGGGCTGACGATGACGGCTCTGGCGTCATCTCAGGGCTTTCCATCGCACGCGCCATCCATGGTCTAGAGTTTAAACGCACCATCCGCTTCGTTGCGTTTGATGAGGAGGAGCGTGGACTGATTGGAAGTGCTGCCTACGCAAAAGAACTCGATCGTGTGGGAGACATTTCAAAGGTGAGTCTTTTCAATATTGAAATGACCGGTTATGATATCGACAATGATGGAAAATTCCATTCCATCGACTGCAATGAAAATACCTCGGCGGCCCTGACGAACGCCCTAATTTCCTCCATATTGGCCGAAGGCATCAAACTTACTAAGGTCGAAGCCTGCACCACCCGAAGCGATCACGCCGTTTTTTGGAAGCACAATCGCCCTGCCATTGTCATGAGTCAGAACTTTTTTGGTGGCGACAGCAATCCTTGTTATCACCGCATGTGCGATACGGTGGGCATTGTTAATTGGGACTACATGGCAAAGATGACTCAGGCAGCTGGCAATGCGGTGGCGATCCTCAATCGTTAAGTTTAATCGCTCGATTCAACTTACTGCATGCGCCTATTAAACGCACAACGATTGGTGTCTATTTATACCGCACGCGAGACACGCTATTTAATTCATGTTTCTATGGGAATTTGAAAGCAAATTCTGCTATGTTTGCTCGCACAAGCTGAAAAAAGGGAAATCATCAATATGCGTGAAAAATACATTAAGCAGTGGACCGATACCTATAGCGAACAAACGGATGCTCGCCTCGAAAAGCGGGCGAAGATGACCGAAGCTAAAAGCAATCCTTACAAGACTGATATTCGCCCAAATACGACCGCGAGCGAATTACGCGCCCGCCATGACGCCCACTCGAAAGAAGACATGGTCCCGATGGAGACTGACTACGCCATTGCTGGCCGAGCCATGCTTGTTCGTGATTTTGGGAAAGCTGCCTTTATCGATTGTGATGATGGTCACGGACGCATGCAACTATATGTTAGCAAAAATGATCTTTCTGAGACGGATTTTGCCGAATACAAATTGACCGATTTCGGTGACTTTGTTTGGGGCCGTGGAAAAATGTTTCGCACGGGCAAGGGCGAGCTTGCGATTCACCTTAAAGAATTCAAATTGGTCACAAAGTCCATTCGCCCGTTGCCGGAAAAATTTCACGGCTTAACTGATGCGGAGCTTTGCTACCGTATGCGTTATGTCGACATGACCATGAATCCTGAAAGCCGCGAGACCCTACGCAAACGCAGTCAGATTGTGCGATATATTCGCGATTTTTTCCACGACCGCGGGTACCTTGAGGTCGAAACCCCGATGATGCATTCCGTAGCTGGTGGAGCGACGGCAAAACCGTTTTTGACGCACCACAACGCCTTGGATATGGACCTATTCATGCGCATTGCTCCCGAGCTGCACTTAAAACGCCTTCTGGTTGGCGGCTTCCCAAAAGTATTTGAAATAAATCGCTGCTTTCGAAATGAAGGATTATCGATCAAGCATAATCCTGAATTTACCTCCATTGAGTTCTACGAAGCATGGGCCACCTACGAAGATCACATGCAGCTGACCGAAAACCTTCTCAATGGCCTCGCACTTAGCCTCTTCGGCAAAGAGACGATCACCTTTGGCGAACGAGAACTCAGCTTTGCGAAGCCATTCAAACGTCTGCCCATGCGACAGGCGGTTATGGAAGCCACCAAACTTTCCGACGCAGACACACGAAATCCTGAGGCCATGATCAAAATCCTCAAGGCCGGTGGCCACGACCCCAAAAAATTAGCAGGCCTGTCACCCGATAGACTCATGGTTTTGTGTTTCGAGGAATTTGCCGAAGCTGGGTTGATTCAACCAACGTTCATTACCGAATTTCCAACCGAAATCTCACCTCTTGCTCGTCGCAACGATAAGAATCCGGACGTCGTTGACCGTTTTGAGTTGATGATTAACGGCTGGGAGATTGCAAACGCGTTTAACGAGTTAAACAATCCTACAGACCAACTAGAGCGATTTGCTGAACAAGCCATGGCCAAAGACGGTGGCGATGAAGAGGCCTGTGACGTCGACTATGACTTCGTTCGGGCTCTAGAATACGGGATGCCTCCAGCCGCTGGACAGGGAATTGGTATCGATCGCCTTTGCATGTTGATGACGGATAGTCCCAGCATTCGCGACGTAATTTTGTTTCCGCAGCTCAAAAAAGAAGAATTTTTTGAAACCTAATTCTGGCATCGTTGTGCGTGTGGGTGTCTTTGCCGATATCCCACAAATATCTGCTTGGCAGGTATCTATGGCACTAGAAACGGAAGCCATGACCTTGGAACTAGGTGTGGTGCTCAAAGGAGTTACTCACGTCCTTGACCATCCTGACGTGGGTCACTATATGGTCGCAGAAATTGACTGCATACCAGTTGGGTGTTGTCTCGTGCTTAGTGAATGGAGTGACTGGCGCAATGGATCTGTCCTTTGGATTCATTCGGTATTTGTCGAGCATGCTCACCGCCGATCAAAAGTATTTGCAAGTCTTTACTCAGCCCTTCGCGAGCGAGTGGCAACGGACTCCAGCCTTCGAGGCTTGCGGCTTTACGTTGATAAAACAAACCATAAAGCGATTCAAGTTTATGAAGCCCTAGGCATGAAACGTGAGCACTACCACCTGTTTGAGTGGATGAAGTAAACGAAATGAGCCCTTCAAATTGTTTTATATTTCCTAGGCTCATTGAGGCCTCTGGGCAGCCATAAAATACCTAATATTTTATATAACTTCATGATATTGCTGAATATTATATAATATTTTATCATTCCCCCTATAGTTCTTAGGAAATGCTCCGATAGCCTATATAGGTCGACAATGGTCGTCCTTGGGGGGGTCCGTGAGCATTCAAAAAAAACTGACACTACTACTTGCTATGACAGCCTATGCTGAACCTACGGCGTTTGCACAAACGGCAGAGACGACGACTGTTGATTCAGAAACAGTGTTAGACCCGTCACCGTTTTCAACCTGTCGAGCGGCCGGAATGGGCGGAGCCCT
This sequence comes from Bdellovibrio sp. ZAP7, assembly GCA_945900755.1. GTDB lineage: Bacteria > Bdellovibrionota_B > Oligoflexia > Oligoflexales > RGVZ01 > CAMDKS01. The sequence continues at coordinate 60,849 of CAMDKS010000004.1, forward strand.
CAGCACAATTGCAGACGACCTGGATGCTTTATATTACAATCCCGCAGGAATTGGTGGCGTAGGTTTTGAATCTCAATCGCAAAAAGTGCCTCCTATCAGAGGCATTCTTTTTCCTTACGCCTCCGTGAGCATTAATGAAAATGCTAAAGCTGTTGACAGTAAATTTAAAGCTACCGGTGCACAGAGTGACGCTAGTGCCGGAGCAGCCGTGATGGACGCCAATACAGGCAAACGCCAATATGCTCGAGCGTCATTTATTCCTATGGGATTTCTGGTTGGGCGAACCGCTGTCGTGCCCGTGATCGACCACCAAATTGCCGCAGTTCCGGTTGCTGGAGCTCCAGGGCAGATTAAAATGCGTTACCGAACCATTTCTGGCGTCATGGTTGGATCGTCGATTGCTGATCATGGCAATCGATTCTCTCTCGGATTTTCCACCTTGATGGGCACTATCGAGGAGACCGCAGGCACGTTTGCCTACACTGACATGGTCGATGTCGAAAAACGAAAAGAGATTCTTAAAGCAAACCGCAAAACATATGAATCTAGTTCGTCCAATGTTGGGATGCTCTTTAGAATTCCCAAGTCTATAACTCCGACCCTATCAGTCGTAGCAAGGAATGTGGGCAATTCAAAAAATTTAGCAAAAGACAAGAGCCAAAAACCACTGGTCTATGACGAAGATCTCACGGCAGGATGTTCTATCTCACCTGATGTGGGAAAAATCGGGCGCTTCAATATGATTGTTGAAAGCGGTATGCTTACGCAAAAACACATGGCTGGGAAAAAGAAAATGCGCGGAGGAATGGAATTACTTTTGGGTGGCGAAACCGGCAAAAGCCTCCTGGGACTGCGCTTGGGTGGAAATAATGCCGGTGGAAGCGCAGGCATACACCTCAATATTGGACTTCTGGGCTTTGAGGCCGAAGTCCACGCTGTAGATGTTGGTGTCGATAATGATCGATTGATCGAACGCCGTGCAAGCGGAATCGTCTATATCAACGTCGCAAGCTTTTAGGAGCCTTATTTTCCTTACTTTCTAGTCGAATTGCCTAGACATCCGTGATCACTAATCTATAATTGTAGCACTATGCTATCAGTACAAAAAATCTCGTTTGGGTTTAAAAATCAAAAGCTTTTTCAGGACGTAAGTTTTAACCTTGAAGCAGGTCAACTTATACGCATTTCTGGCGCCAACGGTTCAGGAAAGAGTACCATGTTAGGCTTAATTGCGGGCCTCATTACGGGTGGTGGCGGCTCGATATTGTTTGCAGGCGACGATGATTTTCGCCAGTGGACTAGCTGGATCGCACCTGACGCCAATGGATTAGTCCCGACCCTCTCTGCAACTGAAAATTTGAATTTTTGGCTGGAGTTGCGCGGAGTAAAGTTAAAGGTTGGATCCCTACAAACAACGTTAGGCCGCTGGGGCCTTAGTGGTGATTGGATTCAATCCTCCCTGCCCGTCGCCAAATTTTCAACTGGCATGAAACGCCGCTTAGCACTCGCTAAACTAGAGCTCGAAGGATCCAAACTTTGGCTACTTGATGAACCTTTGTTTGGCTTAGATGACGGAGCCTGCAAACAATTTCGAGACTCCCTAGATCGACATCTTAGTGCAGGCGGTGCTAGCCTTGTGGTCACCCACGATGATCGTCTTCTTGAAAGAATTAGGCATCAGACAATATCCTTAGGTGGGACAGGCTTATGACCCTAAAAAACACTGCGCGACAGACCTGGATCGAAAATGTCAGAACACTGTTCGCTCATAGCCTGCGTGTGGATATTTCTTCGAAGGAACGTTTGATCACCCCGATCTTTTTCGCCTTGATTATCTTAATGCTCTTTTCATTTGCTATTCCAGAACCCGACGTCGCCATGCGTTCACGGATGATGGTGGCAGAGTCTCAACTGGCCATTTTTTTCGCCCTTCAAATCGCATTTTCTAGGACGTTTGAGTCCGAACGCATAGACCGCACGTTTGATCATCTTCGACTGAGCCCCATTTCTTCGTCTGCTTTTATAACGAGTAAAATTTTGCACGTGCTGTTTATCGGTGGCGGGACGATGCTGTGTACCGGAATTCTTTCGGTCATTTTACAGGGCCAAAACATGGGACAAATGGCTGATCCGGTCGTGTTAGGCGCAGCTTTCTTGACGCTCCTTGGCCTAACCGGACTTGGAGTTTTGTTGGCCTCGATCACCCTAAATGCCGAGGGACATCAAATTTTATTTCCGCTCCTGTATTTTCCCCTTTCTGTTCCCGTGCTACTTTGTTCTACTGAGGGACTCGTTCATTGGCTCGACACCTATAAATGGGATTCAACAATGAGGGGCTGGTCTGTTATGCTCATTGCCTTTGATATTATTTATTTAACACTTACCATCCTACTCGGCACAGAAGCTGTCGATTGATTTTTAAGAATGGGATTAGGAAAAAGTATGACCGAGCGCAAATCAAAATTTACTCTAGCCAACTCCCTGACAGTGCTACTTGCGATGCTGCTCGGACAATGGATGTTGGCCTGGTTATGGGTACCTGTGGATGAAGCACAAGGGGACGTTTACCGAGTTATATACCTTCATGTGCCGGCGGCCTTTGCCTCATTTCTCAGTGCAGGCGTGCTACTTATCGGCAGCCTGTTAGCCCTACGCTCCAAAGACGAACACTGGCTAAACCTATCGAGAGCGGCCGCCGAAGTAGGCCTCCTCTTTACACTACTAACATTAGCGACAGGCAGCATCTGGGGTAAGCCTACTTGGGGAGTATGGTGGACTTGGGATGCGCGCCTAACCACATCTTTCCTACTCGCACTCATGTATGGGGGTTGGATTCTGCTTTTTGGGGCCATTCCACAGGGGCCCTCACGCACACGAAGCTGCTCGATTCTCGGCGTTATGATTGCTGCGGACGTCCCTATTATTTATAAAAGCGTGACCTGGTGGAGAACTCTTCATCAACCCCAAACCATCCTGCGCACTGGCGGCTCAACAATGGATAGTGACATGCTATGTGTCCTCCTATCCGGCATCGCAATCATGGCCTTAGTGACCGTTAATATGATATTGGTCCGACGTGAAACACTTCGCCTCGAACAAGAACTCGAAGAAAAATCTCTTGGAGGTGCATCATGAGTCCATATCCAGAAGCCACAAACGCCATGCCATACCTCATTGCTTGCTATGCACTGGGGGTCCTTTCCATTTTCGGATACGCTGTGTGGCTATGTCGCCATCGAATCCAAGTTAACCGCTATCTCGCCGCCATAGATAAGAGGGCCTAATCATGAACTTGTCTCCAAAGAAAAAACGCTCGAAGTCAACCAAATGGGTCATCGGCATTAGTCTAATCGCCGTTGCCGTTATCGCCATTGCTTTGACCCAAATCTCGTCAAACACCGTATATTTCTATACTCCGGACGAGGCTCAAGCAAAAGCTGCGACGCTAACCTCGCAAAACATAAAGGTTGCAGGCATGGTGGTTGCGGGAAGTCGCGAATGGGTAGCAGAGACTCTAAAGCTAGCGTTTACGATCACGGATTTAAAAAATCATGATATACGGGTCAGCTACAATGGCCCGCCTCCAGACATGTTCAAAGAGGGGCAAGGCGTTGTCGTTGAGGGTACCATTTCAGGAGATGGGAAATCATTTGCCGCGAGAACACTTATGGTTAAACACTCGGAAGAATACAAAAAACCGAGCACCGATGGCGGCACAATGAACAAAGAGCTGCTCGAGAAAAGTCTTTTTAAGACTCAAGCGACCGACAAACCTTCTAATAGCGGCACACAACCATGACAGAAACAGATCAACCCTATAAAGCCTTTGTGCCCCCTCAAGCCCAACAAGCCCATCAAAAGGTAATGAAACAATCTAAAATCAATCGCAGCAAACGCCACCGCATCATAACGCTCGTTATTGCTGGGCTTGCCCTTTTTGTGCTCGGAATTTTGGTTAAAGGATTAACCATGAATCCGTCCGTTGTTTCATCCGCATTAATTGGCAAGCCCGCCATTGATTTCGAGGTAGAGGTTCTTGAGGGTGCGTCGTGGTTACCGAAATTAAGTGGAAATAAGATTAAACTATCAGACCTTCGTGGCAAGCCTCTGATCTTAAATTTTTGGGCAAGCTGGTGTGTCAGCTGCCGCGAAGAGGCTGCACAGATGGAGATGTTTTGGGAAAAATATCGCGACCGCGGCATTATCGTACTAGGAGTTGCTATCCAAGATTCGCCAGAAGCCGCACGAGAATTTGCTAAACAACATGGAAAAACATATCCCATAGCCCTTGACGTCAGCGGGAAAACGAGCATCGACTACGGTGTCTATGGCGTTCCCGAATCATTTTTTATTGATGAAAAAGGTATTATTATTCACAAAGAAGCCGGACCGGTTACGTTCCAACTCCTAGAAGAACTTAACTCGAGGTATCAAGCCAACCGGTCTGATCGAGGATAAATCCTACTTTGTACGCCACCAAGACCAGCGGTGCAATCAAGGCCAAAAAAACCACGATAGGAAGAAACTCTAATGTGTCTTGAAGGTCGTCAATTTTACAGTCTTCTTTAGTAAACAGCATTGAAATGCTCCCTTTGGTCATTTGATTCGTTAATATTGATCTTAGCACAGACTATTCTTCTCTGTCACGGATTGACTATCGTCACGGCCGCCGACCGCACAGAAATGCTAGGAATACCCGGCACCTTCTCTAAACTCTGAGCCACAGCTTCGTAGGTATACGTTACACCGGACTCGAGCACGTTTGAAGGAATCGTTAGAGTGCGAGTTGCACCAGCCACCGCACTAGACTCGTAAACCTTTACGCCTGCCGAGTTTGTTACAGAAATTGACCAGAAAAAAGCTTGATTATCAGTACCAAACGGATTGCCCGCTAATGTGGCAACCCGCGTCGTGGTCACGTAGGTCGACGTAATCGCCTCCATTGTAATGCTCGGAAAGGTCCATGGATATTCGGCAGTAAATGCAGAATCCCCGGTTCCGATCGTCATCTGCAAAAACACAACCTGATTAATTCTTGGCGCCTTGCCGCTGGCCAGCTGTATTTTTCGGCCGTACAATAGATCTCCTGACGATCCGTCGAAGGCCGTAGCATCATCGGCCAGTGTTCCGTCCCACGCAGCCGTGGTGCCGTCTATTGCCATTGTCGTGGCCGACGCCGTTAAACTTGTGGCCGTGCGAATTTTCATTTCAGCAGGCTTGAAACCGTCGCGAACTTTTGCGGCGAACTGCAGTGTCGTCGTTGTCGCCGTCTTTTCATATCGCACTGCAAAATACTCTAGTCCTAGCAAGTAGTGGGCATCGCTAAGAGCCTCTAAATTGTCGGCCACGTTATTTCCGTTTGCATCCGTATCAAATACGTCCAAAGTCCCGTCCCCGTCGTCGTCTCCATCAAAAGAGTTCAATATTCCATCTCCATCAAGATCCATATCCGAATCGTTGGAAATTCCATCCTTGTCGGTATCCACGACCGCCAAACTAAAATTATTTCCCGTTAATGATAAACCAAGAGTTCCCACACCATCTGGATTTCCATCAGCATCCGTATCGGTCGCATAGTAGTCTTGAATGGCAATTCCAGTTGTCGTTTGGAACGACAGACCAGATCCCTTTTGCACGATTTGAGGAATAACAATACCGGCAACACTAAAATATTGCTTGACTGTATTCGCCTTAGAGGATGGCAGAGCCATGACCGATTGAATCAAATAATCAGGGGAAAGGAGGACTGCAGTGTGCGAGGCTTCCAGATCTAATTTGCCCCATTTCAATATTCCTGACGCATCAACGTCCGCCACGCGTGCAACACCGCTTTGTCGTTCGATCAATGCGACAACCCAACTTTTCATCTGCGCCGGAGTGCCTGATTGGCTTGTAATCGTACCGCTAACATTCTGTTGATTTGAAGAAAAACTCGCACCAGCAGCCGCACTGCCTGAGTCCTCACTGGACGTCTTGCCGCAATAGGACAACCCAATGGTTGCACCAAGGCAGACGGTCAGAAATGTGGTCGATCGCAGCATTCTATTCCCTCACGAAAGTTTTACCCACGACCTATCGGTGATTTACTACGCAACATGAGCAGCCTCGGCACACTTGGCGGCACGTCTCTTTGGAAAAAACCGAAAAATAGGGTATTTCTTCAATCCTGTTAGGCCATACAATTTCAATTTGGTGGCTCAAATTTTTTTGTCATGGTAATTCTTCGGTAGGCAGATTGAGGGAAAATGGCTGGAAATTTCACACACATTAATGATTCATTCGTTTGCGAAAACTGCGATAAAAATGTTCCGGCCGCCTCGTCAGGCTGCCGCAATCATTGCCCCCACTGCTTGACCAGTAAGCACGTGGACATTAAGCCTGGGGATCGCCAAAATACATGCCTAGGCCTGCTGAGGGCAACGGGCTACGAGCTTGACTCAAAAAAAGGCATCGTCCTCCTTTTTACCTGCGAAAAATGCGCTGCCAAAACTAGAAATAAAGCGAACCAGGACGACCCCCTTTGCCCAGATAATTACGACGCTATTTTGGCCCTCACAAAAACCTGGATGCCCTGAGCCTCAACCTATTCGTCACATTCATTGCTCGCAACATAAAGATTGACAAGTCTAATGGTCAAATTTTGCCTATCCCCAATAATGTGAGATTCCAGTAAGATATAGATATAAATAGAATGAAATTATGACGGCAGCGCGGATGATTGGGCGAGCGTGTAAACGACATTTTATGGAGAGAATTTATGTCACGAGAATCCAATTTAAAAACGATGTTTTATACGGCTTTCGACGCTTCACTGATCGCAAGTTTTCTTGCGAAAGTTTCAACAAAAAGAGAACCTGAGCGACGCACAATGAACGAATTTTTAGGGGAAGGCACGCATTTTCAAAGTTTTCAAATTGCTGCCACTCCCATTCCCTTGGCAGTAAATATTGCGAAGAACGCCTTCACTCAAAAAGGCGAGGCCGCGATTGAGCGCTGGAAAGCGGCTATCGAGCTGGCCCGCTCTCTCGAAAATGCGGATCTCATCCCGCCAATGAGTGTTGTGTTCGGAAGTGGGCTCACGGCGATCGTCATGCCAAAAGGAAATAATCTTTCTCGAGCGGCAGAAAAATCCGTGCCTGCGTCCCTCCAGGACGTGTCGAAAGCATTGGGACAAGCCGGCCTCATTCTGGACGACTATCCTCAGGTGCGAGAAGTTCTCGGGATCCCATTTATAATTGACTGGTCCGATCTCAGTTTTCTTCGGGACAGTTCTGGAAAATTGGCGGGAATTCATTCCACGACCTCGTTTACGTAATCAGTCCCTGCCGCGAAAGATCTAGCAACACATTCTCGGAGGCGAATATCATTATGAAAAAAGTATTTTTGATTTTGGGGTCTCTCATTTTGATGGGCCTAATTTTGCCTACATTCTTGAACTCCAATTTTAAGATGTCTCGCTCAATCGCCATCAATGCGCCAATCGCAACAGTTTTTTCGAGACTGACTGATTTACATGAGTACGTAAAATGGAATCCCTTTCCTGAGGGTGATCCCACTAACCAAGCGGAGGTGTCAAACTGAATTAGTTTGGGAGTTGGAGCAGGAGCTTTCATACTTCAGCCGATACTTTGGCTTGTTTATGGATTCAATGATGGGAAAGCATTTTGAAAAGGGACTTTCGAATTTCAAATCTTTAATTGAAGCACCAAAATAATTCTTGGCTCGTTTTCGCTAGTGGTGCTGCAAGAAGCACGACTCTGTACTACCGCTTTGTTATGCTGTCCGCTTAAAAAACGAAGTTTTTTGACCTATTGTACTTTAACCAGAACTCCAGCCAGAATGGTATTGGACGCCGAACCTGCAAGCATCGCCGGTTCATACCCTATTTCTACCTGGGCACCACTGAAATTCATCGCAAGGGCAACGAGGCCTCTTAGGTGTAGTCCAAAGCCAGAATTGATTTGGTAGCCCCAGTCTTCTGATTTAGCGTTTGAAGCGCTACCATTAATGTTTGCGCTCATATATGCGAAACCAAGTCCAAGCTCCGCACGCACCATGACCGGTCCCCGCTCATTGAACGTAAAGGAGGGGCCTGCACTTAGCGTGAAAGCGTTGGCCTTAAACTCGCCTTTGTTGGCGTCGTTGTAGATGTCATTAGCTGTGCCACTAACATGGTACCAGCTGGCACTGGCCTGTAGGTCTAAGTTGCCTAGGACATTGGTCTTTAGTCCCTCGCCAGAAATCTCGAAACCATTCGCGTCTCCCCTTCCAAGATTTGTAAGACCTAGATGGCCGCCTGCGACGATTTTACCTCGCGGCGTATATTTCCTTTGCTTTGGAGTTGCGGCGTCTGTGGTTGCTTCGACATTGGAATAGGTCTTGGCTAGTAGTTGAACATCCCCGTTGATACTATTCAAATCCACCGTGCGCTTTGTGCCATTCATTCTTGTGACGGTGCCTGTTGCGATGATGTCACCGTCAGCGGTTAAGAATTCAATGGTGTCGCCCATTACGATGGAGGAGTCGTCTAGATAGCAGACCTTAACTTTTTTATTGCAGGTAAAATCATTGCTAGCGAGCCCTAAGGTCGATGGTAATAGGAGGGTGAGGACGATGCTTGCAAAAATAATGGAGTATAAAGGCGCGGTCATCTGCATTTGAACGATCTCCTAATCGATTGGCTATAATGGGCTCTGAATTTCAGACCTCTAATTTCAGACTGCTCATTTCGCCGATACTACAGTATAATTACAATTGGCCATTACTGCAATGCACAATGATTGACGCGGCCATTGGTCATGAAATGTGTGCGTCACACATTTCTGTGCCTGAGACTAACTAAATGCGAGGTTCGCTCATTGATTGATCTTGAAAAACTTCGGACGGAGCTGGACCTTCGAAAAGTAGCGGTGTTTCACGCTGCAGAGTCTTCATGGTTGCCTATTCCCGTAGCGCTTACTCCGACAACGATTGATGCTCACGAGTGGGAGGCCCTAGAGCATGATGCACGGTTGGTCATGGGGGTATTTAAAAAACTATTGCGCTGGCTTCAGAGGCCAGTGCAGCACAGGCTCGCCAAAAAATTATTTGCGGGGTTGACCGATTTTGAAGGGGATTTTGTTAACGATCATGTCCATGAGCATTGGGGGCATGTGACCGTTCGCATGGATTTATTCTGGCACCATGGTGAAATAAAAATTATTGAAGTAAATTGTACGATTCCAGCGATGCAAGCCTATAGCGACAATGTATTTTATGCATGGGCTAAAGCAGGAGGCTTGATTCAAGGCGAATCTAAAAATTCAAAAAAGCTGCTCGACAGTCTCGTGGCCATGTATCGTCTCGACGGCGGGCTCTTGGCGCGCCCACGAATCATTATTTTGCATCGCGAAGGTGATAGTCAATTGGGCGAATTATTGTGGTTCCAGCAAGAATGGAATGCTCATGGTTTCGAAACTTATCTAGCCGATCCCCTGATGCTGTCACGGATGGGAGACGTGTGGGTAGTGAATGAGATCCCCTGTGATTTGATCTATCGACATATATTTGCATTTCGATTGAGCGATCATGTTGCCGGCGAAGAACTTCGAAGAAACCAAAAAAGTCACATATATAATCCAGTTAGTGCGCATTTTGAGGCCAAGGCCTTTTTGGCCTTGGTCAGTCAGGTGGCCGACGACCAAAAGCTTGCAGAAGAGGTTGACATGACAGAGGAAGAAATCACCTCTATTAAGAAACGCGTCCCTCATAGTAGAATTCTTGGCGGAGACGAGGCTTTTCGTTCATTGGGGGCGAATCAAGGCAGCCTCAGAGATCGCATTGAAAGTAAGTTAGAGCACACGGTATTGAAACGCAGTATTGGCTATGGTGGGCATCAGGTCATCATGGGTAATTCTTGGTTTACAGAAGAGACTCAAGAAAAACTTCGCAACCTGACTAACCTAGCGGGTATGATTAGCTTTGAAGACTTTTTTAAATGGGTCTCAGACCACGATGATAGTTTGTGGATTACACAAGAGCGAATGTCGGGTGCGCAGAGGAAAACACAAGTTTTGACCAGTCAAGGTCTTGATAATTGGGATGCTTGGTTTGATGCGTCAATTTATATTAACACTAGAACAGCTCCAATTTGTCGGGGCGGAGTCAGTCGTATTTCAAAATCACCAGTTGTCAACATTGGAACGGGCGGTGGCCTCGCACCGTTCATGATTGTGTCCAATGGCCTTTAAAGAACTAGGCTTAATGCCCTCCTTACTTGACGCGATTACCGCTTGTGGCTACAAGGTGCCGACACCGATTCAAACACAGGTGATCCCAGTCGTCCTTCGGCGAGTAGACCTCATTGCCATTGCACCCACAGGAACCGGAAAAACGGCAGCTTTTACGTTGCCTCTGTTACAAAATCTAGACCTCAAACCTAAGAATGATTGTGAAAACATTGGCGCAAAATCGTCGACCAGAAGCCCACAAGCTCTCGTGTTGACGCCTACTCGTGAGTTGGCCATTCAAGTGTTTCAGAGCGTGATGACCTACGGTCAAAACCTAGAAGTCGAGGCGGTCAATTTATTCGGCGGCGTGAGTTATGATGCGCAATTAGAAAAATTGCGGGCAGGAGTTGATATTGTGGTTGCAACGCCGGGGCGCCTTCGAGACCTCCTGGAGCGTGGGTCCGTAGATTTTTCCAAATTGCGTATTCTCGTGCTAGACGAGGCAGACCGTATGCTAGATATGGGATTTATTGAAGACGTCGAAATCATAATCAATCACTCCAGTAAAAACCGCCAGACTTTGCTTTTTTCAGCCACATTTTCTGATGACGTCCGAGCTCTGGCTAAAAAATTTCTAAATAAACCTGAATCAATGCATGCCTCACCTCAGACAAAGACGGCTCCTCAAGTTAAACATGTTATTCATCCCGTGGATCCTGCAAAAAAAATGGCTCTACTTGTGCACTTGATCGAGCAGCCTCCAAAGCGGCAAATACTTGTTTTTACGCGTACGAAAGTTAAAGCCGACGAGGTGGCTAAGGCACTGACCGCCCGTGGTTTCATGTGCATGGCGACCCACAGTGGTCGGACACAGGCGTATCGAACGAAAGCCATGGCGTGTTTTAAAGACGGTAGAATTTCCGTGCTCGTCGCCACTGATGTCGCTGCCCGCGGGCTTGATATTGAGGACCTCAGTCTGGTTATAAATTTTGAAATTCCAAATCTACCTGAGGACTATGTTCACCGAATCGGTCGTACTGGACGTGCCGGGCTCAGTGGTGACGCCGTGTCCCTGGTCACTCAAGAGGAACTTTATCTGCTTACACCGATTGAGCAGCTAATCAAAGCGAGTATTCCCCAAGTATGGGTAGAGGGTTTTGTGCCCCTAAATTTTGATCCGAGAACGGCAGGTAAAAATACCCGCGGAGCCCATTCTAAAAGAGCGGTGAAGAAGCCCAAAAATAGAAAAGAAAAGGGACGACCTTGGGAATGAGTGTTTGACGGGAGCCTCCCGCCTCGAAGATTTGTCGCTCCCATCAAAACTTTCAGCCCTTTATGCCCATATAAGATCCTGAATTTGCAAGGCGGCGTCGGTGCAATTTGCGTTTTCATAAACTAATGTCAAACGAACCTCGTCTAAAGAAATAGATATTAGTAGCCGATGACGTGGGCCGTACACAAATGACTAGGAGTTCTGATGGCTGCGAGCGTCACCATTTTAAAAACAATGAAAAATCATCCCTGGGATGATGTGATGGAGACTTTTACTCTCCTCGGTATGCCTGCGATCATTTTCAAAATTGATGGTGGACACTCTTTCCATGCGTCTGTCGGCAAAGCGTTCCACGAATCAGAGCTGAACACGAACCAAATGTCGTCAGCGAGCTCCCTTTCCGAAGCTATTTTAAATTTCAATATGATCGCCAATTCCCCCAGTGCAAAGGAAATTATCGGGCCTTCCGTTCAAAATAAGGGGCCAGGTTTCATCGGGAAAATAGTCTCGCACCAGAGTGTTTTCCGGGGTCTTCAGATTCTACATGGCCTGTTGTCTGAGCCTATTTCGGCAGTCATTTCGATTAGTGGGACCCTAGATTTCGAGGGAATCGATCTTCGGATCCTCGGACGAGAAACCGTAGGGGATTCTGTTTTTCTGCTTGTTTCTTCGTATAAATCAGCGGACTTCGTGCCAGAGACGTCTCAATCCCAACAATATCAAGGAGCGTTAGATGCCTCCATTGAACTTTTGATGACCATTACACTTGACGGCAAAGTGAATATTATTAATCAGGGGATTATTTCAATTATAGGGCCCCAGTGTGCTGGCGAAGTCTTAGATATTTCCGCCTGCCTGACGCCGGCATCCGTAGATGTTTTTTCACAGGCAGCATCGAAATTGCTGAAGGGATCCAAGCCGTGGACTGGACACCTTGAGTTGGCTAGTGGCCAAAAAAAGAGCGGTGTACTTGCAGATTGCCGTATCTCGGCGATGCTGGGAGTTGAAAAACATCAGTTGGTGGGCTACTGCATATCGGGCTATCGCACAGACACCGACAATTTTTTAAGCGATCATATCAATCCCCTAAAAGCCTCGCTATCACAGGGCCAGAGGTTTTCAATGATTGGAAAAATGGCCGGAAATATCATTCATGAAATAAATAATCCTATTACAGTAATCAATGGAAAATCCGAAAAGATTCAGTGGCTGATGCAAAAAAAGGATACCGGCATTTCAGCTGAAGAGGGCGAAAATGCTAGTCAGTGTGCGGAAAAAATTTTAAAAATGACGGACAGGATTAAGCGAATCATTGCGGGAATGAAAAATATTTCGCGTAGCGCCGAGGGAGAGCCCTTTGTTATCGAATCAGTCCTTAAATTGACTGAAGAGGTCCATGGACTACTGGACATTATTTGCCAAAAATCCGGCTTAACACTAGATTTTGTTCCTGGTGATCCAAGCATTAATATTAGGATGCAATATTTATCTCTGAGTCAAGTGCTGGTAAATTTGCTCAGTAACGGCTTGGACGCAGTCAAAGGTATCCAAAAGGCGTGGCTTGCTCTTAGGATTGAGGTGGAAGCTGATTGGCTTTATATTAAGATTGTCGACAGTGGGAGCGGAGTCCCTGAACATGTTAAAGCACACTTATTTGAAAATTATTTTACCACTAAAGAGCTAGGGCAAGGAACTGGCATAGGCTTACCCTTGTCACTTGAGATTGTGAAACGCCACGGTGGAGATCTGTATCTTGATCAAATGGCAGAGAATACTACTTTTGTGGTCAAATTACCAAGAAGGGATGGCCTAATTCCTAGTCAGGATGGGGATGGATGGGAAGAGATTTGACAGCAAGAGCTTTGAATCTGAGTAGAAAAATAACGTGCACTCTTTGAATATAATGGAAAATTTGTTAATATATATCCCTGATCATGATGATTAGGTTTTAGTGGGGAGAAAACTACGATGCAAAATAAAGACATGTCGGCTGAAATCACGAACCAAGTGGGCACAGAGCAGATGGCGCAACATCTCACAGAATTGCGCCTTCTTGAAAAGCGTACTATTTTTGTCAGCGAGGGCATTAACTCAACGGTCGCAAAACGAGTTATTAATCAGCTGCTCAGTCTTGAGTACGACAAGCCAAATACTCCGATCAACCTCTATCTAAATAGTCCTGGCGGCGAAGTGAATAGTGGGTTTGCTATTTACGATACGATTCGTTTTCTGTCGTCAGATGTACGAATTATAAACACGGGCCTTTGTGCCTCGATCGGAACAATCATCAATATCGCGGCAAAAAAACAGCACCGCTTTACAATGCCTAACTGTAAATTTTTGATTCACCAGCCATTGATTATGGGCCAGATTTACGGTCAGGCCTCCGACATAGAGATTCATGCACGCGAGATTCTTAAAACACGCAAAAAAATCAATGAGTTACTAGCTGCTGCCTGTGATCAGCCACTGCCCAAGGTCGAAAAAGATACGACCCGCGATTATTGGATGAATGCTGGAGAGGCCTTAGAGTATGGGCTAGTCACAAAAATCATAGAAAATATTTCTGACCTGCGCTAACTTTGTAATTCCCCGACTGAGCGAAGATGGTGGAATTGGTAGACACGCTGGTCTCAGAAGCCAGTGCCGAAAAGCTTGGGGGTTCAAGTCCCCCTCTTCGCACTAAGTGGTTCGACGTGCATCGAATAAATTCAGAAAATCTAACGGCTAGCCAGCAAATCGCAAGGTCCCTAAAACCGTGGCGCTGGTACGTTTACAGTGCGAATTTGGCCGCAGTCATTTTAGGAGTTGTTTCTGCAGTACTTGGGCTCGTTATCGGGCCTGCGATGCAGGTCTTGCTAGACCCAAGTGCGCAAATGCTCCATTGGGACGAACTTCTAGGTCCTATTTTAGCATCCCTTTTACATTCTTGGCACGACAGTGACGTCATCGCTACAGCGGATCTGTACCATGCGGTTCCGTTCGTGCTTATTTCTGTAGCGACCCTAAAATCACTGCTAACTTTTTGGCAATGGTATACGTGGGAGTCCTTGGGCGAGAAGGTCGCATTTTCGTGGCGCGCGACATTGGTCGATTCGTTTATCCAAGTAAACCCTGCCCTTCGAGACGATGGCGCGGTGGCCCAAGCCGAAGCAGACCTTGGCGGATTGTTGGCGCAGGATATTCGTACGTGCCGCGACTTCGTGGTGCATTTTTACGGTGGTTTACCGCGTGAAGGTCTCCAAGTACTATTCATGTCGATTTCGCTTGCGGTACTGAGCCCTAAACTATTCTTCATTTTTATTTTTTGTGTGGCTCCAGTGGTGGGCCTATTGAGTGCGTTGGGCAAAAAACTTCGTCGTAGAGCCTCTGAATCTCTAGAGGAGAACTCCCTGCTTGGCGAATGGATTCAACAGCGTCTTTTGGGGATAGAAACAATCAAGCAATATTGTACCGAGCCGTTGGAAGTTTCGGCAATGCGTACAGGAAGTCAAAGGCTTTTTAGCGGTTTTTTTAGGTCTGCAAGAATTAAAGCGCAAACATCTCCGATGATCGAGTGCCTTGGAGTTATTGCGATGTCAGTCGCGCTTTCGGTGGCCTTCACAGATATTGCGTTGGGAAAAATTTCAGGCGCAGTGGCCATGTCTTTTTTCTCAAGCCTCGCCTTGTTGGCGCAAGCGGCGTCTAAGTTAGGTCGATATTTTAATAGTAATCGTGAGGGCATGGCTGCGGCCAGCCGAATTTTCAAGGCTATCGGAGAATTAGATGCAGCGGCTCAAAATCGAGTTCGGCCAGAAACAGCCGTTGCGGCCACCCAGTCAAGCATAGAGCTAAATGGGGTAACGGTTTGTTACGGGCAAAAAATCGCCGTTAAGGATTTTAATTTTAAATTTCATGCCGGCAAAATCTATTGCTTAGTGGGAGCCTCAGGTGCGGGCAAAAGTAGTGTTTTCAATGCAATACTAGGAGTAAGGCCTGTGTTTTCTGGGGCGATAAATTATTTTTACGGACCAGAGGTCTCAACCGAGGCCCTTCAGATCGTATATATGCCTCAGCAGGTGCCAGTGATTCCCGGTAAACTTGCAGAAAATGTTTCCTACCCCAATATAGTGTATAATCAAAAGCGTGTGGCAACGTCACTTTCCGCAGTAGGCTTCGCCGTGGAGGAAAGTCGCATGCCACGTGGACTTGAGACGATGGTTGGACCAGGGGCTCTTCAGCTATCGGGTGGACAATTACAGAGGCTTCAAATTGCACGCCTCGCCTATCATCATGCGCCTTATGTTCTCGTCGACGAAGGCACCAGCGCGCTCGATCCCGAGTTAGAGCAAGCCGTGCTGACCCATATTCGTGAAATTGCGCGGGCCGGTGCAGTGGTGATCATGATTGCTCATAGAAAGTCTGCAGTCGATATTTCTGACGAGGTTTTAGTGATGGAGAATGGACGCTTAGCTGTTTCGGGTGTGACGAGGGATGTTGTTAATACAGACCATTTTCAGGCAGTTTTTCGGTAGTTTTGTGGCAAGGACGGACATGTGATTAGATCTGTTTTGGATATTAAGCCATTAAAGAATGAACGCATTTATGCGGTCGGCGATGTGCACGGCTGTTATAAGGAGCTGCTTGCTCTAGAACAGAAAATTCGAGAGTCCGTTTCCCGCTCAAAATTTAGTAAGTACAGAATTGTTTCTGTTGGTGATTTGTGTGACCGAGGACCAGATGCAAACTACGTCATGGAGCATTTCGTAAAGGGAAAGGCCGCAGGAACGCACCAATTGATATTGGGCAACCACGAGATATTTTTTATGCTCGCGTTTATTGGTTGGAGACCAGATCTCATTAAAAAAGCCAAGATATCATTTTCTTGGTTTCATCATTCGTTTGCAACTTTATTCCCTCAGTTACAATTAGGATTGGATCCATGGCGTGCAAACGGCGGAGACATCGTCTTCAAAAGCTACAACGCCAGTATTGATGATGTGACCACTTGGGACAAAGTGCCAGCCACACACCTTCAACTTCTTTTCGAGGCGCCATTGATCATTCGGACCCCAAAAGCGATCATCAGTCACGCTTTAATTCATGAGGGCGATGTCGAGACATTGGTCTCCTGCGATCAAAATGCAATGTCTAAAGATCCGGTTCTTGAGGACGGGGGATTTCAATCCGTATACCGCAGCCTATGGGAACGAAATCGGCCTGAGGCTCGGATTGATTCTGTACGCCGTCATATATCGGGCCACACGCCCATGAAGGCGGTCCAACGAGATCTCAAGTTGGGCGTTGTTCAAATTGACACCGGGGCTGTCTACGGACAAAAGCTCTCCGCTCTAGAACTACGAAGTTTTCGCGTTCTCAGCGTCCCGTCCTCATATAATTGTAAGACTGTCGTCAAAGCTAAATAAATTCTAATTTTCCTCAGTCAGAATTTATTTTAGCAAAGCTTTAAAGCGAGCAGTCAGTAGCGGTACTACTTGGAAAAGATCACCTACGATTCCGTAAGAGGCGATGCCAAAGATTGGAGCGTCTTTATCGGTGTTAACGGCTACGATAACCTTCGACGTGCGCATGCCTGCCATGTGTTGAATAGAGCCCGAGATGCCGCAGGCAATGTATAGATTTGGGTTGACTGTTTTGCCTGTTTGTCCGACCTGCATATCATGGCTAGCATAACCGGAGTCAACTGCGGCGCGCGATGCTCCAACCGTGGCGCCAATAACATCGGCGCACTCGGTAAGTATTTTAAAATTATCGGAATTACCCATAGCGCGTCCACCAGAAATGATGACTGATGCTTCCGTAAGATCTGGTTTTGCACTTTTGCCTTTGCGAATTTCGATAGTTCTAATTTTTCCATCGCCAGCTGCCGCTGTGACTGGGGTGGAGGTTGCGGTGCCGCTTCCTGCTTTATTGGCAGGGAAAACATTTTGGCGGACAGTTGCGAATGTGATTTTTGCGCCAGCACTTGCCACATCGGCGATACATTTGCCGGAGTACATGGGCTTGGTGCCAGTGATGCCAGATCCGCTGGCTTCGATCGAGGTGAGATCAGTAAGAATGGAGGCGTCGAAGCGGGCAGCAAGGCGCGGGAACAAGTCTCGACCCATAGGAGAGGCCACGCCAAGCACAACATCTGGAGTAAAGGCTTTAATCGCAGCATCGACACCATTTGCGTACGACTGAATATTATAGAGAGCAAGATCTGCGCTATCAGCTGTAAAAATGATATTGGCGCCCCAACCTGCAAGTTGAGGGGCTAACGCTGCCGCGCCGCTTCCTATAAGGACAGCTGCAAGATTATCTGGACTTCCAGCAAGCTTTGTACCAACGGTCAAAGCTTCGTGAGCTGAGGACTTGATCTTGCCATCTCGTTGTTCAATGAAGACTAATACTTTCATAGGCGACCTCTGGAAAAAATTTCAGTTAATTTTGTTCATTCGACAGTTCATTCGAGCGTTCAAGGAGTCATTAAATAATCTTGGCTTCTTCACGCAAGAGTTTAACCACTTTATCAACCATGGCCTCAACAGGCTCGCCGGCAAATACTTTTCCTTTTGGTTTTTCAGGAGGATATTTGTAGCCGGTGATAATTGATTTTGCTTTGAGTGATCCCACATCGACTTTGATATCGGCAGGAGTCTTAATGTCGAAGGGCTTTTTCTTGGCTTTCATGATGCCTGGTAAGGATGCGTAGCGTGGTGTATTCAGGGCTTTATGAGCTCCGAAGATCGCTGGCAACGTAACATCGTAGACCTCCACTTGGCCGCCTTCGATTTCGCGTTCAACCCGAGCGGTAGTGCCGGTTAGTTCGAATTTCGTAACAACATTTACGTGTGGCCAGCCAAGAATTTCTGCCGTCATCGTACCAACGTGCATATTATCGTCATCAATGGCCTGTTTTCCACAGAAAACAAGGTCGGCTTTTTCTTCTTTGATTGCATTCGCTAAAACCTTGGCAATCCCAAGTGAGTCAGTGCCTTCTAGCCCGGCACTACTAATCAAAAGACCTCGGTCTCCGCCCATGGCTAGGCCTTTTACGATAAGCTCCTTGGCAGAATCGCCACCAAAACTAGCAATGACAACTTCGCCCGCACCGAGTTTTTCTTTTAGTTTAAGAGCTTCTTCGATCGCAAATTCATCGTAGGGATTAATAATAAATTTAACGTCGCCTTGTTCGATGGTTTTATTATCACTAGACAAACGAATTTTAGCTTCTGTGTCTGGAGTTTGTTTTATCAAAACTAGAATTTTCATTGGGCACTCCCGAATGGCGTGAGAAATATAAGCCGAAAATATGCAAATGCATCGATTTTAGGATTAGAGAATACCAAGGTAGATAAACTCGTGCAATAGAATTGGAAAAATTCAGGCGCGCGTGCGCGTGCTTGCCTGTTTTTTGGTCGAACGACTTTTTTGAATAATGCTCGTCGTGGGAACAGCGAGGTCGGTTCCAATTTTTAATCGAGAAGCCCGAAGGCCTGGATTAATAGAGAGGATTTTTTTTGTGTCAACGCGGTAGCGAGCGGCGATGGCACCAAGAGTTTCTCCTCGTCGGATGCGGTGCAAAAGTACATCTTTTACTTCGACGAGTTCTAAGGTTTCTTCAATGGCAGTCCATTTATTTGCCAGCTCAGGCGTCAAGCGAAGTGCGTAAGGTGCGCCGCCTTTGCGTTGCGGTGGGGTAATTGCGTTAATCAACTCTGGATTCCAGTGGCGAAGTAATTTTTCTGGTATTCCCAGTTTAATGGAAACTTCGGAAATTTGGGCAGGATTTTTAACGGCCACGGTCGTTACCGGCATGCCGTCCATCGGGTCAGCAACAACATCAAAGCCGTGCCCTTTGGGGTTGGCAGAGAGTTGTAAGGCGGCAAGAACTTGTGGAACGTAGTTTTTTGTTTCAACGGGTAGGTAGGCCGAATCCGCTAATTTCCAAAAGTCACTGGTTCCAGTCATGCGGATGGCTTTTCTAACTCGGCCCGAGCCTGCGTTATAGGCAGCCATAGCAAGGTACCAGTCTCCAAAATCCTTGTAGAGGTCGCGTAAGAGGTGAGCGGCCGCGAGCGTAGATTTTACGGGATCTCGTCGTTCGTCAATCCACATATTCATTTCAAGGCCATAGAGTTGCGCTGTCCCTGGCATAAACTGCCAGGGCCCTGTGGCTTTTGCGTGGCTATAAGCTTGATTTGAAAAACCGCTTTCGACCATGCTCAAAAATAAAAATTCGGGAGGAAGTCCCTCGTCTTTCAGAATGGGTAAAACCAAATCGCGTACTGTTTCACCACGTACGAGCCATTTTAGGAAAGACGAGCGTCCAGAGTTCTTGAAATAACTGATCCAGTGCTCCACTCGCGGGTTTGCGACAACAGGAATAGAGCCAAAATAGGGGACCATTTCTCCAACCATGCGGGAGCGTGCAAAAAAGAGGGCCTCAATTTGTCTCTGATTGTACGGAGAGCGTGTGGCATATCGGTGGCGCCGAGTATTTCTGGCGAGCTTAAAAGACTTTTCCGGATTTTGTGCGGTAAGATTGTCACTTAGATACTTATTCTTTAGGTATTCACCGTAAATGTTATCGCGGCAAAATTCTGCGTCATCGAGCTCCGAAATTGAATTTTCGTCCTCATCGTCTGCCTCGTCGTCCGAATCTGAGGCGTCTGCATTGGACAAATTATCTGGATTAAAGGGAGGGACTAGCACGGAATCGTTTTCGCTAGGACGATTAGTTGCTGGCTTTGACGTCGCGCAGCTCATCATGGACAGTAAGGTGTAAATTGAAAAAAAAGTCGTTAAGACAAATGTCAAACGTGAAGGTTGACATTTGGAGATCAATAAAGAAGGCAGTAGATTTTTTTTCACGATAATAAATCTCCGCGTATAAAAAAAGAGCAGAAAATATTTTTTGTTTGTACTAAAGATGATAGCGTCAAGCGGATGCGATTGAAAGCCTAAATATGTACATAGCTGATATTGCTACGATCAGCATCAATGAGACGCATAAGACAATATATAATGAAACGATCCTGTGATCACGAGCCGTTCTTTGCCCCATGCTTTTGGTAAAGGTGCAAAAGGTGACGCTAATTTTATGGTTTCCACCATGCTATCGTCGAGAGATACATAGCCCGAAGATTCAATGACGCGCACTTTACTGACGCGGCCATTTTTTTCGATAATCATTTCAAGCTGAACAATTCCCTGTAAGCCACGCTGCGCAGCATCGGCAGGGTAAATCCAAACCAACTCAATTTGTTTTCGCAGGCCTGTAAAGTAGGAAATAAATTTAAAACTGGACGTATTCATGTCAATGCGGTCACCCTCCGCTGCTTCAGCATCAACATGTTCCATGTAGCCACCATTTGGCTTATTAAACACATCATATGAGCGGTCGGGAAGAAGCTTCTCATAGGCATTGCGGGGTGTTTTGGTATGTGTTCCAATGCTCATAGTCCCCGGTCCTGTGAAGATTTCGGGGATGGATTTTATAGTTGTGGTGGGTCGAGTTTGCGCTAGTGACGGTGCCTTATGATTTTCACCAGGTGTTGCGGCAGGATCCTGAGATTTAGAATGATTAAGTATTTTTTTGGCTAGTTTTGTTTCCTTGAGTGTCGCGTGATCCTGTGCCCCAAGGCTACTTGGAAGTATGGGCGGTGCCGTTTCGGTGAGCTTTGTTTCCACAATATGCTTTGGGTCAGCGGTCGTTTGCTTCATTTTTTCGAGAAGCTTCTTCTCGGTTTGTGTGAGAGATCTAATTTTTACTGGGACCGGATTTTGAGCGGGATATTGATGATGGATCCAGCCAGAGCTGATCCAACTAAAAAAATGAAACAATATAGACAATATAAGTGCGCCCCACAGCACGCGGCGGTCAATAGAAGGCAGCTCGCGCCACTGGCGCTCGGAGTGAGTCCATTCAACTTTTATTCGAAATCCCGCCACAAACGTCCTAAGGATTGAAAAAGGGTTCAGTGATATTGAGTCTATCGGCTTTACCTGCTGAAATTCAAGAGTCATCATTGAACTGAAGTGATATTAATAGATAAATTCAGCTTATATTCCATTTTCCAAAAATCAATAAACCACGGATGGCTTACGTTTTTGCCGATTCTATTGATTTGTGGTCACCGTCTCGGGGCGGGACGTTGATTTGGTTTCATTTCTATACCACTCAGCCTTTTTGGCAAAAAATTCTGAGGCTTCAAATATATACCATAGGCGTCTAATTGGCATAGACTGCGCAGAACTGCGCCAAACCCAGGAAAAATCGCACAATAATGTAGCAAAAAGGCTGAAATGGAATCCAATTGGCTGGGTATTTCTATTGGCACACATTCTGCATGCTTCATAAAGAGAACACGTTGCGCGAGTGCGTAACCATTAACGCCTGATGAGGGCACTGGAGGATTTATGAAAGGTATTTTTAGAATTTCGTGTCTATCGTTAGTGATGCTTTCAGGTGCCGCAGCTTATGGGCAGCAATCAGTGCAGTGGGATGTTAATTCACCCAGCATGATCATTGCTGGTACAGGTTGTCAGAAGGATGTGGATGCGTTTGCATCCGCAAATGGCAATGACCTCGCAGTTGTTTTTACTCGTCTTGGAGTTGATTTGCCAGGAGGCGGTAGCTCGATACTTGCGGACCGCAAAAATTGCGTGGTTCGAGTTCCTGCGACCATTGCCCCAGGTATCTACATTGGACAATTGACGCAACGTCTTAGTTACGGCATCACCAAAACCGCTGGTGCTACGGTTTCGCTAGCCACTCGAAGTACATTTTTTGGTTTTGGAGTTAGTCCTCACACCGTTAGTCTGCCATACGGGTCCTCGGTCAATCAGCCATTGCTAACGACACAGCGCGTTGACAATTTTAGCGTTCGGACGACTCCAAGCTGGTTCAGCGGCTGGTGCTCGCCTAACCGAGCTCCACGTGGCTTGTACCAAGCGAACATTGCAGTATCCGGCCAGAAGTCCAACAGCTCTGAAGACCTAATTGCCTTTGTTGACGGACTAGATCTAAAATACGAAGTCGTAGCGTCGCTGGTTCGTTGTCAGCTGTAAAAGCTAAAATGAGTGTTTGAGATTTGCCGAGTCACTTCGAGTTTGACGGCATACGTGACGTAAATAAACGATAGAGTCTCTGGTGCAATAGCATCAGAGACTCTTCCTGTGGCCAGAGGCCCCAATGAGGGAGATTACATTATGAGCTTGGTAAGTCGAAAATATTGGCGAGTTTCATTATTGGTCATTGCAAGCATGGCATCAATGGCCAGCGGGTCGACAAAGCCTGTTCTTAATGATTGGTTCGCCTTGGGGTCTGGGTGCCGCGCTAAATCTGATTTAGCAGGCAATGTGTCGATGGAAGGTGTTGCTGCGGATGCCGGAACCACCGATAGATACAAAGCAAAGTTTATTTTCAAAGATTTTGCTTTGCGTGGAGATTCAGTTGACCCCTCGGTTGAGAAATTCGGCCGTGAGTGCGCCATTCGCCTTAATATAAATCCACCACCAGGGAAAAGAATTGTCGGTATTAGAGCTCAAACGAGGATATCTTCGTCAAAGGAGTCAGGTCCAACCTTAGATATTCTTTCAGAGCTCAAATTAGGGGCAACGTCTTTGGGAAAGATTCAGCAGAAGCTTGATGGCAGTGCGCGCGTTGCCGCTCGCGAGGACTCGGTGTTTTTAGAGGCTGGCCAAGGAGTAGGAGAAACTCTGCCCCAGTTGGGTTGTGGAGAGGCAAAAATTATTGGATTTGATTATTCTTGGATAGCAACTCGCTCGCAAAAGCAAAAGGGATCCATGAATGTGGAGCTTGGCAAGGAAAAAAGTCTCGTAATCGAGGCGATTCTCGCTAGTTGCTCATAGAATTAGCGTTGAGGCATCAAAATTTTAAGTCACCTACAAGGCAGCACCCATTACAATTGGGCGGCTGCCTTTTTTTGCCAGGCATTCGCCTGAAACGACGGCGTACCAGTTTAATAGACCAGTCAACCGGCTAAACTGATTGGCATCTTATACTGTCAGTTGACATTGTTATTGGGCTTATGTGACTCTACATTAACTGAGAGACCTGGGGGAGATCCAAGCATGGCGTTAGTTTTTATACGATTTGTGTTTTTTCGATTTAAGCTTCCTCTATTCGTTTTAGTTGGAGCTCTTACGGTAGCAGCTTGCTCCGAAAAGGAGTTTGATCCCAACGACGCCAAAAAATCATTCGGAATCGCAAAAGAGCCCTATGATAAGGGACATTTTGAGGATGCTGTGAAACGTCTGGGCGAGTATAAAGCTCGCTTCCCCTATAGCCAATTTGCAGCAGAGGCCGAGTTGTTGATTGCGGAGTGTGAGTTCAATTTGGACCATTTTCAGGAGGCGGCGACAGCCTACGACACGTTTGTTAAGCTGCATCCAAAACATCCCAAGGCTGAGTATGCCAAATATCGCGTGGCAGAAAGCTATTGGGAGGATTCCCCTGACGTGATTACGCGTGAGCAAGAATATACAGAAAAAGCAGTCAAACGATGGGAAGAAATCATTCAAAAAAACCCAAAGTCAGAATATGCGAGTAAATCTCAGGAAATGATTGGAAAGGGCCGCCGTAGATTGGCCGAAAGCGTTCAATTCGTCGCTAGATTCTATTGCAAACGTGAGATTTGGCATTCTTGTGCCTATCGCTATCAAGAGCTGCTGGACAAGTATGCGGATATGAAGGACTTGGCGGATGAGGCGTTAATTATGGCCGCTAAGGCCTTAGACCATGTAGCCGATGCCAAGGAGAAGGATCCTGCCAGTGATAAAAATTTATATCACAGAGCCATGACCGCTCAACAAATCCGTGAGAAGGCTGCCAATTTGAGAAGAATATTGAAGGGATAACTTAAAATAGGCTATCATGGATAGATATGAGCCAAAAATCAAAGAAATCTATTCATCGAGGCCACGCCCCTGGCCGATCAAAGGCTCCAGTCCCTAGCCAATCTCAATTCAATAAATATCAACCGTCCCGCTCTCTATCAAAGCGCGGCAAGAGACTTTTCCTAGCCTTTGTCGGGCTTGGTATTATTTGTTTTGCCACAGTATTTACCTGGAAATGGGCCCTTCAAGATTTGTCAGGCACCGTCGCGGCAGCGATCCGAATGAAATCTCGATCGATGCAATTATCGTCTCAAATACGCGACATTCGCGGTGGCGATGTTGGAGTTTTTAGTGATGAATCACGGTATGTGGTTCCCCTTAAACGAATCCCAAAAATGGTTCAGCAGGCGTTTTTGGCTGCGGAAGATGATGGTTTTTATTCCCACATTGGTATCAGTGTAAAAGCAATTGTTCGGGCGTCCATTGCCAATATAAAACGCGATCGATTATCCCAAGGGGCGAGCACGATCACCCAGCAGGTGGTGCGGCAGCTTCTCTTGCCAAGGGAAAAAACATTGTCGCGAAAAATCCGAGAAATCGTCATGGCGTTGACCCTTGAGCGGCAAATGTCTAAATCTGAAATATTAGAAATTTGGTTCAATAGCGTTTATTTAGGCAACAATGCTTGGGGCGTCGAGACCGCTGCGCGTCATTATTTCAATAAGAATGTAGAACGACTAACTCTTGCCGAGGCAACCCTATTGGCAGGTCTACCACAAGGGCCTTCACGCTTTGCCCCACACTTAAGGCCAGCTTCTGCACGGATACGACAAATATATGTTTTGAATCAAATGAAGAAATTAAAATGGATTACCAAGGATAGATGGAGTCTTGCAAAGAAAGAAATCATTAAAATCCAGCCCCCACGATCAGAAGTTGTAGATCAGGGCAGGTGGGTCACGGAGGCTGTTCGGCTTGAGCTTTGGCGTCGCCTTGAGCAGAAGGAGCTGCCCAAATCTGGGTTGATCGTTAATACGACCGTAGACGGAAAGTGGCAACGGTCGCTCCAAGAATTGGTTTCAAATTCATTTGGAAAATTGCGTAAGAACGGCCTCGAAATGTCGGCCGTTGTTTTGGATACACACACAGGCGACATTCGGAGCCTTGTTGGAGGGAGTGATTTTTCTCGGAGCCAATTCAATCGTGCGATTGATCTCTATAGGCCGATTGGTACGGCCATTTATCCGATGATATTCGGTTGGGCTGTGGAAAATGGGCATCTGAGCGTCGATAGATATAGTTCCATTGCAGAGGCCGCCATTGCCAGTCGATTCGCTGAAGCTGAGCAGCTTGCTCCCGAGCTCGGGTATGGAATTATTCGCGATAAGTTAATGGGACTTGGTTTTGTCGTGAAAGATGCAATGGCCATTGATGAGATGTCAGGAAGTCCGCTGACGATTGCTCGTGCCTATTTAGGCATAGCTGGTGCTCGGAGGACATCGTTACATGGATTGATCGCGAGTGTTGTTGCTGGAGGAGAGACTATTTATTCTTCCCCAGAGCCAATAACCAACGAGGAGTCTTCGGACGCGATGCGCGGTCAAGATTCTAAAGCTAATATTAGCGGACAAAAATCTATTCAGGGTGACCCCGCAGTGGCTTGGGTCATTCGAAAGTGGATGGCCTTGGGGTCGAAAGGAGATTCTTCGCTTTTGGCAGGTCAGCCACTTTTAAAATCGATTAAGGGTTGGAACGCTTGGTGGATTATTCCTCGAAATGATGTCGTAATTGCGGCTTGGATCGGTGCTGATGGCCAAGGTCCAAAATCGGCAGGATCTTTGCGAGATGCGGATGCGTCTATGGACGCGATGCTGTCCATGTGGATCAAGCAAAATCTGAAGCCTCTCGATGGAGTCGGTGCAGCGCCAGCAGGTATAAGCTACCAAATGTATCAGCCAGGACCGGGTCGTCCTGTTGTGAGAATTCCAATCGTTGTGACAGAACGTGAGGTTTTTTAAATGACGGCCTCAAGGCGTTTGAGACTTCTTTTTGCAGGGCTGATCCATTTAATATTCTCGACCCAGCACGTCCACGCAGAAGTAGGATTGCCTTCAAAATCTGTGCCAGTCATCGGAGTTGCTGGGGCAAGCCTGCCTCCGTCGATTGAAAATAAAATTCAACGCTTGAAAGAAAAAGTAGATTTGCCTCGTAAAAATACTGTGCCGTCCTTAGACACTCGTGCAGGATTAACACAGCAAGAGAGTGCCCTTTTGCTGGTCGCGCTGGCGCCCGACTCGTACAAAAAAGCAGTTGTTGCGGCGGAAATGTTTTGGAAATCACCATTATTAACTTCAATTGTTAGTGTAGGTCGTAAAAGTTTTGTAGAGGACACAGACACGCAAATAGATGAGTGGGTGTCCTTTGGTACGGAAGAAAATTTAGGCCAACTATTTTGGAAAAAAGATTTATCTAATTTTCCAGTTGTGAATACCGTCTATTTAAGCGGAGCTGGTTTTTCGAAGATCCAATCCTCAAAGGAGCTGGTCCCAGCCTCTGGTCGAGATCTTTTGGCCTCAGTGGCAGTGGCGGATTTCTGCGAACGCACTCCCGGAAAAAGTATTCCCTATGACTTTTCGATTCGATTTTCGCCGTGGGATTTTGCATCAAAATTGGCGGCATCCTCTCGGTTGGAGGTGTCATTGCTGGAGCTTGTTTTGCAGCCTGATGCCCTAAAATTTTCCGGAGAGAATGAGTCTGACGACGAAGAAGAACAAATTGATGACGAGGCTGACGACGATAAATCTGAAACTTTAGATTTGATTGATCTGGTCGATTCGGGGGGGTGGGATCTGGCCTTAAGCCAGTTTGAACCACAAATCAAGGCTGGGACTTTAAGTGTTGCGGAACTCGCTACAAAAATTCGTCGTGATGTAGGGATTGAACAGCGCATTCGCAGGCTCGTGCTTGCGGCAGCGGTCTCTACCACCGGTTTTAAGAAAAATTGTGATGGTAACGGCGGTAAATGGCGAGAGCTTTTTTGGACTAAGGACCATTGGCTCGAGTTTTTTTCGTGTCGCAATGCCGCAGGAAAAGACGTTGGTCCATTATTCACAATTGAAGATGGAAACTTTAAGAATGGTCAAATAGAGTTTTTAACGGCGAGTGGCCCAGTAAAAATTAAGGCATCGGTTGCTGGACGTCATGCCGGTATGCGGACCCAATTACTTTTTGATGAGAAGCCAATGGGCATGGACACCTGGTTTTCCAGTGATGGAAGTGTTTTGGCGACGGACGAGCATTCTGGGAATATTCCGGCAGCCTATGTATTCGACCAGAAGGGACAATGCGTTTGGTCGCGCATTAATGCGACGGATACGACCCTAAAAAATGAATCTTGGTATTCCAACGGTGCGGTTAAGTCTTTTGTTTATGAGCCAACGGATGGCACGACCTCGGCAATGGTCGGCTATCATAAAAATGGGCTTCCAAAATACTGGCTACCCATCCGTTCGGGGCGTCCCGACGGTAAATTTTTGTGGTGGCATCCTTCGGGGAAAATGGCTGGCGAGCTGGACTATGTTGCTGGGAAGCGTTTTGGTATTGGGCGGCTGTACTATGAAAATGGTAGTGATGGTTTTCGTGCGGATTACTCCGAGGATACGCCACATGGTCGACTAATATGGCGAGATCCTGCCGGCCATCCTTTGTTTAGTCTCGGGTTTACTGGTGGCAAGGCAAACGGTTTATTGGAGATCCGATATGGAGGGCGACACATCGCAGAAGCTCGCTTTGAGGCCGGCGTTGTTGAGGGCACAGTCGTCCTCCGAAATGTGCGAGGAATTGGTGTTGCAGAGATCCCCTATAGAGGTGGTCTATTGAATGGGACCGTTATTTTACGTGACGGAGCGGGGGCGACTCGGGTGAAGTCGAATTGGCTTGATGGACAGGCGGACGGGGATACGGATTCAAATTATTCGTCGGGTGTCGTCGCATCAATATGTAAATTTAAAAATGGTGAACTACAAGAGTGGAAGTCTTTTGATCCTAGTTCTAAGTTACGTTATTCAGGGAAAGTATCCTCGCCCGATGCAGGGGTATCTGAAATTGACTTCTATGGGGGTTCTGATCAAGCCGTGTTGAAATGTGTTTCAAAAGAATGGTCGATTGAATCGTGTCTTGCCATAGACGGTAATAAAAGAATTAAATTTCCGAGCCTCAAAGAATTTATTCCTCAAATTGGGGATGCAGGTGATTTGAAGTTTAAGCCGGAGAGGTGCGGTGGGGTGGTGCGGGCTCTAGATGTGTCACCCTTTGTCGACCATGGGACGGGAAATGTTGAGGTCACATATCGAACTAAGGAGATGTGTCCAGTCAACCTTGCGACCGCTATGCAGTGTGACGTGATTTTCGAAAATGGAAAGTGGACGCCGTCCACCTGTGTGCTGGCAGACGGTGATTCTGATTATGAAGAAGAAGATTAGCGCGAGAAAATTGTTTGGTTATGGAGCGTCTCGGCGAAACGTCTTTGTCTCGGCGGAGTAATGGCAGCCCATGCAAATTCCAGGTACTTGCCGCAATCCGCCAGGAAACATTGAGGTCGTTGAAAGTTGGCCTGCGGAGTTGTAGGAGTAAAAATCGGCATTTCCAGAACCATCCGTGCGGTCCATAGCTATTTCAGTTTCAAGGATGGGAGCGGTTAAATCGCCGACCGTGCTGTCGTAGGTTTCTGCCACGGAAAGTCCAAGGGGCTGAGGCCACGGAGAGCGGTAAATAACCCGCGTCTTTTGTTTGGCGCTGCTGCGGGTGATAATTTCCTGTGGCCAGGATTTATAATTCGTATTGGTTCTTAAATTTGAAAGACTATCGGTAATAATCGCCACCTGTAAGCGGCGGTTTCGTAGTCCATAGGACCAGGTGTTCGACCAATCACGAAGTTTTTGTAGGTCAAAAGAATTGGAGCCTGTGACCTTCGCAGCTATCAATCCTTCGATTGCAGAAACCGGGAGATTTTTAGTCTCAAAAAAACCTTCAGAATTTGTTAAGCAGCCTAGACTCATATTGCCTGCGGCTTGGTCGACCAAATAACAGGTTAGTGCTCTCAGCACCTGATCCCGAGCGGTGGTTCCTGTTGGATGGGTAAAGGAGACGACTTCCGCACTACGACTAGAAGTGGAAAAAGCCAATAGGACTAAGAATAGACATGCACTTATGTACGATTTCAAATTGGAATTCCCCCTAAAATGAGAGCGTTATATACAGTCTAATTTGATCTTCAACAATAGTTTCTTGACAGAGAGAGACAGTCAGAATAGGTTCCGCCCAATAGTGACCCACCAGCAGAGTCTGAAATTCTATGCAAATACCCAATATTATTTATGAAGATCGCCATTTGGTGGCGTTGTTGAAGCCTGCTAGGCTGCCTGTGGCCAGTGAGGGAAGCGGTGATGAGACGTTGCTGGATGTGGTGCGTCGCTGGCATGCTGCAAAGCAAACAGAGGGTAAAAAGGGCTACTGTGTGCCCATTCACTTTTTGGATCGGCCTGTTTCAGGCGTTATTTTGTTTGCCGTAAGCAGTAAGGCGGCTGCGAGGCTCAACGAATTATTTAGAGACCGCGAGATGAACAAGACCTATGTTGCTGTTACCACCGCCATTCCCAAGGAGGCCGAGGGGACTCTGGAGCATTGGCTGGCCAAAGATAAAGACCAAAATCGAGCGATGATTGTAAAGCCAGGATCCAAGGACGGGAAAAAATGCGTGCTATCATACCGAGTGCTCGCCACCTCTGGGGGCCAAGCCATGGTCGAGGTCAAGCCTGTAACTGGTAGGAGTCATCAGATTCGGGCGCAAATGGCCGCCATTGGCTGCCCCCTGGTTGGCGACACGAAATATGGGGCCAAGGCCCACTGGGACGGTCGAGTGGCACTCCATGCCGCAAGGCTTGAATTTCTGCACCCGGTAGGCGGCGAGCCGATGAAATTGCTGGCTCCGATTCCAAACTACTGGGGCGAGATTTGGATGTCGGCATTTCCCGTGACTCAGGATATAATTTTTCCGTGACAAAACCCGAATCTATTTGGGGACAAAATTGGCCGTGAAATTAACAATGGAATCGACAAATGAACTTTAAAAATAAAATGCCGCCATCGAAAACAAGTCAAAAAATTGAACCACGAGATCACCGCAGCGAACGCGAGACTCGGGCGCCTCGAGACGAAGAAACTAAAAAGTTTAAACAGCCGAAGCCTCTCGTGCAAACCACCACACTTTGGGACTTTCCTAGCCAACACTACGGACGCGAATCCGAGCAGGGAGACGGTGAGTACGCAGGAGTAACCCCCAGTTACGTTATCTGGAACCTCCTGCAACGGTACACGAAGCCTGGTGCCACGGTACTCGATCCGATGTGCGGCAGTGGGACGACCCTTGATGTTTGTAAGGACCTTGGTCGCATTGGGTTAGGTTTTGATCTTGCACCAGCTCATGCCGGTGTGAAAAAAGCGGATGCCAGAAAACTACCGCTTCAAAACGGGACCGTAGATTTTGTGTTTGTAGATCCGCCTTACAGCACGCACATTAAATATAGCGGAACAGAGGCTTGTATCGGCGAGCTTGAAGCCCGTGGTGGTGGCTACTATGAAGCGATGGAAAAGGTCATTGCAGAGCTCTACAGGGTCACTAAAGACGGAGGCTACATAGCCTTGTACATTCAAGATTCGTTTGCCAAAGGCAAGCCTTTGGCACCCCTTGGATTCGAATTGTTTTTGCGGCTCTCCACGTTATTTGAGCCTGTCGACATCGTGTGCGTCACGCGGCACAATAAGAAGTTGAAGCGAAATCACTGGCACACGTCGGCGATCGAAGGGAATTACTATCTCCGTGGCTTCAATTATCTCTTCATCCTTCGTAAGAACGCAAAAAATGACGCAGCAAAACTCAAGCACGAAAATTCAGGGGCCTTGTCCTTCTATTTTCAACAGGTGGCAAAAGGCAGGCCCGGAGAGGTGGTTACCCCTGATGTGTTGGCGCAGGCGATCGAGGAGGATCGTGATAATCTAGATAAAAAAATGGTGCGCAAAGATGGGAAAAAGGCCTTTAAAGAGGCCAACAAAGGAACTCGACATGAAGGGGGCGCTCGGAAAGAGTCGTTTTCAACTCGCCCAATCAAAAAGGATCATCGCAAGTGATAAGTCTTGAAGACCTTAAAGTGGCCGTGCTGAAGTTTGCGAAAGATCGTGAATGGGAGCCCTTTCATACGCCAAAAAATTTGTCGACGGCGATTGCGGTTGAGGCCGCCGAACTGCAAGAATTGTTTATGTGGCTCACACCCGAACAAAGTCAACACGCGTCACCCGAACTCAAGGCGAAAATTGCAGATGAGGTTGGGGATGTGCTCATTTGTTTGATCAATTTCGCCGCAAGTGTTGGCATTGACCCGGTGGCCGCTGCCGCACAAAAAATTCTAAAAAATAATCAAAAATACCCCGTAGAAAAATCTCGTGGTTCCGCCAAGAAATACGATGAGATCTAACTTTGGTGGCCGGCGACTCGTTAGAAATAATTCATCCAAATTATTTCAGAAGACAACTGCAGATTAATCAGGTTTACATCTCTGGCTCTAATATTGGCTCGGAATTCATTGGAACGCTTATGCATCCAAGATGCCGTAGCTGTTAAGTCTCTAATGGTTTGCCCCTCGTGCTGTGATGCCCATCGGTCAACATCTGCACTAACAACGATTCGCACTTCAGGACTCGGATCGACCGCAATTCCTGAACGTAGCCCGAGGCCTCCATGAATGCCGGGGCTCATCTCAGGCAAAAGGCGCCCAACAACGGCCACAGGAATGAACCAACCACGAAGGGCTAGAGGTTTGAGAGCATAGGCTAAACCTGCGCCTCCCTCAAACTTGTGAGCGAGCCAGGCATCACG
The DNA here is from genome assembly GCA_945900755.1 of Bdellovibrio sp. ZAP7. Classification (GTDB taxonomy): domain Bacteria; phylum Bdellovibrionota_B; class Oligoflexia; order Oligoflexales; family RGVZ01; genus CAMDKS01. The sequence goes on from CAMDKS010000004.1 coordinate 93,106, forward strand.
GCCATAACCCCACATCCGCTGAGATTGTAACGTTAGAGTCCAAGCAGGTGAAGGAATCAACGAGTCAAAGGCAGGTGCTGAAAAAATTCTTAGGAACGTAAAGCGCTCCAATTCTAGGATGGTCTTATTCGCACGATTGCGATGGACGACCCCCTGAAAATCACCCATTTCAGTTTCTTGTTCTGGTGAGTATCCGGTAGGTGGTGAAAGAAAATCATGGAGCGTTAGTCTAAGGCCAAACATCACCTCTGAGGGCTGATGGTCGATAAGTCGAAATGCGGCATAGGAGCGATGGGATTTGTGACCATCTTCAGGGGGCGGGGCAGGGTGCTGTGACAAATCTAACGGCGGACTTTTTATTTTTAATGCGGCTCGTGTGGCGAGAGATTCGGTCCAAAGTTCGGCATATTGAACCGGTAAGCGACTGCCTGCAAGGTGTTCCTTCCAAGATATCCATTCTATGACGGTATCGAGCATTCTCATTTTTGAGGTGTCATCGGCTGCCTTTAGTTCAGGAAGGAGTGCCATGAATTTTATTTGGCGGGTGACGATTTCCGATTCAGTAGGCGTAAGGTCTTTGCGTCGCACGATAAATCTTGTCATCGTGGCAGGTCGGCGTATGGGGGGGGCCAATAGGTTGAAAGGATTGAGAACCAACAGGGTGTCTTTTGGCGAAACGACTCCGTAGAAACCCTCTGTTACGTCGAGGGATGGGCGAATTGATTCAATCATGGCTAGTAAGACGTAAGAACAATTTTCATCCATATACCAATAACGAATGCCATAGGGGCCGGCCTCCCATAGGGCATCCATAAAAAGACTAACCTCATCTGCCGTTAGGGTTAGCGGATACTCGTACAGGTCTCGACTTTCGGCGTTATTATATTCTTGAACTTTTATGTAGTACGGCATCAAAGAAAAAGTCCCAAAGAATCGGCCAAAAAGGCCGAGTAGGGGGTAAAGAACCGGATTGGTGGTGGTGGGATTAGCGGCAAAATTAACGGCATAGTCGAGCAAGGGAGACGACCCCGTGCCGTCGTCTCTAAGGCGGTGGAGTCGCAAAAAGGTGTGCCCATAAAGTGATGCAGGATTATTTAAATAATTTGATGCAAACACCAAGCTAATGCCTGTGATGGGATGCTCGGTTTTCCATTCGTGGTAGGCTTCGCACGTAGGCCTATTTTTGGCCGGCAATTGTAGGCCAAGGGCGTCTTGAATAAATTTCAGGCGACGAGGATAACGACATACGGGGTGCATATTGTTTTCTGCGGACCCCGGTGAAAAAAATCCGTCAATGGTTGCAATCAACTCCTTCTCTGGCATTGATCGGCCGTCGGGAGCAAGAAAAAATTCGTCTTGATCAACAAGCCCACTCGCAGACCCGATCCAGTGAGGTGTATACAACAAAACTCGGGCCCACTCAGGCGACCGACCTAGGTTTTGCTTTAAGGCTTTAGTTTGCCAAAGGTCGGCATCGCGATGGCTATCACCACCCAACGCAAGCTGTGCCCACGGTCCAATTGAGAGAATGGTTGCGATTAGTAATGATTTCAATCTGTTTTTTGTAGTCAATCTCATGGTCTCAGTATGCTTTAAAGCCGTGTTGACGCAAAGAAAAAAAGCCTTGAAGCTAAAAACTTCAAGGCCTTTCGTTTTAACTCAACCGTCAAAATTAGCCGTTATTGCAAGCTAATTTTGATGCTTCCATTGCGTTGACATAGTTCTGCCAAACAACGTCTGAATTTTCAGAAGAAAATATTTCCGAAAGGTGATTTTGGCTTACTGTAGCAAAATCAGAGTAGCTACCAGTGAGTTGGTTTTGGCAACCAAACAATCCAGCAAGTCCTTCGATGTAGTCGCCTTCACCTTTGGCCGCATCAGCCTTAATTTGAGCGAGGTTATACTGTAGGTACACCTGTTGAGCCGTTTTTTTCTTGGCTTTTTTAACCGGCGTTTCTGAAGCGGAGCCGCCTTCTGCACAGTTTGACGATCCTGTCGTGATTCCAAAAGTTTGGCTCGCTGATGTGCCGTTAGTTGTTGCTACGAGAACCTGCATGATGTTATCATCCCAGGCCATTGATTTTGCTGCAATGGATCCGAGGCCGCAGCCTGCCATTCCATAATTTGCAGACATGGCGCTGGACGATGCTAAGAACAATGCGCTAGCTACGAGTGCATGTTGTAATTTCATATTTCTAGTCTCCTGTAATGATGTAGATAGATATTGTTAGATTAGGTCTTTACAAGCTGCAGATGCTTCGCTTGATCCCTTGAGGACCTCATGCGTTGCGAATACGACGGCATCGGGACGAGACTCACGGAAAATTTTACTGTGTCCAGATTGAAGAGCCTTCTCAACGGCGGCAGTATTTACTTCACAGCCCAGTGTTTGGGTGAAAGCAAGTAGAGTTTCGCCAGTGCCCTGCGCCATTTCAGAGGCTAAGCTTGCAAGGTTCGTATCCACGAATTCACGTTGCTTATTGAAGGCCGCTGCTTTTGATCCTGGAATGCAATTAGATGTGCCGCTTGTAATTCCGAATGTTTGAGAGTAGCTAGTTCCGTTCGTCGTTGCGGCGGATACCTGCATAAAGCCTGGCTTTGATCCGAAAGCAAGGGAGCCTAAGCCACAGCCAGCAGCGCCGTAGCCTGCTGCGGTAGCGGTTGTGGCCATCATTGAGCCAGTAAGGCATAATCCAAAAATTGTTGCACGCATGAACACCTCCTTCAAAATATATTTGTTTCCCATTGAAAATAGTCTTTGAAAAATAATAATATGAGCGTTGCCGCAACCGTTAATAATATGATTCAAAAAGTACTTAAATTTTAGCGTGGTATATTTCTAGTGTCAAGGCATAGCCATCTAAAAAAATCAATGATTCTGATATTTCTGGCTCTAGTGGCGTTAATAAGCGCAAGTTGTAATCATCTTTTTTATTTTCCGAGTGCTCAGATTTACATGACCCCAGACAAGGTTCATCTTGCGTACACGGAAGTTATGATCCCTGTAAATGCAAAGGTCACATTAAACGCATGGCATATTATGCCAACGGCCCCCAAGGCGCGTCTTGTTGCGGTCATGCAGTTTCACGGGAATGCGGAAAACCGGTCGACTCATTTTCGCTCCGTAGCATGGCTGGCAGAGGCGGGTGTCGATGTGGTGACGTTTGACTACCGAGGTTATGATGGCTCAACAGGAACGCCCAGCCGCAGTGGATTGATTGAGGATGGAGTCGCAGCATTGAAGTGGTTTGAACAAAAGTTTCCAGACCACAAGCGATTTGTCATTGGACAAAGTTTGGGTGGTGCAGTGTCGATCCCTTCAATCGTGAAATCTGGCGTGAAATTAGACGGTATAGTTTTGGAGAGTACATTCCATTCATATCGAGGTATCGCTCGAATGAAGATGGCTTCAGCGTGGCTTTTTTGGCCGTTTCAGTGGTTGCCGTGGATTTTGTTGAGCGGGGACGAAGACCCTATAGACGTAGCCTCTCAAATTATGGTGCCAGTCCTCGGTTTTCATGATCGCTATGATCCCGTGGTGCCGCTTGAAGCAGGAAAGTTGCTTTATGATGCACTTCCAGATGCCACCACCCGCATTCTGATCTCTGATGGAAATTTTCACGTCGGAGCTTTTAATGAAGATCGCTCAGATGCGCGGCAAGCTGTTTTAAAATTTATTGGCCTGTGACCAGGCTTGGGCCACTTTCGACCAGAATCCAGTAGCTTTGGCCAGAATTCGGTCGCCAAGTGCGGTAGAATTATTTGCCGAGGCTCGCGTCATTGATGTTCGTCAGCCATTCTGCGCCAGCTATTAATTCAATCAATATTGTTAGTTACGAGTCAATTTTCTCGCAATTGAAGTGAAGAGTCACACTTGAAAGTCCTCTGGTTTTAGGTTGGCACACGCATTGCATTAATCTAAACATCGACGACATTCGTTTTACACGGTGTAGGACATCGGCGGTATCACAACTGTTAGAAGGCTTGTGATGACTAACTTCGTTTAAAAGAGAATAAATTATGCGTGTACTTTTGATAATGGTGATGCTTACCTCAGCTTTTAGCTCTTGTGGTCATAAGACGTCGAGTTCAACTACAAAGGATTATTTCGGATTTAGAAATGGCGGGGTATTCGATATGTACCCACAAGATTTCAGCTCACAAATCGGTACGGCAGGTCACTACCAGGGTCCGAGGGTCGACGGAGTGGTAGTATTTGGTCCATACAAAACAATCTATGCGTCTGGCGGTCATGCAGAAGTGAGTGTCGAATTACGCACCCGGGCCTGGGATTATGTAAACTATAAGAGTTGTACTGGCAGAGCACGCGACCACGACCTCGTATGCGAATGGACCGAATTTCTAATTCCAGACTCTGGAAATGTAACAGTAGATTTATATGCGAACGGGCGCGTATACGCACAAAAAACGGTGGAATGGAATGGGAGTCTGGAAAGGCAGCGGATCAGCCTTGATTCCTTCGATTGGAGCGGCAACCTAAACGCGTTTGAAATACGCGTTTTCACAAAGGCAAATCCAAATAATGATGGCCCTACAACTCGGCATCGCCGTGAAGGCGAAGTGGAAGTATACAACACCCACGTCATCGCCGGATGGCATGATTGATAACCCTTGTCCTTGACTCAAGAAAATTCAATGCGGTCATAAAGTTCAAGCGCAAATTCAACATATCAAAAAATGAAATCAAAGCCTCAATTAAAAATTTTGTAACAAGGAGACAAAACAAATGAAACTATTTTTTCAAGCTACGCTTAGCCTGCTCGTCGTGGGTTGCTCGACCCAATCGCCCCATGATTCCACGATCAAGGCGACAGATTCACAAACCTCAAGTGGCCGTCTCAATTGTGACAGTGATATGGCCGGCTGCATATTAACGGGTGCAGATCTTGCTCCATCTCCGGGCATCCACATGACTTGGCTGGTCGTTTACGACATGCCGTGCGTCATGACGGGCCGTGCATATGAGTCCACGATTGAGATACGCAGTGGCAATGAGGCGCGCCGGATGGTGTTCGGTGGGCGCAATGTTTCCCTTGAAGTATCAGGAGAGGGCCCACTTTCGCTTATTGATGTACACCCCGCTGCTACCAGATCATTTCGCTTTGATCACGGCACCGGGTGTGGCCTAACTTTGAGCTGGACCGGCGTACCATCGGTTCAGCAAGTCTCGACGTGGACGCTGGAAGTAAACCGAATCAAACAGGGAATTAACGACAACTTAGCAATGTATGCAAGTCGTCGGGACGTTGAAGCTTTCCTAGACATCTATATTGAAAGTCCTAGCCCAGCAACGAAATCAATCTTAGAGCTACAAATCGTGAGCCTAAGAGCCAGCAGCAGGCAGATGGATCACATCAAGGCCAATCAACTTCAATTGATACTGGACAACAAGCCTCGAGAAAAGATTCTTGCGCCGTATCTTCTAGCCCGAAAAACGATCGAAGAGACCTACATCCCCCAAGCGAACGCCCTTTTGGCAATACTCACACCGTGGGAAGCTTCGCTGGTTGCATCAATAAACAGCTGCTTAGCTGAAGCTTCGGATCAATTGAACTAAATCAACTATGGAACGATTTTAAAAATGTTAAAATACATTAAAATAACTTGACATTACTGTGAATTATGATATACTTCCACCGAGCTGGACCTGCCAGCTTCCAATTCTAACAATCCAATTATTGAGGCTCTAACCATGAAATTCCAACGTAAATTAACTCTAGTATTCTCAGCTGTTGTAGCATTGACTCTGTCGGGCTGCGGCATGCGGGCCCCATGGTCGGCTAAAGACCCCAGCAACAAGACCCCAGCTGCACCGACTCCTGCTGCGCCAGCTGCACCGACTCCTGCTGCGCCTGTGACCGCGTCTTTACCCCCGTCGTCTACTGAGGTGGGAGGCCTTGCTTGCGATAATGACTTTGCTGGTTGCCGCCTTACAGGCGGCGAGTTAAAACCAGATACGGGAAGCTCGGTAAAGTGGCAGGTCACTTATGATCTTCCCTGCTTCATGGGAGGCCGTTCCTATCTGTCCGAGATCGAGATTAGTATTGGTGACGGAGCTCACCACCGCCTGTATTTCGGTAAATCGGAAACATTTACACTGGCGGGAGTGGGGGCACTCGTCATAAAGGATGTAGTTCCAGGGGTGACCTCGTCATTTCGCTTTGACCACGACACCAACTGTGCCCTAACTCTAAAAATCACTCCTGCGCTCTAAGCGTTGATCCACGACTAAAAAAATTAACGGCTCCCGATCGAGGGGGCCGTTTTTTTTTCGTTGCTTCACCAAAAAACAAATTTTCACATCAAAGAAAAGCACACTCCACGAACACGTGACCAAGCTTGGGCCGTTTTTGGCCAGCATCCGGTCATCCGTGACCGAGATCAGGTCATTCCCAGAGGCGGGTCCACACGCGCACAGAAAAAACTAGTAATTCCATGGCGTTATGCTGGCGATCCGGTTGGCCTACAACTTGCATTTGCAATTGTACCCTTAAGTTCGTCAACAACGGACTCGAGTAAAAAGTACTTCTAATGATTCCTCACAGTGAAAAAAATGGAGATTGTAAACAATGAACATCCTCTCGAACACCAAATCCAAACGATGGCTACCCCTCCTATGGGTCGTAACATCAATGGCTGTAGCGCCATCCTGCGGAAAAAAGCCAAAGAACTCTGCGCGCCTAAAAAGCGATTCGAGCATGTCGTATGGCCGTAAGATCGACGCCACCGCTAAGACTCGAGAAACAAGCCGAGTGTACGTAGGGTCCCGCAATGCGATTACTGGTAGTAAAGGAATGTTGGAGGTGTCCACCCGCCTTTCCGAAAAATCCCTCCAATGGGTCAATCAATGGGGTGAAATGGACACCTACCTATCCTCGGCGGCAACCAAACCGATTCAACAAGTCGACAGGGAACTTCGCGTGAAATTACAATCGCAGTTGGTTTTACTCGGAGAAATCAAGTCGATTCAAGAAGATTTAGCCCAACAGAATACAAGTGTTCAGGCCAAGTTAGCCGCAGTCCCAGTCATTGACTATGTTGTCGAGGGATATGAAAGTCAAAATCAGGCGTTGCATGCAGCGGTAGCAAATTTGAAGGTGATGGCATCGTCCGTATCCAGTGGAGCACAAACTCATGCGGAAAAACTGAAAGCCTCCGGCGTGCAATTGGCCAAGGCTATGAGGGTAAAGCTCGTTTCCGTTTATATCGCAGCCAACATCGCACAATTGAACGAAGCAAAAGCAATGGCGACAGCGATGTTTGACGCAGAAGAATTACTAACACCATTTGAGGTGGAATTCCAAAGAGACTACCTCAGGTTCCAAGGAACAGTTTCCAATGGCCGTGTGTACGCAGTCGAAGACAGCTTGCCATTGCTGCTTGCAAAATCATTGCAGATAAAGTCCTCAATGGGCGGGTCTGGAGCGACCCAAGAATATATCGCGCGTGCTCAGGCAAGAATTGATCGTCTGACAGCTGAGGCTCAAAGCTCGGCCGTCAAATTCAAGGACGGTACTTATAACATACCAAAACTAGTGGCCGAATCTTCAGAAGAACGGATTTCGAGTGCTAAAAGTGAATGCGAAGGGTCTCGTCCGACCATTTACAATTGTGAAACGTACCAATGGATTTCAATAGTGCCAACCAGCGAAATACTGTCACTGACAGGACAAGGATTGAAGGCTTTTGAAATGGCATTGGATTCAATGGAAATTGGTGGATTACTTCAGAATGGAGGGTTGTAACATGTTGTTAAAAAATACTTTTGCACTGGTCGGGTTAGCTTTGTATGCCGAATCATTGATTGCACAGCCGGCAGCGGAACCAGGAGTCTCAGAACATGAGACGAGAGAAATTAATCTAGACGGTTCTACTAAAAAGACGACTAGCCTACCGCCACTTAACGAGCCGTTTGCAATGGCGGATCCACACACTGGTCTGCCAATTTCTGCAGACACGATCATCAAACTGCCGAACGGAACAGAAATAAAAGCAGGGGAATACTATAGTCTTCTAAATGGATATCAGGCAAAGCTAAACGCAGACGGCCTCTCACTTAAGAGCATTGGCAAAGATCTTGGCGCAGTGTCGGAAATAGTAGTCAATCTCCAAAGCCTTGAAGCAAAAGGCGAAGAAGCTAAAAAAGCGACTCAAGATAAAGACAAAAGCATCATGGGCAAGCTTCCCACTCCAGCAGAATTGAAGGCAGACCTAGCCAATGCAGCCTCCGACGGGATCAAGGATGAATTAGCCGCCCTTTACAAAAAAGCCATCAAAGCTGGCGTGCCCCTACCCTTGATTAACAGCAGGCCCCCAGTTCAAGCGATTGTACTTAAGCCCTATGACGAGTTGCACAGTTTAGTACAAAAAGAATGGACTTTAAATATGGTCGACAATGACACTATTGGAGTCGCCGGTAAAGCAAGTATATCTGCAGGAATTAATCTTAGCAAAATCGAAGGCACCGTTGACACGAACATTGTGGCCACCATGCTAAAAAAAGAAAAACAACTACTTGACGCTAAGGCTTATGCTGTCCGCAGCCTGACGTCAGAATCTAAAGCAACGATTTTATTCTCGGTGATCGGCAAAACAATTTATACTCACGAGTGGTTGGACAAACACATCTCGATTTCCGCACCTGATGCTGACGCACCACGAAGACAGTCTATACGCGCCAGCCAAGATTATAGATTTGCGGTTGGTCCAGTACCAATGAAAGCTACAATCGGCGTCGCTGGTATATTGGGGTATGATTGGACCATTGGCCTTGTAGGCAATCGTGGAGCCGCAACGATTATAGGCTTCGCTGAAGCTGATGCCTTTGCTACTTGCGAAGCTACAGTAGAGATTGCTAGCGTAGGGGTAGGCGGCAAGTTAATTCTTGTCAATGAGACGCTAGAATTAAGCGCGGACATGGGTTTAGAATTCGATAAAACATCTGGGACCCCGATATTGAATACTGGGGTAAAGGCAACAAATTTGTTGACGATGCTTTCAGGAGAACTTTTCGCGTATGTTAGAGCTTATGTACCAACCCTATCCATCCCACCATTTGACCTAAAGGAGTGGCGCCTCACGCTCTTTAATTGGGAGGGCATGACTCTTGGGGGCAATAATGGGCCGAAGGTTTTGTGGAGCTTTAACAAACTAGTCGACAAAAATGGCTACAGACTAACTGGGTCCCCACTAAAGGAAGACTACGACGACGTAAACGCCGATGAAGAGTTAGGGAAGTCAATGGCAGAGGCTGTGACGATGTTAAATGCATCAGAAAACAACATCGAGCCATCAATAAATGAGTCTCTTGGATTTCTGCAGATTGTGCGTGATAAACTTAAAGGTATAATTGATACAATGGGTCATTAATTAGTCTCTGGCGCGAAAGCGCCAGAGACTTGTCAAAAGGTTAAAGTTGAAAATGAAAATCTCAAAAATCGGGTTTGTAACACTATTAAGCCTTAGCATGATTGCCCTATTTTTTAAGGGACAACAGAGTCGATTTTTTTCGAATTTCGGAAATTCCGCCATGCTGCCAAAAATTAGTTGGAACTTCAAAGAGCAGCCTACTTTTTATAATATTAGTTACCGAAACACCGGCGAGATTGACGTGGCTGGTAGCCTGATGGTTTCATCGTCTGACAAGAAATCAACTCAAAAAATGAATGTAGAAGTCACTGGCGGTCTGATTCTGCAGGCTCCTGACGACAGCATTGCTGCTCCCAAAACCATATTAAGACGAATAGGCCAATTCACTAGCGCAAAAGTGGTGATGGCTGTTGAGAATCAGAACAACTCGAGCTTGTCTAAACTCGCAGAGCTTGAGTTGAACCATCGATTTATTGCTAAAAACAGCCTCGCAGGTGTTTTTAGTGGGGTAGAGGTCCAATCGGATCTTTCTCAAACGTCGGGAAATATCATACGAGAGTTTTTTACTATTTTTCAGTTATGTTTGCCCTCGGCACCTATTCAAACATTAAGTTGGGAATGCAAGGAGACAGACGGCAATGGAGTGCATGAGGTTTTGTATTCAATGGACGACATTGACTCCAACGGAATCATTACAATTAAAAAGACTTTAGGACAATACACAGCAAAAGAAGGCTCGGAACTGGAAATAGCGAGTAAAGGTGAATACACGGTCATTTTTGACTCCATAAACGGACGAATAAACAGCTTTGCCGGAAAAACCTTTCAGGAACTAAGTCAGTCTGGAAAAAAAGTGGCCTCCTGGTCAACAGACATCACTGCATTGCTCTCTAAAAATCCCGACCCTCAATCCAAGCTAATGCCATTTTTAGCCGGAAGTCCATCCAGTTCATTACGAAAAATAGATGCAGAGTTGCCCCAAACAGACCCAGAAACAGAACGTAAGATGCAAAAAAATGTTCTCGGTGACTCCACTTTGGAGCAGTTGGAGGGGCTACTCTCCGAGCGAGACAACGATGGCAAAAAATTTGTTATAAAGAAGAACACCTCTGAACTGGTGAACAAACTATACGCCTGGCTTTTTTTACACCCTGAAAGCACATCGGATTTTGTAGACATCTTAAAAAGAACGGGTGGTGACTCCGACTCATTTGTGTTCGCACTCGGAGCACTCTATCAAGTTGGGCATCCACAGGCTCAAAAGGGTCTTGCAGAGGCCCTTGCGAATAGCCATGGAGACGTCTTAAAGGTAAATAGCATCTTAGCTGTAACCGGCTTAGTGAAAAATCCTTCCCCAGAACTTGAAGACAGCGTCAGAAATGCGGCGGCGGTGGCGACCACCAACAGCACCACAAAATCGACGGCTCTTTTAGCTCTCGGAAATATGGTTAGCAATATGTCCGCAGAGGCCGAGCCGCGACGCGAGCAAATCATTCGTGAGTTGAAGCAATCCTTGGCGGGCGCCCGTAGCGAACAAGATACCTCTGCGTCCGTTATCGCATTGGGAAATACAATGTCTGCCAGCAGCGTTGAGTCGCTGACCTCAGTCATTTCCAATCCTTCGACAATTTTGCGAGGGGACGCCTATTTGGGGCTCGGAAAAATCGGGACCAGAGGTGCTCGGGACCTCATTTTAAACGGCATAGCCACCGATGCTGACGAGCATGTGCGCTATGTCGCCTCCGACGGGCTTATTAACTGCAGTCTTGATGCTAATGACGTAACCAAATTGGCCGCGATTTTTTCTCAAGAAAAATCCCCAATGATTCGAAGTTCCATTATTCGGATCGTATGGAAAAATCGCCTAAAACATCCTACCGTCACGGCCTCCCTAATGAAATTAGGTGCTGAAGACCCATCCCCAGAGGTTCAAAAAACGGCACGCAGCTTTTTAATTGAAGCAGACGAAACAAAATAAATCCACAGATTGAAGAAATTCATTTAGTCCCCATCATTTCATCCACACGAGGGGCCCTTCTGTGGTAAAATCATGACCATGAAACAAATAAAGCAACAGTCAAAGTTACCAGTTTCGCGCAAACCTATTGGCTCGGTGCCTCTCATGGCGCTCATTCCGGGTCTGGTATTTTTGGTGTTGTGGCTACTTTTTGCGAAGACACTTCCCCTCAGCTGTGGCGACACCTCGCGTCTTGGCACCATAGACTCTTTGGTCGCTCGCCAAACGATGGAGATTTCCGATTCAATGTTCGTGGCGACCTGCGACAAAATTCGACTCAGTAGCGCAGACGGGACCGGGAAATACTACTCTGATAAAACTCCGTTACTTGCCGTGGCGGGGGCCGCTATTTACTTTGTGCTGCACAGCATAGGCTTGGATGTCAGAGAGCATCTGTCAATTATTTATCAGCTCCTGACTTTTTTCCTAGTTCTACTACCTGCACTTTCGATATTTTATTTTCTGCAGCTTTATTATTTGTCGAAGACTCCAGGCCCAAACAGTTCCGAGGCTCAATTGTGGACCACTTTGGCGGCCACATTCGGAACCTTGATTCTCCCTTACTCCTTGGTGTTTAACAGCCATGTACCCGCGGCCGCGGCCTTGCTAGGGTCTTTCGTACTATTACAAAGTGGCAGTCTTGGAATCGCAGGACTTTTGTTGGGGCTCGGCCTTAGTTTTGATCCTGCGAATGCTTTTTTTGGGATTGGTTTTTTTGCATTATGTTTTTGGACGTATCATCGGAGCTACTTGCGCGGAGTTTTGTTTTTTGGTTTAGCGGCAGCCCTTCCGCTTGCCATCACCATGCTCATCTATTGGCAGGTTGCGGGAAGTTGGCTTCCATTCCAAATGCAAACAGCCAATTATTTTTATCCTGGTAGCGTACAGAAAGCTGAGTATATGGTCGGCGCCGTTAGCTGGCGAGCTCTAACTCCTTCCTCCATTTTAAGCTTTTTTTGGCAGGGGACTGTTGGTTTTAAGGGTGTTTTTTCCCATTCCTTGGCGCTGATTTTGGGATTCATCCCGATGATTCAAAATCTAAAATCCAATACCAAGAGGCCAGAAACCCTCGCCATTTTGGTGCCCATAACTGGCTTATGTCTCTATTTTACGTTTGACGCAGCCCATTCTTATGGAGGCTCTTGTTATGGATGGCGCTATATGGTGCCATGGATGCCACTTATGGCGCTCTTTAGCTACGATTGGTTTGACAGAGTTGGCGTACACCTCTGGATGAAAGTAGTGATTATTATATCAGTCATCACAAGCAGCATAGGAATGCAGGCTCCGTGGCTTTTTCAAAAATGGAATGGAACGGATTTGAAAACTTTCGATTTTATTTCCGCTTTCGATGAACATTCCGTTCCGGAGAGCGCACGGAATCATTTTCTCGAGCCGTTTGCCGCAGAAATTCAGTCCCTTCAAGAAGCTACTGATCCCAATAGCCAAATCAGACTGGCGGAACTGTACTACCAAGCTAGTTTACCGAGCTCAGCGCTTGGCACACTTCAACTTTTAGGTGAAAAAACTCATACCCAGGAATGGCATTGCTATACTGCCATTCTCTTTTCAGAAATTGGGGTCAATCACCCAGATCTGATGGTAAGGCACAAAGCTATGTGTCCTCCGGATGTTTGGATGAACCTCGCAGCGAAATTGAATCTGAAAGATTTGCCGCCTAAATGACAAAAAAGCAAAGGGGCCGCAATTTGGTCCTGGCTTCGATTGCGCGAGGCGTCTGTATTTCTGCTGTTTCCAGGGATCTTGATACTTCATATCTTTTTGACCAAGCTGACGAAGAAAAAGCGAGAGTTGGCTGAAGCAGACTACCAGAAATTTATGGCCAAATATGGGCACCGGTTTTTGAACGAGGCGGCGTAGAATATTCTTTTAGCAGGTCAATGACTGACGGCATCAAAATTATTTCCATCGTCTATTGTGCCAATTTAACGTTGTAATATGACGTTTCTGTAATCAACGCCAGTGGCTGACGGATTGACAGGCCTTGAGTGACTCACGTAAAACCTTCGTATTTTGGACGAGGCTCTCGTGATGATCACCCAGAAAATGACGATTGGTTCCGCACCGGATTTTGCCATCCATAGTGGCAAAGTTCTCTGCTATCACAGGATTTCCGTCTCAGTGGCCGTAAACGAAAATAGATCCTATAAACGCTCGATTGCCAATCAAAGCATGCTGATGGCTATTTGTGAACTTAAGCAAATTCTTTCCGTCATTGATCTCGTCCCCGATACCAGCGTGCAGTGGTCCTCAGATCGCGATTTAATTGGAGAGGTGAGAACCATGAAGGGCCGAGGCACTTTGCACTACAGGATTTTTAGTGGCGTGCCTAAAGAATTTTTGAGGGCGCTACATGCTGATTTTAAGGATCTTTTTGTCAAAAATTAGCCGCGCCGCCAAAACGGATCACTGCGTCATACTTCAATATTCAGCGCCGCCTGCCGATAGAAATTGCGGCATGATCGTTCATGTTTGATAATAAGTTTGCTGCGTTTGATGGAGTTAGATTATGGCCGATTATAAATCTAGAAATCCTGTTCCTCCGACATGGGCCTTCAGCGCCTTTGCAGCCTGGCGAACCCCCGAGCCTTTCGACGTTCCTACCGTTGCTGATGCGTTTGAAACCGACACTCCCGATCTTTCTGCAGTCTTGCTTATGAAAGTCGGCTCGATTGGCCCTAAAAATGATAGCATCACTTTCTTCGGAATAGAGGCCCCGCCCCACAGCCCATTTCGTCGGGCATTCGAGTGGGGCGACATGTCGTGGCTCGATTTTTGGAGTCACAAGGATTGGCTTCTGCAGATTCATGCCCCATTCGATCGTAGCCCAGTTACGTCTCGCTACATCACTCCCGCCGAGATGCATGGTCACTCCCCACAATCCTTTAAACACTTAGACGGAAAATTTCCATTTGGCCTCAAAAAGGAACAACT